>NZ_QHKO01000007.1:5000-239832 GCF_003260125.1 Lujinxingia litoralis
TCGACGACCTTGATGGCAAAGGAGCGTGACACCCGCACGCTGCGCGCGCGATAGACATGGCCGGAGGCGCCGGAGCCCAGAAAGCGGTCGATGAAGTAGCGACCGTCGATGATGCGGCCCAAAAAGGTGTAGGGGCTGAGCGTAAGCGGGGTCCACCCGGAGGGGGAGGGGGCCCCACCACATTCGGCACAGTGCGCCGCGTCGACGGCGACAAGCGTGGCGCAGGCCTCGCAGTAGTGGGTGCGCTCGGAGGTGCGATGTGGATTTTGGAGCACCGGGCCCCCCTGGGCGTAGAGGTTAAGGTCAGCGGTTGATGATGCGTTCTTCGCCGCCGGCCTTCAACTCGACGTAGTAGGTTTTGTTGAGGTTGAACTCGGGGTTGACCAGGCGAATCTTGTGGGTGCCGGCCGGGAGGCGGTGGTTCATCAAGGGGGTGTACTGACCGGTGTCTTTATCGTTGATGTAGATGCGTGCCGCGGGCCGAGAGGCGATCGAGACGGTGCCGGTGCCACCGGAGGCCGCGGGGGGCTCGGCGGGTTCGGGGCGAGCGGCGGCCTGGCGCGTGGTTTCGGTGCGGGTGGTGCTGCTGCGATCGGGGGCGCGAGTCGCGGTGGTGGGGCGCGTGGCGGAGCCGGTGTCGCGGGCCACGGCGGGTTCGCTCTCGGTGCGCGCGAGCTCGGCGTTGAGGGTGGCCTCGGCGTCGGTGCCGGGCTCAAAGGTGCTCTCCCAGTCCTGGTAGCCGCTGCGGGAGACGACCACGCGGTAGCTCTGCGAGGCGTCGAGTCCTTTGGCGGTGTCGGGGGTCCGACCGCGGGCGACGCGCTCGCTGCCCTCGGCGGTGTAGATGGTGTAGTCGGCGCGCGCGGGATCGCTGCTGACCTTCAGATCGATTTTGGCCGGGCGCAGCGCCACGCTGTGCTCAACGACCTGGTCGAGCTTGAGTTCGAAGGTCTCTTCGGCTTCGAAGTGCTCGGCCAGGACCACGCGCAGGGTGTAGGAGCCGGGCTTGCGATCGCGAATCTCCAGGGGGGTGGTTCCTTCGAGCTCTTCGTCGCCGAGGAAGACTTTTGCGCCTTCGGGGGTGCTGGCGACGGTGAAGCCGGTGTTGGAGTAGTCGAGGGGGGTGAGTTCTTCGGCCAGGCGCAGAGGCTGGCCGGCGACGAGCGTGGTCTGGGTTTCGAAGCGCTCAAAGCCTTCACGCTCCACGGCCAGGGTGACCTCACCCGGGGTGCCTTCCCATTCAAAGGGGGTGGGGCCCTGGTGGACGAGTTCGCCGTCGATGTAGATGCTCACCGGTTCTTCGCCAAAGGCAAAGACCACCGGGGCGGTGGTGTCGCGGGTAAACCAGACGACGCCCAGCCCCAGAACGATGACCAGGATCGCCACCAGGGCGATGATCCCGAAGTTCGCGCCGGACTTTTTACGCTTCTGGGCGGGGTTGGCGGGCCGGGCCGAGGCGCCGGGGACCGTGTTGTGAGAGGCGCGACGGGGTTCCACCGCCGGGGTGCGGGCGGTGAGTGGGGCGGCCTGGCGAGGCTCGATGTCTAAATCGAGGTCGAGTTCCTCTCCGGGCCGCGAGTCTCGCCGGCGCGGGGAGGCGCCCAGGTCCAGGTTCATGTCCCAGCGCTCGAATTCGCGGGTGGAGGCCTCTTCGCTGACCGCGGCGTGGTTGGCGGCGACGCGCACCTGGGTGGCGTCTTCCTGGAGGACTTCAAACCCCTCATCGGCGTAGACGATGTCGGCGTCGTCGACGATGGCGATGGCGTCTTCGCGACCGAAGATCTGGGTCTCCATCTCTTCGTCGCCCCAGCTCAGGTCGGCGGCCGGGCGGCGGGAGGCCACCGGCGGCGCCTCCTGGATGGGCTGGAGGTTGAGCGAGCGGTAGTACTCGAGCTTTTTGTTCTCGAACTCAATGTCCGCGCTGAAGGCTTCCTTCATGTACGCGGCCAGATCTTTGTTGGTGTAGTAGTAGCCCTGCTCGCGCATAAAGCGCTCCAGGGCCTCCCCGAGCTCGTAGGCCGACTGGTAGCGCTCTTCGGGGTTGCCGCTGAGCGCGCGCAGGACGATGTCTTCCAGGGCCTTGGGGATATGGGGGTTGTAGAGCGAGGGCGGGCTCATCTCCACGCGGCGGATTTTCTCGAGCGTCTCGAAGTCGCTCTCCCCGGTGAAGAGGCGCTCCAGGGTGAGCAGCTCGTAGAGAACGACGCCCAGGCTGAAGATGTCGCTGCGGTGATCCACGTGCAGCCCACGGACCTGCTCGGGGCTCATGTAGCTGAACTTGCCTTTGATCATCCCGGCCTGGGTGTGGCTGGTCTTGCCCTGGGCCTTGGCGATGCCAAAGTCGATGATTTTCACCTCCCCTTCAAACGAGGTCAGGATGTTCTGGGGGGAGATGTCGCGGTGGACGATGTTGAGCGGGCGGCCCTGGGGGTCGCTCTTTTCGTGCGCGTAGCCCAGGCCCTCGCAGACTTTCATCAGGACGTAGCAGACCCGGGGAATGGAGACTTTTTCGCCGATGCGGCGAGCGCGCTCAAACTGGGTCTTGAGGTCCTTGCCGCTGATGTACTCCAGGGCGATGAAGTAGGAGCCATCGACCTGCCCCAGATCGAAGATCTGCGCGATGTTGGGGTGGGTGAGTTGTCCGGCGATCTTGGCTTCATCAATGAACATGCTGATGAAGCCTTCGTCCTCGGCGATGTTGGCCAGGATCTGTTTGATCGCCAGGAGGCGTTCAAATCCCTCGACACCGAAGGCTTTTGCTTTGAAAACTTCGGCCATGCCTCCGACGTTGATGCGTTCGAGGAGGTAGTATTTACCGAAGGGGACGGGTTTTGGAAGGATTCCCGGTTCGCTCATGAGCCCAAAGATCCGGTGCCAGGGCGCGCGGCGTATGCCTTGAGGCAGGGGCGCGGGCGCGATTAACGTGCGTTGGCTCGGGTGCCAGGCCACAGGGCCCGATGAGAGGATGGTGAGCGGGGCTCACCGGGACGCATCCCGCGTCCAGAATTCATGCCAACAGCGCGCTGAATCGTAAAGAGATTATGCGGATCTTGTCAACGCCGAGCAGGGACGAAACCCGTGATGAGCACCCGGGTTAGGGGTAGGAGGGGGCCGGGGCGGGAGGACTTGACGATTTCGGGCCGGTGGGATGAGGGTGGCGCGGCCCCCCGGGGGGGCGCCCGGGTGATGAATGAAAGGATGATGATGAGGATGCGGATGAAGGGAACCAGAAGATCGATGTTTGTGGCGGTGTTGGGGCTGGGGGTGCTGCTGGGCCAGCCGGCGCTGGGGCAGGTTGCGGGGTCGGAGGAGGGCGTTGAGGTTGGGGAGGTGGAAGGGGTGCCCGGGGGCGAGGCGTTGGCGGCGGATGGCGAGGGAGCTGAGGTTGGGGGTGTGGCGATGGCGCAGAAGCCCGCGCGGGCTGAGCGTCTGACGGTGGTGGTCAGCGGAAACCTGGACGGGGACCTGGCCCGCATCGATTGTCGCGAGCCGGCGGAGGCCCGGGAGCTGAGCTGGGCGCGCCAGGCCGGCTACATCCGTACGCTGGCCGACCTCTCGGTGGGCGGCGGGCTGCCGGCGCCGTTGATTTTGAGTGGAGGAGACGCGATTTTTCCCGGGCCGATCAGCCGCTACCTGCTGAGCAGCGGGGAGGAGGGGGCGCGCAACCTGGTGGATCTTCTCAACGTGGTGCCGGTCGACGCCCAGGCGCTGGGCAACCGCGAGCTCAGCGCGCCCCGGGATGAACTCATCACGTTTGTGCAGGCCGCCCGGGAGCGGGGGCTGGACGTGCAGGCCGCCAACCTGCGTTGCGCGAACTTCAGCGGGGCCGATGCCATCTGTGAGGCGATGGGGCTGGGGAGTGGGGCCCCCTTTAAGGTGGTGGAGCGCGGCGGGGTGCGCATCGCGATCGCGTCGGTGATGGCCCCGCATCTGCTGGAGCCGCTGACCGAGCGTCAGCGTGCCGGGTTGGAACTTGTGGAGCCGGCACACGTGTTGCCCGGGCTGGTTCGGGAGATGCGCGCGCAGGCCGATCTGACCCTGGTGCAGTATCACGCCCGTCATGCCGACGCGCTGCGCGGCGCCTACGCGCTGGGGGCGCAGGTGGAGGGCATCGATCTGCTGGTGGCGAGTCACCTCTTTGATGCCGATGAGGTACCCGATGAGAGGCGTCTGGGGATGGCCTGGGCCGAGGGGACCGGGACGCCGATTGTGTCGGCGGACAGCGGTCCGGGACACGTTCACACCGTGGAGTTGCAGGTGCGCTTTGATGCGGAGCGCGCTCGTCTTGTCCAGGTGGTGCCCCGACGGGTGAGCGTGGCGGAGATGCCCGAGGATCGTGTCAGCCGCGAGGTGCTGGAGGGGTTGGCCGAGGCCTATTGCGAGGACTGGGGCCAGCTGATCGCCGCGGCCGCCGGGCTGGCCGGGCCCTTTGAGCTAAGCGATCTGCGCACCTTTATTATGAATGTGATGCGCTTTAGTGCCGGGGCCGAGGTGGCGCTGGTCAACGCCGGGGCGTTTCGCGACCAGGGGCAATTTCCGCTGCGCGGGGAGCTGACCCTGGCCGATGTGTACAGCGCGATGCCCTTTGATAACCAGGTGGTGGTGGGCACGCTCAGCGGGGCCCGGCTCAAGGAGGTGGCCGGGCGGCTTGGCGAGCGTCTGGTCAGTGCCGGGCTGGAGAAGAAGGGCGATAAGGTGCTGATCAACGGGCGAGCGCCGGTGGAGGATCGCCTGTACCGGGTGGCGCTCAACGACTTTTTGGCGGCCGGGGGCGACGGGGTGCTGGCCCCGGAGGAGCTCGGGGCTCGGGCAACCTTTGAGCCGGCCTGGGCCGGTCAGGCGCCGAGCATCTCGGAGCTGGTGGTGCATTACGTCAATGACCCCGGGGAGCTGGCCCGCGCTCCCCAGACGTCGGGGCTCAGCGCCCGGGGGAGCTTTCCGGACCTGCATAAGAAGTTTCTGTGGACCTGGGCCGGGTCGATCAACGCCTCGTACAATCAGGTCCAGGTGCGTAACCCGCAGGTGGGCGGGGCTCCCGGCTACGATCAGAGTCAGCTGGCCGTGGCCTCCACCGATCAGATCAACCTGGAGGGGAAGGCCAGCGCGCGGGCCGACAGCCGCGATCACGGCTGGGACTCGGACCTGGTGCTTCAGTACGCCAGCGCGCGCCTACCCGACACCGAGGGGGCCACGTTTGAGGAGACCAAGGACCTGGTGCGTCTGCGCACGCAGTACCGCAACCTGACGTTGCGCTCGCGGCTGGGGGGGCGCTGGTACGTGCCCGGCCCCCTGGCCGAGGTGCAGGTGGAGTCCGAGTTTGATCGGCCCGAGACCCGCAGCTGGCACCGTCTGGACACCCGCGGGATTATCGGTCTGTCCTTTAAGGTGGCCGAGCCCCTGGACCTGAAGATCGGTGTGAACACCCGTCGCGACCTCAACGAACCCGAGGGTCAGGCCACCCGCGGGTTTAACGCCGGGTACGTGCTCAAGCGGGTCAACCTGATGGAGGTGCTGGGCCGCCCGATCCAGTTTGAGAGCGAGCTGGAGTACTTCTACAACGGCATCTCCCGGGATCGGGCGCATGAGTTGCGGGCGGCCAATCGGGTGTACTTTGCAGTGTTTGACCAGTTCTTTTTCACCGCTTCGTTTAACGCTTTTCTCTATCAGAACAGGGCGGTGGGGACGCCGGGCACCAACACCGAGTTGACCCTGGGGCTGAACTACCTCTGGGAGGCCACCCGCCAATCCTTCTAGGCCGACAACTCGTCGGGGCAAACGGGACTATGCTAGAGCGAACGGGTGGTTAGATGGTGGATGAACAGGCGGCCCGGGAGTTCGGGCCGCGATGAATGATGCGTAAGGAGTACCGAATGTCGATGATGAACGTGGGAACGAAGATGGGTGTGGCGGCGCTGGCCGCGTTGGGAGTGTTGGGGATGGCCTCGACGGCGCTGGCGCAGGAGGCTTCCTCGGCGCTGGTGGGCAACAGCGCCGGGGTGGTGGTCGGCTACGATCTTGATGCCGAGGTGCCGCTGGCGGGGCTCGACGCGCGCTTCACCTTCGCGGTGGCGCCGCAGGTGGCCCTCTCGGTGAACCCGGGGCTGCAGTACTACTTCATCGGCAGCAACGAGGTGCTGGGGGCGAGGACGGAGTCGACGGTGCTGCAGTTCGATCTCAACGCCCTGGTGCACCTGGCGCTGGACGCTCCGGTGACCCCTTATCTGGGGTTGGGGGCGGGGCTGCGCTACGCTGATGTCCGGATCGTCAATGGGGACGGCGACGTGCTGACCTCCGATGACGCCACCGACCTGGGAGCCAACCTGCTGGTGGGGCTGAGTATGGAGACCGGCTCGAACTTTGTGCCCTACGTGCAGGGGCGGGTGACGGTGTTTGAAGAGACGAGCTTTGCGCTGATGGCGGGTCTGAACTTCGAGTTCTGAGCCCGTGGCGGGTTCCTGATGTATTGAGCGGCCCCGGCGGCGCGGCGCTGATGGCGCGGCGCCGCCGGGGCTTTCATGTTTGAGGGGCGGGCTCAGGCGACGTCGCGCAGCTCGTATTCGCGAAGAATTTTTTCGGCCTTGGCGTCGCTGACCCGGTTGATCAGGCGTCGGGCCTCGTGATTGTCGCGGATGGTCTTGGAGAGGGTGAAGGAGGAGCCCAGGGTGAAGAGCATGCCCATGAGCAAAAAGCTCTTCATCCACAGGTCGACCGGCAGGTAGACGATGCCGGTGATGGTGATGCCGGTCGCCAGCAAAAAGGAGGCCCAGACCTGAAAGATCCAGGCGTTGGTGTCTTTCTGAACCGTCGGATGTTCCATGATGCTCTCCAGTGGCAGCGGGTGCGTGTGGTCGGATGGACCGTGGGTCCCCGCCGGATGCGGGGGATGCTCGCCATGTAGAGCAGAAGGCGTGCCAGCGCGGCGATATGTTTCGGTGTTTTTGGGTTAAGGTGCGGAAATATAAGGGGTAAAATCGGATAATTTCGGGAGCTGCGTCCGATGCGCGGGGGACTGTGCTTGTGTGCTTGTCCGGGGAATGTACATATTATGCAGGGGTGATGTTCATTTTTTGTATGAGGTCAAAATGATCGACGGGGATGCGCGGGCGTTTTTAAGCGAGGTGGCCCAGGCGGCCTTTGCCAACCCCTTTAGTCAGGAGCGGGTCCGGCAGGACCGGCGCCTGGCCGCCACACTGGGAGAAGATCTGGGAGGGGAGGCGCCCCTGGAGGCGGCGCTGCGGGCGGTGCGCCGCGAGCTGGACCGGCTCTGGCCGTTGGACCTGCGAGGGCTGGGCGGGGAGGAGCGCCAGCTGGTGGAGGTGGCGCTGCTCTTTGATACTTTTCATGTGTTTGTGCCGGAGTTCGATGCTCTGGTGGCCCGCCAGCTGGAGGCCGGGGCGCAGCCGGTGTCCGCCGGGTTCGGCCGGGAGGTGGCCCGGCGGCTGGTGGAACGGGGGATGGCCGAGGAGCGGGCGGAGCGCTTTGTGGGGATCTTTTTTCAGATGCGGCGCACCTTCCTCCTGGCGCGGGAGCGGCTGCGGGGGGAATCGCCCTCGATGGGGCGGCTGCGGGAGCGCCTCTGGCAGAACGTGTTCACCGACGACATGGTGCGCTACGAGGGGCAGCTCTGGGATCGGATGGAGGATTTTTCGGTCTTTCTGGTCGGGCCGACCGGCAGTGGTAAGGGGGCCGCGGCGGCGGTGCTGGGGGCGTCGAGCTGGATTCCATTTGATGCCCAGAGCGGGCGTTTCGCGCAGAGTTTCACCGAGCTCTTCGTTCCGCTGAACCTCTCGCAGTTTCCGGAGAGCCTGATCGAGTCGGAGCTCTTCGGCCACCGCAAGGGAGCGTTCACCGGGGCGATCGAGCATCACGAAGGTGTGTTCGGGCGTTGCGCGCGCCATGGGGTGATCTTCCTCGATGAGCTCGGGGAGGCCAGCGTGCCGGTGCAGATCAAGTTGTTGCGGGTGTTGCAGGAGCGGGTCTTCGTGCCGGTGGGGGACCATCAGGAGCGGCGTTTTGAGGGGCGAGTGGTGGCGGCGACGAATCAAGACATCGGGGAGCTGCGTCGGTCGGGGCGTTTTCGGGATGATTTTTACTACCGGCTCTGCACCGACGTGATCGAGGTTCCCTCGCTGGCGACTCGTCTGGAGGAGGCGCCCGGGGAGCTGGAGGTGCTGGTGGCACATATGGTGGAGGGGGTGCTTGGCCGGGCCGATGAGGCGTCGAGCCGGCGAGTGGTGGCGTCGCTGCGGGACTCGCCGGGGGGGAGCTACGGGTGGCCGGGCAATGTACGGGAGCTGGAGCAGGCGGTACGTCGGGTGTTGCTGGGGCGCAGCTATCGGGGGGATGTGCACCCTGGCGAGCGCGTCGATGAGTGGGCCAAGGCGTTGAGTCCGCAGGAGCTGGCGTTGGTTCGGGAGGTGGGCGCCGGCGCGTTGGAGCTGCGTGAGCTCCAGGCGCGCTACTGTCAGTTGCTCTACCGGCGCCACGGCACCTATGAGGAGGTTGCGCGTCGGGCCGGCATCGACCGACGCACGGCCCGGCGCTACATCGAGTCACAGTGAGGCGGCCGACTCTCGGCCGGGGAGGTGCGCCGGACATGCGTGTTGCGCGGCGATCCTGTATAAGCGGCCCGCGCCCTGCGGCAGGCGTGAGCGCCGCGGGTGTTATGCCCCGGCACAAGCGCTGCCTGTGACTGACCCGATCCGATCGAAGAACGAGAGTGTGATGTCGACGACCCATGCATTTTTTGCCACCTGCCCGCGCAACCTGGAACTGCTTCTGGAGGAGGAACTCCGGGGCCTGGGCGCCAAGAAGGTGCGGCAGACCGTGGCCGGGGTGCACTTTGAGGGGCCGCTGCAGACGGGCTACCGGGCCCTGCTCTGGAGTCGGCTGGCCAACTCGGTGCTGCTGGAACTCAAGCGCTTTGCTGCCCCCTCCCCGGAGGCTCTCTACGATGGGGTGCGCACCATCGCCTGGGATGAGCATCTGGCGGTGGATTCGACGCTGGCGGTGAACTTCACCGCGCGCAACTCGCAGATCACCCACACGAAATTCGGGGCGCTGAAGGTCAAGGATGCCGTGGTCGATCAGTTTCGGGAGCGCTTCGGCAGTCGCCCCTCCGTCGATCTGCGACGCCCCGATCTCAAGATCAACTGCCATGTGGAGAAGGATCAGGCGACGCTCAGCATCGATCTGGCCGGTGACAGCCTGCATAAGCGCTCGTACCGGGCCGATAAGGGGCGCGCGCCGCTGAAGGAGAACGTGGCCGCGGCGGTGTTGATCCGCGCCGGGTGGCCGGCGCTGGCCCGGGAGGGCGCGCCACTCTTTGACCCGATGTGCGGCTCGGGGACGCTGCTGATCGAGGGGGCGTTGATGGCCGCCGATTGCGCGCCGGGGCTGGTCCGCGATGATTTTGGTGTGGACGGCTGGCTGCAGCATGACGAGCTGGCCTGGGCTCGGGAGCGAGCCCGGGCTCAGGAGCGTTTTGAAGCGGGGCGGCGCGGACTGGGGGTGTACGTGGGCACCGATATCCAGGGCTCGATCCTGCGCACGGCCCGGGCCAACACGGAGAAGGCCGGGCTTGACGCGATCATCCGCTACTCGCGTAAGCCGGTCACCGAAATTGTGCCGCCGATGCACGCCGATCGCCCCGGGCTGGTGGTGACCAACGCGCCCTACGGGGAGCGTCTGGGCGCTGATGGTCAGGCCGAGCAGGCTCACCGGGAGCTGGGCGCTTCCCTTAAATCGCGTTTCGGGGGCTGGCAGGCCTCGGTGCTCACCGGCTCGAAGGAGCTGGGCTTTGAGCTGGGCGTGCGCGCCGATAAAATCTACTCCATCTACAACGGCCGCCTGGAGTGCAAACTGCTCAACTTTTCGCTGCGGGCCTGAGCCGGGCCGTGCTCGGGAGAGCTGAAGGGCCTCTGGCCTAGAAGGTGCAAATCTCTTTTGGGGCCGCGGGCGGCGTGATGTCCCGGTGAATTCGGATGCCGGGTTGAGTCATCGCGGAGGATCATCACAGATGTTGGAGCGCGAGGATACGATGAGTGACACCAAGATTACGCGGGCTCTGATGGCGCTGCTGACGGCAGCGACTGTGACGGGGGCTACGCTCGGGGGAGCCTGGGCCTGCTCGTTCGCCATGACGTATGACGTCATGGCGATCCTGGAGGAGGAGCCGACCGAGCCGGTGGATCTTCCGCCGGCGGTCTCGCTGGAGGTGGGAGCGCTGAAGCGCTCGGCAACTCCGCAGCGCCAGGGGTGCAGCGAGATGGCGACGAGCTGTGATGACACGGCCTGGCTCACCCTGAATGTGGAGGGCTACGATTCTCAGAAGGGCGGGCTGCGTTTTGAGATTCGTGGCGAGTATCCCGAAACGTTGGTGCTTCCGGCGTCCGCGCTGGTGCTGACCGAGAATGAGGAGCATGTGACATTTCTATGGGGTGATCTGGATACAATGTACGAGCCGATCGACGCCGAGATCACCGCGACCTGGGTCGACGCCTGGGGACGGGAAGGGGAGACCAGCGCGCCGGTCTCGGTCCGCAATGAGGGCGCCGACGGTGGGGGATGCGCTGTGGGAGGCGCTGTGGGAGGCGGGGGGATGCCGGCGCTGGGCTGGGTATTGGCCGGTACAGCGGCGGCGCTGATGGCCGGACGCCGGCGGCGAGTCGGAGCGCTGGCACGGTAAAGCGGGGAGGTCTCTCGGAGTGGGGGGAAGCTGTGAGCGTCGGAATTACCCCAGATGGGTGATGTATTTAAGATGTTTTTGGGGTGGGGTTAAGTGCTTGATTTTGTTTTGAAATGTGGTCTTTTTTCCGCGCCGTACCCCTCCCCTTCCGGGAATTTCCGGGAGATTCTCTTTACTCGCCGCGCGTCTTTGGGCATCGTGATCGGGTCGTTAAAAAACTGAGCTGCGTTCGGCGCGGCCTTATTCACTCACATCGTCAGGGGGGCGAACTCGTGCTGGGCTCCCGTGAGATTGCGGTGAGGGCCGGTGTGCACGTGCGTTCGGGGTAAGCGACATTAACCAGAGCGGGTCGGTCTGAGTAACAGACCGGCAGCCAGGGGGTTGTTGGCCAACAGTCGTGTGCAGTCGTTGGTTCAGTCCTGGTCCACCTTAAGGAGGATAGGATGGTACGACGTATACATGTGTGGATGGTGGTTTGGGCGTTTGTGGTCGCCGCGGGCTGTTCGGGGGGCGATGGCGAGGGGACGCCGATTGCAGAGGGCGAGCCCGATGTCGGGGGAGTGGATGATGTCGGGGGGCTGGATGATGTCGGGGAACCGGATGACGTCGGGGAGCCGGATGATGGCGAAGTCTGTGAGCCGACAGTCGATAGCTGCCCGGAGGATGCCTGCGGTTTGGTGGATAATGGCTGTGGCGAGACTTTGGACTGTGGGGAGTGCGAAGAGGTCTGTGAGCCGACAGTCGATAGCTGCCCGGAGGATGCCTGCGGTCTGGTGGACGATGGCTGTGGTGAGACTCTGGACTGTGGGGAGTGCGAAGAGGTTTGCGAGCCGACAGTCGAGAGCTGTCCGGTGGATGCCTGTGGTCTGGTAGATAATGGCTGTGGGGAGATGCTGGACTGCGGGGAGTGCGAAGAGGTTTGCGAGCCGACAGTCGATAGCTGCCCGGCGGATGCCTGTGGCCTGGTGGATAATGGTTGTGGTGAGACGCTGGACTGCGGGGCGTGCAATTGCGTCGCCGGGGTGGCTGCGCAGCCGACCTGCGGGACCTGCGACCTGGGAGTGCGCCTGTGTGGCCAGGGGGAAACCGGGCACGGGGTATGCGATGAGCCCGAGATTCCGGGGCTGGGTGCAGGCGATTGTGACGATGTGGTCTATGTGTCGACGCTGGCGTCGTCGGGAGATGGGACGCGCGGGGCACCCCTGGGGAACGTCACCGCAGCGCTGAATCTTGCGGAGAGTCGGGATGTGAAGGCGGTGGTTGTGGCCACTCATGCCAGCGCGCCGGCCATTGAGGGACCCTTGATGGTGCGCGATGGTGTCTCGATGGTGGGCGGCTATCGTCAGGATGGGTGGTTGAGACAGCCCGATCAGCAGACTCAGATCATGACCCGGGCTTCGGCTCTGGCCGGGGATCTGGTGGGAGTGGTTGCCGCGTCCGTGGAGTCACCCACGCTGTTTGAGGGGTTTGTGGTTGAAACCGCCGATGCCACCACGCCAGGGGCCAGTACGGTAGGTGTGGTTGTAGGCGAGAGCACGGGCCTGACGTTGCGCCGGGTGTGGTCGAGTCCGGGGCTGCCGGCGCCCGGAAAACATGGTCAGGCCGGCGCTTCCGGGAATCCCGGGCCCGCGGGGCGTGATGGTATAGTGCATCCGAACACAAGCGCAGCGCCTGCTTTTGCCGATAACAAAAATGAAGCGTGTGACGAGCGCGCTCAGCAAGGAGCCTGGGGAGGGGTTGGGTATTTTCAGAGTTCGCCGACCAGTGCTGTTACTCAACCTGCGGCCGGGCGTTCGCGAGGGGACGCCAGTGGTGGCGCGCCGGGAACGCAATACCAACGTGGAGGGCGCAATGGAGAGGCCGGTGCAGACTCCACGGCGCCTGGGAGTGCCGGGCTGCGCGGAGAGCCCGGGTATCGCATCGAAGGTGGTCAACTGGTGGTAGCGGGAGATGGCGCCCCCGGGAGCGACGGGGGGCACGGGTTTGGTGGTGCCGGTGGCGGCGGTAGCTGGAAGGCCATTCATTCGCAATCGTTGACCGGATCGGGCGGTGGCGGTGGTGGCGCGGCCGGATGTGGCGGCGCCGGTGGTGAGGGAGGTCAGGCCGGCGGCATGAGTATTGGCCTTGTTGTGACGAGATCGACGCTTCGGGTGGAGGAGAGTGACTTTATCGCCTCGCCCGGTGCTGCCGGCGGTGCCGGAGGCGCCGGCGGTGCGGGAGGCGTCGGTGGTGAGGGCGGTTATGGTTCGGCGGAGTATTGCGATGTGTCCGGGGGATGCAGGCCTTTTGGATCGAACGCCGGCGGACGAGGCGGTAAGGGCGGTAATGGCGCCGCCGGTGGTCCGGGAGCCGGTGGCGCCGGTGGTGACTCCTACGGCGTGTATTGCTTGGAGTCGTCGCTGCCGAGCGGAACGTCGATGAGCTTTTCGGCCGGTCGTGGTGGGGTCGGCGGGTTGTCTCCGGGCTACAGCGGGTTGGACGGGCGCTCCTTTGAGAGCTTTGGTTGCGATTAAAGTGGAGTCGCCCCAGTAAGCGCTCGTAGGCCCTGATGGTTTCGGGGGAGCGTTGAGTCAAACAGCCCCCGCGCCTGATGGCGCGGGGGCTGTTTTGTTCTGGCGCGTCGTGCAGTTTCGCCCGGGGGTGCGCGGCGCAAAAGATGCAAGGGCGGGCGGAGTTCGGGGCTTTCCGTGCTGGCAGGGGTGTCTACACGTACCGGAGCGCTCCACCGGGAGCGCGATAAGGACTCACTTGATGGCTGTGATGGAGAGCGAGATGACGACCCTTCGAAGGTATGTTGGTGGGAGTGCGCTGGCGCTGGCGATGATGCTCAGCGTGCCCGGGAGCGCGGCAGCTCAGGAGTTGGACGTAACTGAGGAGCCAGTCCCCGGCTACCGGGTCTGGACGGTGGCCGAGCTCGGGTTCAACTCGCCGGTCTACCATAAGATTCAGTTCGGGAGGGCTGGCACCTACTTCGATTATGTGGATGAGGGGGGCCAGGATGTGCTCTTCCCCTTTATGCGGCTGAGCGTGGAGGCGAAGTTCAAGGGGCGCCATAACCTGGTGTTTCTCTACCAACCCCTGGAGATCGAGACCCGGGTGCTCAACCGACGCGATGTGGAGATCGACGGGGCCACCTTTGATGAGGGAACGCCGATGACCACGCGCTACAGCTTTCCCTTCTATCGCTTGAGCTACATGTACGACCTCTTTAAATCGGAGAAGACCGAGCTGGGGGTGGGGGCATCGCTGCAGATTCGAAACGCGACGATCAGTTTTGAGAGCAACGATGGCGAGCTCTACCGGGTGCGTCGTGATGTGGGGCCGGTGCCCATTTTGAAGGTGCGGGGGCGCCATACCCTGGAGAACGGGGTGTGGTTCGGCGCTGAAATCGACGGGTTTTATGCGCCCGGGCAGTGGGTCAATGGCAGCACCGATACCGAGGTGCTCGGCGCGATTTTGGACGCCAGCGTGCGTGCCGGGCTGGTGGTCACACCGGAGATCGATGCCTTTTTAAACGTGCGTTATCTGGGGGGAGGAGCCGATGGGACCTCGCCAGATCAAGCCGAGGAGGGGCCGGGTGATGGGTACACCAAAAACTGGCTCAACCTGGTGATTGTGAGTTTGGGCTTTAATTACAACCTCTTCTAGCGCCGGGGTTGGGGAGAGGCGGCATCGGGGATATGCTCCTATCCCCGGTGCCATCCGGGATCTGCGTGTGAATAGGCGCCTGGGTGTGGCGTCAGATGAGCAGGCCCCGAGATGTTAAGACGTATGAAGGAGGAGATATGGCAGGCGTGAATCGACACATGATGATGATGGCCACCGCGGCGCTGGTGATGACGGCGGTGGCCTGCGACTCACGAGCTCGCCAGGAGGGGGAAGAGGGCAATGTGCAGTTCTTTTATCTGCCGGCCGATAGCAGCACGGAGTTCGATCGTCCGCTGGCGGTGGGGTCGGGGATGCTTCTGTATCTGGAAGGGATCGACGACCGCCGGGTGGAGCGGGTAGTTGAGATGCGGGTCGAGCCCGAGGGTGTGTTTCGGGTGAGTCCGTCGACGGAGTATCCGCACGCGGTGGTGCTTTCGGGCCAGCACGCCGGTACGGCTCGCCTCTACGTGGAGGTCGAGGGAGGCGGGGAGCGATTTAGTGACGCGACGAGCTTCCAGGTCGCGGATGTGGCGCGTGCCGACCTGGCGCATGTCTGCGCCGATAAGGCCAACGCCGCCTACCTGGTGGGGACGCCGATATCGCTGGCGTTTCAGCGCTACTCGTCCGGGGGCGATGTGCTGGTGGGCTCCGCGCGAAGCTGTGGGTTGGAGTTGAGTCCGGAAACGATGGATGGCCGCGGCAGGTGTGATGAGGCCGGATTCCACCTCACGCCAATTACGGAGCCGGGACCGGTGCTGGTGCGCTCGTCGATTCAACCGGCGCGCGGCTCGCGCAGCGAGCTGGGCGTGCAGGTGATCAGCCCGGAGGTTCTGGACTTTGAGCCGGCCTCGGGCCGGCTGCGGGTAGGGCGGTCGGATAAGCTGGAGTTGCGCCCGGTCACCCGGCCACCGCATGGCGACATCTGGCCGGTCTGCAACCACCTGTGGATGAACGTGGAAGTGCTCACGCCGGAGACCTGCCTGGGCAGCGATGGGAGCGTGAACTTCGACGTGGAGCCCTCCGAAGAGAACACGATCAGTCTGCGCGGTCAGGCGCCGGGAGTCTGCGAAATCTCGGTGATTCTTCCGCAGATCAGCGATGCCGAGTGGATCTTCGACGCGCCGGTGGATGAGCGCTGAACCCACGCTGAGAGTCGATGCCCTGTGGGGCATCTTAAGAAAACGCCCCGGCTTCGTCGGGGCGTTTTCGTATGCGCAGGCACGTGCCGGTCTTCGGCGCAGGCTGAGTCGGGGCCTTTGAGGCGGCGCATACGCGATGAAAGGGCGGAGCCGCGTGCCGAGCTCCAAACACAAAAAAACTCGCGGCACTCTAAGGAGCGCACGAGTTGGCGTGGAGCAAAAAAAGGCCCCGCGTGGATGCTCTCAGGTCTTCTCGGCCCGGCCGAGCCGAATCCACGCGGGGGCGGTGGTGTCAAGGATACCACTAGCGTCGCGGCCACCAGCCGCTTAGCGTATCTCTCGTTTGTCCCTTAGAAGGGACGAGCCTGGAGCGAGAGAAACGACGCCAGACCGTGGGGGCCTGCTAGCAGGACACCACCTCACCAGCCGTATGGGTACAGTCACTACTCACTGGATCACCTCCTTTTTGCGGCACGTCGAATGCGCGATTTATCCCGATCGCGAACGCCGTATCCGGGTGCCGGTCCCGAACCCGACGCCGGGGCAAGCTCACGCTCACCGATCCGGGGGGTTAACCCGAACCCGAGACCCTCAGGGGGCCTCGCCATCATCGAAAGCTATAACACCTCGGGAGGGGGGCTTTCATTCCGGTGAAGTGAAAAAAGTTGAGCGATTTCGGTTTGTTCGAGCTTTTTGAGGACTGTAGCCCGGGTGTTCGGGCCCCGAGCAGGAGGGACTTCAGGTGGTCTGAAGCGCCAGAAGTTCTTCGGCGGAGGCGTCGCAGGTTTCGAGAAAGGCTTCCAGGCGCTGGTCGGGGCGTTGGTCGGCGCGGCGGTCACGGGCGATGCGAACAAGCGCGCCCAGGCGTCGGCGACGCACGCGGGCGTGGCCACCGACGGCCTGCCAGAGCTCCTGAACCTCGGCCTCGCTGAGAGAGCGAGTCTCGCCGAGCTCGAGCTCGCCGAGCTTAAGATCCCCCATGCGCCAGCGGTGCAGATGTTGGAGGTGCAGATCGAGCGCGCGGGCCATGCGCCGCACCAGGTGCTTGCGCCCCTCGTCGACGACGAGCCCCAGTGTGCTCTGGTCGGGGGCCGAGGCGATGATGCGGGCGCTCAGGGCGCGGGCCGGCCCGTCGCGGAGCTCCACGCCCGTCAGCGCGCGTTGAACGCGGGGGTCGCTCAGCGTGAGCGCACCGGGGACGCGCAGGAAGTACTCTTTTTCGATGTGAAATTGCGGGTGGAGCAGCAGATGGGCCAGATCGCCGTCGTCGATCATCAGCATCAGGCCCGTGGTGTCGCGGTCGAGGCGGCCAACCGGGAAGGTGCCCCGGGGGAGGCTGGCCAGGACAGGACCCAGGCAGGGCGCGCCCGATGGCGAAGAGGTGGTCGAGACGACTCCCATGGGCTTGTGGTGAATGTGGTAGCTGGAGGGCGTTGAGGGCGCGAGGAGGCGCTGGTCAAAAAAGACCCGATCATCGTCGTAGATCAGCGTCTCGGGCCAGGGTTCGGGGGTGGGCCAGGGCTCGGGGCGCTCCACGCGCACGCACTCCGTGCGGAGCCGCCGGTGAATCTCGCGGCGAGGAAGGCCGGTGCAGTCGGCGATGTACTTATCGAGTCGACGGGGGAGCATGAGAGAGGTCGCATGGATGGGAGAGTTAGGGACGATCGGGACCCGCTGTGCCTGGCGAGGGATAGCAATGAAATGCGGGGCCCGCAAACCCGGGGATTCGGCAAGCGTGGCGCCGAAAATGTCTATTTGTTGAAATTTGTAAAGTTATCGGGTGTTATACAGGTACATCGGCCGCATCCTCATCGGCCGAACTCGCCGGACGTGGCCCGAACCTTTGACAAGGCAGGGGGCGCCGGGGTGTTCGACGCTGCGGAGGCCGGTCTCTCGATCGATGTTCAGGGAGCGTAAGCACCGCCGGAGGTGCTTGAGGCCGCGGTGCGTCCGCGGCCTTTGAGGGAGCGCTCTGCCCTGGGCCCGGTCCTCTCTTGCGAGCGAGTTCTGTCATGGCGCACGACGATCGGCCCGGGTTTGAGGGAGCGCGTTTTGTGGTACTCAACCAGGAGGTGACCGGTGCGTGGTTGCCGCGGGTGAAGTTCCGACATCGAGACGGGGGGGCGGGGATGAATGCGGCGCAGGATAGAAAGGGGAGCGCTTCGGACGGTGAGGAGCGAGGGAGTCTGATCGAGCGTTTTTTTCCTTCGGAGGCGGTGACCGAGGCCAGTCGGAAGGAGCGCTATCAGCGGGGGAAGACGGCGCACACAATATTTACCTGGTGGGCCCGGCGGCCCTTTGCGGCGGTGAGTGGAGTGGTGGTCACGTCGTTGATGCGTGGCGATGTGCAGGTGGAGCAGGTGCGCGAGGCGGTGGAGGGATACTGCCGGGAGCGCGGTGGTCATGCGCATCAAGCCGTGATGGCGCAGCTGGCGCGCCCGGGAGAGCAGCGCGTGTTGGATATGTTTAGCGGGGGCGCGACGATTCCGCTGGAGGCGGCGTCGCTCGGGGCGCGGGCGTATTCGGTGGATAACAATGAGCTGGCGCATTTTATCCAGCGCGCGCTGCTCCAGGAGTCGCAGCGCGGGCCACAGCTGGCCGCGTTGGTAGCCCGCGAGGGGCGCGTGCTCCTGGAGGCGTTGCGGGAGGAGACCGCAGCGTTTTTTCCGGCGCGGGACGCCGGGGAGGCGGGACGCACGCTGGCGTATGTGTGGAGCCGGCAGGTGCGGTGCGGGGCGTGCGATGGCGAGTTTTCGCTCTCGAAGCGGCCCTGGCTCGTCAAGCGCGGGGGGAGGGCCGTGCATGTGGCCCGGCGGCCCGACCCGGCGTTGCAGACGATGTCGACGGAGCTGTGTGACCATGGCGAGCCTCCCGAGGAGGGGAGGGCCTGGTCGGGGCGGCGCGCGATCTGCCCCTTTTGTGAGGCGGAGATGACGCGCGGGGCCCTGGTGGAGGCGCTCAAGGTCAGTGGCAGCGAAGAACTCTCGGCGCTGGTGCGATCGACCGGGCGATGGACGCGGGGGCGTAAGAGCTATGTGCGCGCCGAAGGCGCGCTGGCGTCGGCATCGATGCTTCAGGAGGCCCTCGCCAGGGACCTTCGGGCGTTGTCTGCGGAGCTGCCCGAGGTGGAGCTGCCGCAGTGGTCGGGTGTGACCAACCCCTCGCTCTACGGCCTGGCCGGGCATGCCGAGCTCTTCAGCCCTCGTCAACTCGCCGTGTTGGTGCGCCTGTGTCGCTTGCTCGGTGAGCATCATCGACGCTGGGAGCTGGTGCATGGCGCGGAGCTGGCGCGGGCGCTGGCGGCGTTTTTGTCGGGACTCCTCGATCAGCTCGTCGACTGGAACAGTCGGCTCACCACCTGGATTGCGCAGAACGAGCAGGTGGGGCGCGCGCTCAGCGGCCCGGGGATCCCGATGGTGTGGGACTTCGCCGAGATCGACCCCACCGAGGAGGGGCCGGCCAACCTCTGGGATAAGCTCGACCGCATCGTTCGGGGGCTTAAGAGCGTGCCTTGTTTTGAGCATGTCCCGGTGGTGCTCCGGGCCGACGCGCGTTGCCTGCCCTTTGAGGATGGTTTCTTTGACGTGGTCGCTACCGACCCGCCCTACTTCGACAACCTCTATTATAACGTGCTGGCCGACTGCATCTTTGTCTGGAAGCGCCTGGCGCTGGGGGCGGTGTTTCCGGAGCTTTTTGCGGCGCCGCGCACCGATCAGAGCCGTGAGCTGACGATGAACCGGCACGTGCACACCTCAGCCCAGCTCGCGCAGCAGCATTACACCCGGGGGATGACTCAGGTGCTGGCCGAGGTGCGACGGGTGCTCAAGCCGCAAGGGGTATTGTCGATGATCTTTGCCCATAGCACCGTGGAGGCCTGGGCGGCGATGGTGCAGGCCTTTGATGAGGCGGCGCTGGCCCTGGTGGCGGTCTGGCCCATGAATGTGGAGCGTTCGCAGCGCCCGCGGGCGATGCGCTCGCGGGCGGTGAACACGTCCTTTGTGCTGGTGGGGAAGCGTCGGCTGAAGGAGCCGCCTCCGGTGAGCTGGGATGAGGTGCAGCAAAGGCTCAAGACGCAGCTGCACCGCGAGGCCCGCGCCCTGGCCGAGCAGGGGCTCTCGATCGATGAACAGGGGCGCACGCTCTTCGGGGCGGCCCTCGGGCTCCTCTCGCAGGCCGGGCGGCCGCTCTCCGCTGGCGAGGTGTTGAGCTGGGAGGAGCGCGTGGAACAGGCCGCTCGCCAGGTCGAAGCGCTGGTGGAGGGGTTTGAACTCAGCCGTCGCTAAAAGGCCCCGCGCCGCGGCACGAGATGTAAAAACAACGCCCGACGAGCCCCGCTGAGGAGGGCCGGTCGGGCGTGTGTTATCGGGGCCATGCACGACGCGCGCCCCGATGTGGGGCGTGCGCCGGACGCGACGCTGCTCAGTGGCCGGCGTGGGCACTGAAGAGGTTGACCGCGCCAAACGAGAGGGTGCGGGCGTTGACGTTGGTCAGGCCCACCTCGCGCATCAGATTGGCGAAGGCGTCGGCGGTGGGGAAGGCCGCGATCGACTCCTGGAGGTAGCGGTACTCTTTGGAGCCGGAGAGGAGGCTGCCGATGCGCGGGACCACGTGGTGGATGTAGAAGCGCGCCGGGCTGGCGAGCAGGCCGCGCCGCGGCTCGCTCAGCTCCAGGATGACGATGCGACCGCCGGGACGCGCGACGCGGTTCATTTCCTGAAGGGCCTTGCGGCGGTCGGGCACGTTGCGGATGCCAAAGGAGATGGCGACCGCATCGAAGCTGTTGTCTTCAAAGGGCAGCGCCTGGGCGTCGCCCTGCACAAGCTCCACGCGCTCGGAGAGGGTCGCGCTGGCGACTTTGTCGCGACCGATCGCCAGCATCTCCGCGCTGGGATCGAGGCCGGTGACGCGAGCGTCGCGGTGGCGTTTGGCGCAGGCGATCGCCAGGTCGGCGGTGCCGGTGGCCAGATCCAAAAAGTGACCGCCTTCGGGGAGCTCCAGCGATTTGACGGCCTTGTTGCGCCAGTAGCCATCCTGACCCAGCGACATGATGCGGTTGAGCAGGTCGTAGCGCCGGGCGATGGCGTCAAAGAATTGGCCGTCGCCGCCGTCGACCTTTTTGATGGCGGCGTCGTCAGAGGTGGGCAGGGATTTTGAAGTCGACACGGTTACTCCTCAAGTGCATTGGCAGACCAGGGGATGCGGGCTTTGAGCTCGGGGGCGCGGCTTCGTGCCAGGGGAACGGCGCGCTCTTCGCTTCCCAGGAGCAGACGGTAAGTCCCAGCTCCGGTAGGGGCAATATGCGAGATCGCGTCGAGACGCACGATGAAGCTGCGGTGCGAGCGGAAAAAGTGCTCCGCGGGGAGGTTTTCTTCTAAAAACTTCATGCTGAAGTCGGTCAAAAAGCTGGCTTCAGCGGTGTGAACGGTGGCGAACCCTTCCTCGGCTTCGGCCCACAAGATAGCGTCCACCGGGATCACCCGGTAGGCGCCGTGTTCTTCGACCGAGATTCGGGTCAGGGGCGTGGAGGCCGTCGGGCCGGCTGGTGAGGCCGCGGCGTCGTCGGTGGCGGGAGCGACATCGAGGCGGCGAGCGGCGCGCTCAATGGCCTGCTTTAAGCGGGCCAGGCGCACCGGTTTGAGCAGGTAGTCGGTGGCATCGAGATTAAAGGCGTCCAGGGCGTGGTCCTGGTAGGCGGTGACGAAAATCACGGCCGGGGCCCGGTCGCCCAGGCGGTCGCGCCAGAGCTGGGCCAGGCGCACGCCGTTGATGTCGGGCATGTCGATGTCCAGAAACACGACATCGATGGCCGGCCCCTCCTCCAGGCGAGCGATGGCGTCGCGAGCGTGCTCGGCCTGCTCGGCCCCGGTGATCTGGGGGCATTGTTCGAGCAGCCACAGGAGCTCTTCGCGGGCGGGGAGCTCGTCGTCGATGACCAGTGCGCGCATAGGAAAAGGGGGGAGTTTAAGGGTCGATGACTTCGCGGAGTTTCTGACGGACCTGCTCGCCAAGGGAGTGTCGGGCTTTGCCGGGAGAGGTGCGGGGGATGCTCAGGGTGGCGAGGGTGCCGGGGGCATCGTCGCGTGCGCGCAGACTAAGGGAGGCGTCGCCGCGATAAAAGCGTGCAAGCCGTTCATAGACGTTTTGCAGGCCGACGCCACCCCGCGAGGAGCGCGCGGCCCCGGCGTGGCGCGGGCGCCAGGGCTGCGCGGGCGGGGAAGGGCCGTCGTCGAGCACCCGGATCTCCAGATGATGGGCGCTGGCGAGCACCTCGATGCGCACGTACACCCGGCCCTGGCGCGCGGCGTGACGAAAGGCGTTTTCGACCAGGGGCTGGAGGATGAGCGCCGGCACGCGAACCTGACCCAGCACATCGACCTCCTCGCCAGGGTCGATCTCAAAGCGCAGGCCCTCGCCGAAGCGGGCGCGTTCCAGATCGACGTAGCGGCTAAGCTGAGCGAACTCTTCGTCCAGAGTGGTCTGGTCGGCGTCGTTGGCCAGGGTGTAGCGCAGGAATTCGGCCAGATCCAGGGTGAGCTCGCGGGCCCGCGGGGCGTCGGTGCGGATGAGGTAGGCCAGGGTGTTGAGCAGATTAAAGAGGAAGTGGGGCTTGAGCTGGTACTGCAGGGCTTCGAGGCGCGCGTCCCGGGCCAGGTCGCGGGAGGCCCGGGCGTCGTGGCGAGCCAGCTCCAGTTCGCGGACCAGGCTTAAGAGGCCCATAAAGAGGAGGACCCCCACGGCGTTGGCGGCGATCTTGGCCAGGTGCAGCGGGACGCGCTCCAGGTGGAAGGTGGCCGTGGCGCTGTCGACCCAGGTGAGGATGGCGCCGAGCCCGGCGTGATGGGCCGCCTGAATGAGCACCGCCCCGATGGCCACCGAGGCCACCGCCGTGCCAAAGCGGCGGCTCCAGAGCCCGGCCAGCGTGCCTTCGAGCAGGCTGGCCGCAAACACCAGCGGGAAAAAGTGAGACGGGACCTCCAGGGCGTACACGATGCCGGCGGCCGCCCCCACCGCCAGACCCACCCAGACGCCGCCCAGGTAGCCGGCCAGAATCACCCCGACCGAGCGGATGTTGAACTGCATCCCGTCGATCTCAAAGCCCAGAAAGCTGCCCCAGATCGCCAGGCCGCTGAGCAGGAGCACCAGCACCAGGCGGCGACGCACCGAGGCCTGGGGCCCCCGCTGCCCCAGCCAGACCTCAGCCGGGCGCAGCAGCATCAAGGTGAGGGCCAGGGCCACAAGGACCGAGACCTTCTCAAGCAGATTGAGGACCAGATGGAGCGCTTCCATGGGTGTCTAAAGCCTCAAAAGTTCCGCGGGCCGGGCGCCGGGCGATGGTGGCAGATGCGGGCAAGAAAAACGAGAGGCAACGCCCCATCTAAGGGGGTTGCCTCTCGCTGTTGGTATCCACCACTGTGCCGGTCTTGAGACAAGATTTAGAAACCCTGGCTGCTACCAGGTGGGAGCTGTAATAACACTCCTTGAACGTCCTCGCCGACTCAGTTGCCGAGAGGCATGCTCGCGTCATGTCAGTGACTGCCCCCGTGTCTCTGCTTACGGGGTTTCAATAGTATCGCGTCTCGCACGAACACGGCAGAGTACCAAGTTGGGGAACTCTGAACGCCGCTCATACTAAGCAAAGGGCCCCGGCGGGAGCAAGTGCCAAAGGTGTGAAAAGCGCTCTGGCGGCGGGCTCACTTCGGGGTTCGCCGGGAGAAAACGCCGGCGCCGCGGGGCTATTCCAGAGGTCCCCAACGCCGCCCAAAAACCAGGCTCAGAAGGGGAGGCGATCGGGGGTAAGCTCCCAGTGATCGCAGGCCGCGTGGCGCAACCGGGCCAGGTACGCCGGGTCGGCCAGGCGCTGGTGCAGCGGCGGCGGAATGGCGTTGTCTTTGGGGTAGCCGTAGCGCGTGGTGGCCAACTCCTGGTCGACCCAGTGGGTCAAAAGGAGGATGTCTTCGGCCAGCTCGGGGGGCACGTCCAGGCGCTCGCAGATCAGCGCGATGGGATCGGGGGCGTCGGTCATGGTCAGGTGGCCGGTTGGCCCTGGATCAGGAGGTCGAGCTCCTCAAAGACCTGGCGCTCCTCCACGGTGCAGAGGCTGCGGAAGCGGGCGTAGGCCTGAGGGTCGGCCTCGTCGGTGCGCTGGGCCTGCCAGGCCTGGCGGCTCTGCCAGCGGGAGATCGCCGTGGCCACGATGAACTCCGGGGGCGCCTGTGGCGCCGGACCCTCGGCCGGGGGGGCGTCGACCAGAAAGACGCTCTCCAGGGTCTGATGCCCCTGGCGAGCGTGGGCCTGGACGACGTCGCGCCAGGCCTGGCGAAGGGCCAAAAGATCGTCGGGGCGGCAGCGCAGTTTGTACATCACGCGGATGGTCGACATCGAAAACGCTCGCGTTGGCAAGGGGGTAGGCGCCTCAGGGGCAATCGCAGCTGAGGCATTCCTGGGTGGAGGTGGTACCGCAGCGCTCCAAAAGCTCCTGCTGCATGGCGCGCCGCGCGCGGTGCAGGCGCACCGAGGCGTTGGTCGCCGAGATGCCCAGGGCGTCGGCGGCCTGCCCGACGGGCTCTTCGGAGAGGATGACGCGGCGCAGGATCTCGGCGTAGGCGTCGGGGATATCGTCGAGCGCGTCGATGCCGCAGACGCAGGTGTCCTCCCCGGCGTCGGGGGCAGGGTAGGGCCGGGGCGCGGGTTCCAGGGCCAGGCGCTGGCGCTGGCGCTTCACCCGGCCGCGGCGGCGCAGCTCGTCGATGGCCAGGCGCCGCACGATGGTGGCAAACCAGCCCTCGAGTTTTTGAGGGTCGTCGAGGGTGTGGAGCTGGTCGGCCGCGCGCACCAGCGCTTGCTGGACGACGTCTTCGGCGTCGGCGCGCTCATTTAAGCTGCGCGCGGCCAGTCCCACCCACCGATCCCAGTGGCTCATGAGCTGTGCGAGCGAGTGTTCGGTTGAGAGCATCACAGTTCTCCGAGAAGGGTGGGGGGGGAGGGTCAGGCGCAGCAGCCGCACTTGCAGTCGGGGCCGCACTTGCAGTCGGGGCCGCACTTGCAGTCGGGACCGCACTTGCAGTCGGGGCCGCACGTGCAGCCGGAGGTGGCGCTTTCGCAGGTGCAGGTGCAGCAACAGGTGCAGGTGGTGGCGTCGTTCATGGTCAGCTCCGTGGGGCTTGAGGGGTTGGGCTCGGGCCACACCGGGTGTGTGGTGAGCTTTGTCCTGAAGACGGCGGAGGCTCCGAAGATCTTACAGTCGAGGGCGATTTTTTGTGCCCGGACTCGCATCGCCCCCCGGCCGGGGCTCCTGGCCGGGGGGCGATGCGCCTTCACACACGCGCCGATCGCGGGTGTGAAGGCGCCGGGGCGAATCAGCTCAGGTCGATGGCTTCGCCCACGTGCCAGTCCACCCCGAAGTAGGCGGCCAGCGTGGCGCCGATGTCGGCAAACGAGGCCCGGGTGCCCAGGTCTTTGCTCCCCGGGCGCCCCTTCTCCACGATGAGCAGCGGCACGTACTCCCGGGTGTGATCGGTGCCCGGGAAGGTGGGGTCGTTGCCGTGGTCGGCGGTGATGATGAGGAGGTCGCCCGGGTCCAGAGCCTCGATCAGCGTGGGGAGCTGGCGGTCAAAGGTCATCAGGGCGTCGGCGTAGCCGCGGGGGTTGCGGCGGTGGCCGTAGAGGGCGTCAAAGTCGACCAGGTTGGTGAAAATCAGCCCTTTGCGATCAGCGATGCACTGCAGGGTGAGCTCCACGCCGTGGTCGTTGGAGGTGCTGTGAAGCTCGTCGCTCAAGCCCTGGTGGGCGTAGATGTTGCCGATCTTGCCGATGCCGGTGGTGCGCACGCCGGCGGCCTGAAGGCGATCGAGCACCGTCTCGCTGGGCGGCGGCAGGGTATAATCCTTGCGATTGGCCGTGCGCTTAAACTCGGGAAACTCGCCAACAAAGGGCCGCGCGATGACCCGGGACTGCCCGCGCGGGGTGACGATGTCGTAGGCGATTTCGCACCACTTGTAGAGGGTCTCCAGGGGCACCACGTCTTCGTGGGCGGCGATCTGAAAGACCGGGTCGGCCGAGGTGTAGACGATGGGCTTGCCGGTCTGGATGTGCTCCTGGCCGAGCTCTTCGATGATGACCGTGCCGCTGGCCGCGCGGTTGCCCAGCACGCCGGGGACGCCGGTTTTTTCGATAAACTCCTGGATGATCTCGTCGTCGAAGCCCTCGGGGAAGGTGCGGAAGGGCTTGTCGGGGATGATGCCCACAAACTCCCAGTGGCCGGTGGCGGTGTCTTTGCCGTGGGCCTTCTCGGCCATGCGCCCGAAGGTGGCCGTGGGGGCCTCGACCGGGGCGATCTGCGGGATGCCCTCGATGTTGCCCAGCCCCAGCGCGCGCAGGTTGGGCAGGTCAAAGTCGGCGATGGTCTCGGCGATATGTCCCAGCGTATGCGAGCCCACGTCGCCGTACTTATCTGCGTCGGGGAGCTCGCCGGCGCCCACCGAGTCCAGAACGATCAGCACGGCGCGTTTATCAGGGGAGGGGCTCTGGGTCATGGTCTTGTCCTGCGGGTTGGGGTTGGGGTATCTCGTCGGCCTGGGAAAGAGGCCGCTCACGGCGCCCGCGGCGCGGTGGGGCCGGGCTCAACTTAGCGCGAGGGTGGGGGGATGGCCAGCCGGGAGCCGGCGAGTCAGTGACGGGTGTAGAAGCGGAGTATGTGGCTTTGAAAAGGGCAGTGATGATGCGGACGTGGATGGCCTGGTGGGTGTGTTCGGCGATGGTGTTCTGGGCGGCTTCGGTCGGGGCCCAGGAGCTTCCCGGGGAGCAGGAGCTGAAGGTGTATCAGGGGCCGGATGTCGGCCTGCTGCGAGGGGACGCCTACTACTACGAGGGCGATTATTACCGGGCGCTCACCGCCTACAAAGACTTTTTGCGCGACTACCCCGCCGACCGACGCGCGGAGCGGGTGCGCCTGAAAATGGCGTGGGTGTATTTCGGGGCGGGCGAACACGGGCAGGCCGCCCGGGAGCTGGAGGCCCTGGCCACCGGGTCGCGGGACCAGATCGTGAGCTGGTGGGCGCGCTATTACTACGGGCAGGTGGCCCTGGCCTCGGACCGGCGTCCGCTGGCCGAGCAGGCCTTTGTGGAGGTGATCGACACCTGCGCGCCCTGGGTGGCGCGGGTGGGAGAACCCACCGACGACCCGGAAATCACCGCCTGTCTGGAAATCACCAGCGCCGCTCGCCTGGGGCTGGCCCGGCTGGGGGCGGTGCGCCACGACTTTGATGCGGCGGCCCGGGAGCTGCGGGCCATGCCCACCCGCAGCCCGCTGGCCGAGGGGGCCTTTGAGATCGCCTCGCTGGTCGAGGGGATTGATATCCCGCAAAAGAGCCCGCTGCTGGCCGGGACCCTCTCGATCGTGCCCGGGCTGGGGCATTTCTACCTGGGAGAGTGGGGCAGCGGACTGCTGGCGATGGTGTGGAACGGGGTGTTCATCTACGCGGTGGTCGATTCGGTGCTGGCCGGGCGTTACGGGCAGGCGGCGTTGATCGGCCTGGTGGAGACGATCTGGTACGGGGGCACCATCACCGGGGCGGTGGCCGGGGCTCATCGCTACAACCGCGACGCGATGCGGGTGGTCGAAGACGGGCTGCGCCGCGATGTGCTCGACCTCTATCGCGACACGCCCTGGCCGGCCCGTTTTCCGGCCAGTCCGGGGTATCTGGAGCTCTCTATCCCTTTCTAACCACGTATCAGGTGAGTCCGGCGGTCGCGCTCGCGTTTTGAGTTTTCAAAAGACGCTCGCGACGGTCGGGAAGGCGTTTTGAGATTTCAAAACACGTGATCGACGGTCGCGGGCAGGATGTCGAGTGGGGAAGGGGCGAGCGCGACGGCCGGGAAGGCGTTTTGAGATTATAAAACACGCGAGCGACGGTCGCGGGCAGGATGTCGAGCGGGGAAGGGGCGAGCGCGACGCTCGCTCTGGCGTTTTGAGATTTTAAAACACGCGAGCGACGGTCGCGGGCAGGATGTCGAGCGGGGAAGGGTCGAGCGCGGCGCTCGCTCCGATGTTTTAGTCCCTGGCGAGCGGATCGCGGCGCTCGCTCCGATGTTTTAGTCTGTGGCGGGCTGATCGCGGCGCTCGCTCCGATGTTTTAGTCCCTGGCGAGCGGAGCGCGGCGCTCGCTCCGATGTTTTAGTCCCTGGCGAGCTGATCGCGGCGCTCGCTCCGATGTTTTAGTCCCTGGCGAGCGGAGCGCGGTGCTCGCCAGGACCTGAGGCGTTTGGGGAAGGGGCAAGCGCTTCAATTGATTGAAGAATCCGAGTTTGAGGCCCCGATGCTGGCGGCGTAGGGTTGGAGCGATCGGGCGCGAGACGCGCCGGCGGATGAAGGGATGTGACGATGAGCAAGTTTGGGAAGAGGCTGGAGCGTTTGCATCAGGCGCATCAGCGGGGGCGAGAGAGCCAGAGCGGTCCGAGCGGGGTGTTTGAGGCGGGGGCGCCGGGAGAGGGGGAGGTGCGCCAGGTGAAGGGGGGCAGCTCTCCGGATGGGGGTGGTTTCGATGATTCGGGAGAGCGCGCCGAGGGGTCTTCGGGGTCGATCGTGCGCAAGGCATCGCCCCGGGGGGCGTCGCGGGGAGGGGCGCGCACGCGACACAGGAGTTCGGGAGGGGCTCGGCGGTCGTCGTCCTCGTCAAAAATCACTGAAAAAAATTGGGGGCAGTGGGGGGCGGAGAATCAGGGGGAGTTCTGGCTTCTGCGCGAGGAGGTGCCGCCGGGGGAGGTGCACGGGCGTTTTGAGGTGGGGGCGTGTCGGGAGATCGACCATCGTCTGATTTCAAAGGTCGATCCGGGCTGCCCGGGCGTGCGGCCTGAGGGGCTGCTCTATATGGACACCGAGACCAGCGGGCTGGGGCAGGGGGCGCTGGCCTTTTGTGTGGGCATCGGGTTCTGGGCTGGCGAGCGCTTTGTGGTGGAGCAGCTTCTGCTCGATGGCAGCGACGCGGCCGGGGAGCGGGCGATGCTTGCGTATTTCGCAAACATGCTGCGGGAGCGGCACCTGCTGGTGACCTTTAACGGGCGGCGTTTTGATGTGCCCCTGCTCGCGCGCCGGTACGCGCGCCACCAGATGAGCGATCCTTTCGGGGGGCGTCAGCATCTGGATTTGTTGCCCACGGCCCGGCGGCATTTTGTGGGGCGAAAGCGCTACAAACTCTCCAGCCTGGAGGAGGATATTCTCGATTTTCACCGGGTGGATGATGTACCGGGGCGAGAGATTCCGGCGTTGTGGGAGCGCTTCGTGGCCGGGGAGGCGGTGCCGAAGATGGGGGGGATGCTGGAGCATAATCGCCACGATATCGTCTCGATGGCCGCGCTGCTGGCCGCGCAGATCGAGGCGGTGGGCGGTGGCGCGCGGCCGGGGAGCGCCGGAGCGCCCGGTGGGTCGGTTGGCGCACCCGGGGCGCTCGGGGCGCGGGGGTCGGGCGGCTCGTCGGCGTATGAATCGGCACCGGGTGGGGCCCGGGAGCGCGGGGGGCGCATCGGGGAGGTGGCCGCGCGGCTGGAGCGGAGCTACCGGCTGCGCTCCAGCTTTTCAGCCCCATCCGACCCTCCCGGCTCGGCGCGGCCCCCGGCCTCCCGGGAACGAGCCGGGGAGCGCGCGCGCGCCGAGCGAGGTGTCGACAGGCCGCGCGCCGACGAGCGGAGCGAGGAGGCCGCGCCGGCCGCCCCGGCCGCGCTTCGAGAGCGGGTCCGGGCGCTGCGGGCGGCGGCCCGGGCGATGATCGACGCCGGGCTCTTTGAGCAGGCCGCCCCGGCGCTTTTTGAGCTGGTGGCGCTGGCCCCCGACGACCGCTTCGGGCTGCAGACCCTGGCGCGCTACTACCGCCAGGCCGGTCAGGACGCCCTGGCCCGGGAGATCGAGGCCCGCTTCCGGGGAGGCGGTGGCGGGGGAGGCCAAAGCTAAACCCCGGCCCTTTATGCCTGTTATACGATCATTTACATCTTCGACATCACCCCTCCTGCCGGGGTATAAGAGCGATGAATCTCATGAACTTTAGCGTGGATGGTGGGAGTCGATATGCTGCAGGTATTTCAATCTGACAGGGTCGAAGATCTGGTCGATGTGCTGGTGCACCACCTGGGGGTGACGGCGCCCAAAAGGGCTGTGGATCGCGCGTTTCACGAGTACCGGCTGGTGGTGCCCAACGCGAACCTCAAGCAGTATCTGACCTTTCAGATCGCGGCGAAGATGGGGGTAGCGACCAACCTGCGCATCGAGACGATGGAGCAGTTTCTGGAGAGCCTGGTGCCCCCCGACGAGGCCGGGGAGCCGGTGGCCCAGATCGTGGCCGGCGCCACGGTGGAGCGCCTGCTGATCGGGCTGCTCTCGGATAGGGCCTTGCTCGACCGGGCCGAGATGGGGCCGGTGCGGGCCTTTTTGGAGGCGGCCGGCTCCGGGGAGGGGGCCGCCGAGCAGCGGGAGCGGCGGCGCTATCAGCTGGCCCGGCGCCTGGCCGCGCTCTTTCGGGAGTACGGCTACTCGCGCAAGCAGGAGCTTTTGGAGCTCTGGCGCCAGGATCGTCTGGCGAGCCAGGAGGACCCGAAGTTCAAGGCGATTTTTGGGCCGACGGAGCGCTGGCAGCGCACGTTATGGCGGGCGCTCTACCTGCCCGGGGGCGCGCTGGCGCAGGCGGCGAAACAGGAGGCGAAACAGGAGGCGGAAGCGGGGGCGGAGCCCCGCGAGCTCATCGCGCTGACCGACGTGCCCGATCGCTTTGAGAACGCCGCGCTGGCCTGGCCGGATTACGTGCACCTGGTGGGGTTTTCGTACCTGCCGCCCTTTTTCAAAGAGCTCTTCGGGCCGCTCGGGGCCAACGATGAGCATAACGCCATCTTTTACGTGCTCTCCCCCTGTCTGGAGGAGTGGGGCACGGTGCTGATCGGCGACGAAGACCCCCTGGTGGATCTGGACCTGGGGGAGAGCGAACTCTTAAGCGGCGATGAGCTGCCGCTGGCGCTGCGGATGTGGGGCGGCCCCGGGCGAGATTTTCACCGGATGCTGATGGAGTTGAGCGACTCGGACATCACCACGCTGGAGGATCGGGTCGCGCGGATGCAGCGCCCGGACGTGACCCTCTTGCAGCGCCTGCAGCGGGTGATTCGCGATCGCGAGGACGCTCGCCAGGTCGCAGAGAGTTCGCCGCCGCTGACCGACCGCCGGAGCCTGCGTTTTATGGCCTGTCCGAGCATTCAGCGGGAGTGCGAGATCATCGCCAGCGAGATCTGGGAGATGGTCACCCGCCATCCGCAGCTGCGCTTTAACGACATCGCGGTGGTGGTGCAGCCCGGGGAGCGCGAGCTCTATCAGACGCACCTGCGGGCGGCCTTCAAACAGACCCACGCCATCCCCCATAACGTGATCGACATCGACGCTTCGCACTCCTCGCCGGTGCTCGACGCGGCCCGCCAGGTGTTTGAGCTGCCCCTGGGAGGGTTTAAGCGCAGCGAGGTGCTGGGGGTGCTGATGCATCCGGCGGTGGTGGCGCAGAAGGGGGCGGTGGATCCCAAACAGTGGGCCCGGTGGTGCGATGAGCTGAGCATCTACCACGGGGCCGACCACCGGGATCATGAGGGGACCTACATCAAGCGGGAGCGCTTTCACTGGCAGCAGGGGCTCGATCGCCTGGTGCTGGGGGCGTTTATGTCGCAGCCCGAGGAGGAGGGGGCGCAGGCCGTGGCGCTGGGCGCGGAGCATTACCTGCCGCTGGAGACCGGGCACGGGGAGCTGGAGCAGGTGGCCGCGCTGGTGGAGCTGGCGCAATCGCTGATCGTGCGTTCGCGGGAGGTGCGCGGGGAGTCGCGTACACTGGGGGCGTGGATGGAGCATTTTAAGGGGATGCTCAGCGATTTTGTGGGTGGGGAGGGCAAGCGCGACGAACGCATGAAGCTGCAGCTGCACCGGGAGCTCTCGGCGATTGCGCGCGCCGACCTAAGCCCGGATCAGGCGGTGGGCTATCGCACGGCCTACGAGTTTGCGATGGCGGCGCTGGGCGGGCTCGAAGATCGTTATGGGAAGTACCTGGCCGACGGGGTGGTCGTCTCGTCCTTTAAGCCGATGCGGCCGATTCCCTTTGAGGTGGTCTTTGTGACGGGCCTGGGGCAGGGGGCCTTTCCGGCGCCGACGCCGCCCGACGCGCTGGATCTGCGGGAGGCCCGGCGGCGCTTAAGCGATGTGAGCTCGCGCGACCAGGACTTCTACATGTTTTTGGAGACGCTGATGTCGACGCGCTCCCGGATGGTGCTCTCCTGGGTGGGGCGAGATGCGCAGACGGGCGATGAGCTGGAGCCGGCGTCGGTGGTGTTGGCGTTGCAGGAGATGGCCGCGGTGCTGGAGCCCGAAGGGGAGCTGGCGCCGGTGCAGGCGCGCAGCGTGCGTCATCCGCTGCGGCGCTACGACGCGCGCTATTTTCCGCAGGTCTATGAGCCCGGGGCGATCCCCGAGTACGTGGCGGCCAGCGGGGTCGACGCGATCCCGGTGCAGGATGTGGCGCCCTATGAGGCAGCCGCCCACGTGGATCAGGTCGAGCGCCTCTGGCCCAATCACCACGGGGAGGCCCAGGCCGAGGCGGTGGTGCGGGTCAACCGCCGGGCGCTCGATGAGGCGTTGCCGCCGGGGTATCGGCCCGGGCCCGGGGAGCTGGCCGCGCACCTGGGGAGTGGTCCCGGGGGCTCTGGGGAGGAGGAGCTCCAGACCTTGTTAAAGTGGAGCGTGCCGCAGGTGGCCCCCGAGGTGCGGGAGGGGGGCCGGGTGGTGCTGCAGCTCAGCGAGCTGGGGGGCTTTTTGAAGTGCCCGCTGCAGGGCTCGGCGAAGTCGCGGCTGCGTCTCTACGATGAGGAGGAAGACGACCTGTTGGCGGTGGAGGATGAGCCCTTTGAGCCGGCCTTTTTGCCGGCGCTGAGCCTGATGCGCGAGAGCCTGGCCGAGGGGCTGGCCGCCCGGGACCTGAGCGAGGCGACGCTGGAGGCGGCGCTGCGGGCCCGGGCCGAGCGCGAGGAGATGCGGGGGCACTTCCCCTCGGAGCTCTATTATGAGGCGGCGGTTCAGCGCTGCCTGCAGCGGGTGCTCACCTGGCGCGACGGGCTGCGCGGGGTCAGCGCCGAGGAGCATCCCGGGGTGGAGCATGTGCGCCTGGGCAGCGCGCTGCACCGGGGCCGGGAGCCTGGCGAGCGGGTGCAGCTGGAGCCGCTGGTGCTCGAGGTCGACGCCGGGGCGCGCGGGGTGCTGGAGGTGGAGCTCCACGGGAGCGTGACGCTGGTCGGGGAGGCCCGGGCCTCGGTGGGGTTTGCCGCCGGGAGCAAGGCCAGTCCGAAGTATTTTGTCCGCGAGCATATCGAGCAGCTGGCGCTGGTGGCCGCCGGCTACACCCTGCCGGAGCCGCAGGTGCTGGTGGTGCCCTCGGTGGCCAGTGGGGCCGCGAAGCTGGCCTTGAGCGTGGGGAGCGCCGGGGAGGCCCGCGCCTACCTGAGCGCGCTGGTCGGGGAGCTCCTCCAGGGCGTGCATGACTACTTCTTGCCCGTGGAGCTGGTGGCGATGGTGGTCAAGGCGCAGGCCCGGGGCCAGGAGGTGGATGTGGCGGCGCTCCTGGAGCGCTTCGACCCGGGGAGCCGCTTCTCAGAGACCCCCTCCACGATGTACGGGCCGGTGAAGCGCTGGTTTGACTCCAGCCCCCCTTCGCCGGCGCGCATTCAGCAGATCATTGAAGCACGCTACCGCTACCTGAAGCCGGTGTTGGGAGGTAAATGATGGCCACGCTCTATTACAAAAAGCCCGATGCGCTGGTGGCACTTCAGCAGCGGGAGGGGCGCCACGCGGTGATCGAGGCCAGCGCCGGCACCGGCAAGACCTACACGATCGAGCATATCGTGGCCGACCTCCTCCTGCGCGGAGAGGTGAAGGTCAACGAGGTGCTGGTCGTGACCTTTACGCGGGCGGCGACCGCGGATCTCAAAAAGAAGATCCGCGAGCGCCTCCAGGAGCTGGTCCGGGCCTGGTCGGCGCTGGAGCCTGGCGAGGTGCGCACCCTGGATGGTGGCGAGTCGCAGGCTGGCGAGCCGGCAGCGCTCCCGGGGTTCGGGGTGGTGGAGGCCGAGGGGGTGGAGCGGCTGAAGATGGCGCTGCGCTCCTTTGATCAGGCCTCGATCTATACGATCCACGGGTTTTGCCAGCGGATTCTGGTGGAGCATGCCTTTGCCAACAAGCGCCTGCTGGAGCAGGAGCATGTCGACGGGGATCAGCTGGTGTACCGGGCGATCTCGGAGGCGCTGCGCCAGGATGTGCCCGCCGATCCGGAGCTCCGCTACTGGCTTCAGGCCTATCTGGGCGCGGGCAAGGGGCTCGATACGCTGCGTGAGACGCTGGCCGGCTATGTGAAGACCCGTGGCGAGTATCTGCCCCGGGTTCAGGTGAACCTCGACGCGCTGGCGGCCAGCGCGCAGGAGGGCGGGGCGTACTTCGCAGCGCTGGAGGGGGCGGCCTTTGACGAGGAGCTCGACGCGCTGCGCCCGGGCGGCAAAAAGGTGCACGGCACCACCCGCAACGCGTTCAAAAAGCATGTGCGGGCGATGATCGAGGGCTTCTCCTCACCCCCGGCCGGGGTGCTGGAGACGAAGGCCCTTTTGGAAGGAGCGCTTGCCGCCCCCTTTAAATACCTGGCGGGCAAAAAAGAGCATGACGTGCTGGTGCATATGCCCGAGCTCCTGAGAGCGGTCGAGGCGCTGGAGGAGCTGAGCTTTGATGTGGAGCTCTGCGTGGTTCAGGCGCTGGGCCCGCAGATCGCCCGGCGCATCGAGGCGATCAAGCAGGCCGAGGGGGTCTACACCTACGAGGATATGCTCACGCTGGTGCGCGATACGCTGGCGGCCGACGGGGAGCATGGCGAGCTCTTGAACGTGCTTCGGGATCGTTTTAGCCACGCGATCATCGATGAGTTCCAGGATACCGACGAGGTGCAGTGGGAGATCTTTGAGCGCCTCTTTGTGGGGGGGCTGGCCGGGGCGGCGCCCACGCAGGCGCATCGTCTGGTGCTGATCGGGGATCCCAAACAGGCGATCTACGGGTTTCGGGGCGGCGATGTGCACACCTACCTGCGGGCGCGCCAGCGCCTGCTGGGAGAGGAGGCGCCGATTCCGCTCACGCAGAACTTTCGGTCCACGCCGCAGGTGATCGGGGCGTACAACGCGATCTTCGATCAGCGCGCGGCGCAGCGCGTGGAGCTTGGCGAGGGGATCGGCTACGCGCACCCGGTGAGCGCGGGCAAGGCGTGGTTTGAAGCCGAGGTCGAGGGTCAGCGCGCGCCCGGGGTGCGGGTGCTCAACCTGAAGAGCGAGCGGGAGAAGCTCTCCGTCTCGGAGCTGCGCAAGGGGCTGGCCCGGGGCATCGCCACCCGGGTGCGGGGTCTGCTCCGGGGGGAGGGGGCGCCGGGCTACCCGCAGGAGCCCGGTGGGGACCTGGTCGGGCAGGTGGGGCCGGAGGATATCTACGTGCTCTGCCGGCGGCGCTCCGACGGGCTGATGGTGGCCGAAGCCCTGCGGAGCCAGGGGGTGCCCTACGCCTTTTTGAAGATGGACGGGCTCTTTGAGACGCAGGAGGCCCGCGATGTGTACGACCTCCTGATGGCGCTGGTCGACCCGCAGGATCGCTCGCGGCGAGCCCGGGCCTGGATGACCGGATTTTTCGAACTGGAGCTGGGGCAGCTGGCGAATCTGGAGGCGGTGAGCGAGTCGGAGGCGATCTATCAACGCCTGCTGCGCTGGGCCTGGCTTGGCGAGCAGCGGGCCTACCACGCGCTCTTTCAGGAGCTGATCGAGGCCAGCGGGCTGATGCGCCGGCGGCTGCTCCTGGATGTGAGCGAGCGGGAGCTGACCAACTACCAGCACCTGCTGGAGCTGATGGCCGAGGAGTGCACCCGCGAGCGCCTGAGCATGGAGGAGCTGGCCGCCCGACTGAAGAGCTACCGGGAGGGGCGAGCGATGCCCGAGGGGGAGAGCGGGGACCAGCAGCGCCTGGAGGTGGAGTCGAAGGCCGTGCAGATCCTGACCGCCCACGGCAGCAAGGGGCTCCAGCGGGGGATCGTGTTTGTGGTGCCCGGCTTCAGCGATCTGATCAGCAGCCGCCGCAAGGACTACGCGCTCAAGGTCCCCCGGGAGTCGGGAGGGATGCGCCCGGTGCGCTGGGTGGCGTCGACCTCCGAGATGCCCCCGGGGTGGGAGGAGCTGCTGATCGAGCAGACCCGGGCCGAGGCCAGCCGCCTCAACTACGTGGCGCTCACCCGCGCCGAGGTGATGCTCTACCTCCCTTACCTGGAGGCGGAGAGCCCGGCCTACTCCGATAATCGCGATAAGCGCGACCCCTACTTTGATGTGATCGATCGCCTGCGGGCGATGCGCAACGAGCCCACAGGCGCGTTTTTGGAGTGGCTGGACGTGGATCTCGACGCCCGGGCCCGGGAGGTGGACCTCCACCAGGTGCAGAGCACCCTGGGTCGGGTGCGCCTGCAGGGGCTGGAGCTACTCGCCGAGGAACGGGTGGCCCCCGACGTGCTCAGCACGCTGATGGAGCGGCGCTGGGAGGTGACCTCGTTCAGTAGCCTGCGCGGTCAGGTCGGCGGTGAGGGGCTTTTGGACGAGGCCGCCGCCGAGGTGGAGAAGGGCGATGACGCCCGCGATGACGAGGTGGTCTTCGATCCGGCGTTTCCCGGCGGGATGGCCACCGGGAACTTCGTGCACGGGGTGCTCGAAACCCTGGAGTACGCCCGGGTGCGCGACTACGCCGACGAGGCGGCCTGGGTGGCCGACGAGGAGCTGCAGGCCTTCTTTGAGCAGCATCGCAGCAGCTTTGGCGCAGACCCCAGCACGCTGAAGCCGGCGATGCGGGCGGTGTACCGCACGCTCTTAAGCCGGGTGGAGATGCCGGTGGCCGGCGAGGAGGCGCTGGAGGCGCTGCACCGCCTGAACCCGGAAAGGGTGCGCCGCGAGCTGGAGTTTTTGTTTCCGATCCCCGAGCTCTGCGAGGAGGAGGCCGACGGGCTACGCCGCAAATTTGGCCGGGGCGCGCGGGTGCAGGGGGGCTTTGTAAAGGGCTTTGTCGACCTCTTATTTGAGCATCAGGGCAAGATTTACTTCGCCGACTGGAAGACCAACCTGGTGCGCAGCTACGACTCGCCGACGCTGGCCGGGCATGTGGCCGCCAACTACGCCGAGCAGGCCCGGCTCTACACCGTGGCGCTGTGTCGGGTGCTCGATATGACCTGCGAGGCCGAGTACGAGGCGCGCTTCGGGGGGCTCTTCTATTTCTATGTGCGCGGGATGCACCCGCAGCGGCCCGGGGAGGGCATCTACCGGGCGCGACCGAGCTGGGCGCAGATCGTGGGCTTTGAGCGCTCGCTCCACGAGCGGATCCGTCGGGTGAAGCGCGGCGACGAGGAGCGGGCGCCGGTGCCCGGGCCGCAGGCCGAGCCGGTCTGAGGGGAAGAGGCGCGCCCCCGGGGGCGCGTGGCGATGGGATGCTGGGCGATGAGCGCGGGCCATGTGGGGCCTGCGACGCGTGAATGAGGCAGATGATGAGTCAGCTCGATTTATTAAGTGCATGGAAGAAGCAAGACGCGGCCGAGAAGCCCCAGGCTCGCCAGCCGGAGGAGGCGCCCGGGGGGCGCGGGGTGTTCGCGCGGGCCTTTCGCGTGGATGCCTCCCTGCTCAGCGCGCGGGATGTCTCGGCGCTGGGGGCGCATCTGGAGGGGCAGGGCATCTCGCGGGCGCGCCTGAACCTGGCGCTCAACCTGGTGCAGCTTCAGGAGGGGCTCAGCGCCACCGAGCACCGCGCGCTCTTGATGGTCGTGCTCGCCAGCATGCTGGCGCAGTCGATGGGCAGCACCTACATGCCCCTGGAGGATGGCGAGGAAGGGTATTTGCGCGCGACCCTGCGCCACCTTTTGCCGCAGCCGACGCCGGCGGGCTGGGAGATCGACGCGCTGCTCCCGGCCTTTGCAACGCTGCTGAGTGAGGAGCGCGCGCCGGCGATCGTGGGGCAGCCCGGTGACTTCAAGCCGCTGATCGTGGATCAGGGGCGCCTCTACCACCAGCGCATGCTCCTGCATGAGGAGCGCCTGGCCCAGGCCATCGATCAGATGCTGCGCCGCCCCGACACCTCGCCAGACCCCGGGGAGGTGCGCCAGGCGCTCGAAGAGGTGATCGAGAAGCGCCCCACCACCTGGAGCGATGGTCAGACCCGGCATCCGGTGCGCCCGGGGCCCGAGCAGCAGCTGGCCGCACTCAGCGCGCTGCACGCCCCGCTGGCGCTGATCACCGGGGGGCCGGGCACCGGCAAGACCACCATCGTGGTCACCATCCTGCGCCTGGCCGCGCGCCTGGGGCTTAAGGTGGCCGACATCGCGCTGGCCGCGCCCACCGGGAAGGCTGCCAACCGCATGGCGGAGTCGATTCGCGCGCAGCTCACCGGCGTGCAGGACCCCGGCGACCTCGACACTCGCCTCCTCCACGAGCTCCCCGCGCCCGCCACGCTTCACCGCCTCCTGGGGTACTCGCCGCGCGCCGGCACCTTTCGCCATCATCGGCATCATCGCCTGCCGGCGAAGCTGGTGGTGGTCGATGAGGCCTCGATGATCGACCTCTTCATGATGGAGGCGCTGGCGCAGGCGCTGGCCGATGACGCGCGCCTGGTCTTGCTGGGCGACGCCGACCAGCTGCCTTCGGTGGATACCGGCGCGGTGCTGCGGGACCTGCTCCCCGAGGTGCCCGCCACCGATCTGCCCTGGCGCGAGCTGGCGCTCGACCCGCTGGCGGCCACGCCCGGCCAGGGGCGCACCGCGCGCCACGCGGTGCGCCTGACCAAAAGCCACCGCATGCGTGAAGACGACCCGGCCGGACGCGCGATTTTGCAGGTCGCCCGGGCGGTGGGGGCGGGGCTGGCAGGGGAGGCCCCGGGGGCGTTGCCGCCCCAGGTGGACACCCTCTCGGAGATGGACGCGGCGCGCTGGCAGGGCGTGGAGCTCTGGTCGCCAGCGCGGCGCGCCGGGGCGCCCGGCGCCGACGAGGAGCCCGGGAGTGTGCGCCTGGATGCCTTCATCGATGCCTGGTTCAAGCACCACCTGGCCGGGGTGCCCCGCGACCTGATCTTTCAGACCTACACCCGCGACGCCCATGGCGAGTTTGCCCCCGAGGCCCGCGCCGAGCTGCGCGCGTTAATGGCGTACTTTGCCCGCGCCCGCGTGCTCACCCTGACCCGCGTGTTTGAGACGGGCTCCGAGGCACTCAACCGCCGCTTCCACGCCGCCTTTGGCCGCTTCCGCCGCGAGATCGCCCGCAGCCCGGCCGAGGGCTCCACCCTCTACGATATGTACGTCGGCGAGCCGGTGATGATGCTGCGCAACGACTACGAGCGCGACCTCTTCAACGGCGATCAGGGCGTCGTCGTCTGGTGCAAAGACGCCGGCGGCCAGACCCAGCCCTTTGCCGTGTTTGAGCGCGGCGAACGCCTGGTGGCCTACCCCCTTGGCGAGCTCCGCGACGACCTGGTGCACGCCTACGCCATGACCGTCCACAAGAGCCAGGGCTCGGAGTTCCGCCACATCGCCGTGGTGCTCCCGGCGCAGGACATGCCGCTTTTGACCCGCGAGCTCCTCTACACGGGCATCACGCGGGCGAGTAAGAGCGTGCTTCTGGTGGGGTCAGAAAGGCTGCTCGGCGTGGGGGCGGAGCGCCGCGCGCGGAGGTTCTCGGGGGTGGGGGGGCGGTTGGGGTAAGACGACTGACTTCGCGTTATTCGTCGTCCAGGCCGAGCTCGCGCTTGAGGTCGGTCCACTTGACTCGCCCACCCTCTTTGCGCGCTTTAAGTGCGGCCTTGATGTCGAGCTGATCTTCGAGTGCTTCCAGCAACTCCAGGTCTTCGCACGAGATCAGCGCGGCGGAGGGCTTCCCGTTGCGGTGGAGGATCAGCCTTTCTCCGGCGTAGGAAACACGGTTGAGGCTGTCCGAGAAGTTCTGGCGCAGTTCGGTGACGGATAGCTGGCTGGTCATGGGATTCTCCGGGGGCCAGGGCGTACAGAATGACCAAAATGGTCATTGTATTTATGGCGAACAGGTGGACTGCGTTCCGGGCTGCTTATCGATTTTAGTCGCCCCAATCTCCTCACCGATACGCATACCTCCCTCCATCCTCCGCATCCGCGATAAGCGAAAGCAGCACATCTCGCCCCCCACCACTCCCAAACCGACTCATATCCTCAAACACCCGTGAGATCGTGACGCGCGGCGAAACCCTGGCCACCAGCCGAGCGCGCAACACGATCTCCGTCGCCCGATTCGTCTTCGCCCGGATTGGGCTTCTGATGCCGCCAGATAGAGAGAGCTATGCTCCGAGCTCATCCCAAAGGTCGCGAGTTTATGCACCCCAAAAAGCCCGCGCCCCCCTGAATCCTCAGGGGGGCGCGGGCTTTTTGGGGCGCCGGGCCTCTTTCGTTAGAACCAGGAATCATCAATGCTGGCCGCGAAGTTTCCCTCGAGCCAGAGCCTGCCCTCGCACTCGTCTGTAACGCAAAAGTGGCATACATAGCCCGAGAAATAGCCGCTGATCAGCCCGTACTCGTTGCTTGTCACCGTAATCGAGGTCCTTTCGATGTCCCGGTTCGGGCAGAACATGGTGCGGTAGCTATTCGTGCTGTAATTCTCGTCGTGTTCCCAGGATAGGTCGACGAGCTCTCCGCTGTAGGTTCCCGGCTCCCCGGAGGGCCACCTCAGGGAGAGCCCCTCCCGGGATAACGAGAGCCTGTAGCGACCAGACGCAACATTGAAGGTCGAATCAACTTTGATTTCGTCGTCGGAGGTGAACTGGAGCAGTTCGTCACCGACCTCCAGTGTGACCTCTGCCCCGGTGAAGAGGTTCGGGCCACAGGCCAGTGCCAGAAGGGGAGATAATGAAAGCAACAGGGGTTTTATATTGAGACGTTTCATCATCATTCTCCGAGGGTGATTTTGCGGGATTGCGGCCAACTTACCTGCCGGCGCACCAGGCGGCCGTCGATCAGCGCCGCGACCTCATACATGCCTTCCTCGACCATCAGCACCACGCGCGGGCCGGAGCCGACCATCACGTCGTTGACGTACACCGGAGTGGTGTTGGCGAGCTCGATCACCAGACAATCGCAGCGCTCGCTGAGCGTGGGCAGGTGGGCGATGGCCTGCTGCAGCGGAATCGCAAAGTTGATGCTCTGGGCATCGGTGAGTCCGGCTGTGACCACGCCGATGGCCTCGCCGCGGAGGTTCACCACCGGCCCTCCCGAGCTGCCGGGGTTCAGGGGGATCTGGGTCTGAAAGAGGGGCCTCTCTTCGCCGCTGGGATAGATGTTTGAGATCATCCCGGTGGTGTAGGTCCAGATCGCCCCGCGTCCGTGGCCGACGGCGGCCGCCCAGTCGCCCACGGCCACGTCGTGCATACCGGCCATGCGCAGGGGGGCGACGTTGTTGACCTGCACCTTCACCAGCGCCAGATCGCGGTCTTCGGCGAGTTCGATGACCTCTCCGGTGAGGCGGCGCCCGTCGTGCAGGACGACTTGAACCTGGGGGTGTTGCTGGACGACGTGGGCGTTGGTCAGGATCACCCCGTCGGAGGAGACAAAAAAGCCCGAGCCCAGCCCGTTTTCATGGGTGATGAACACCACCGAGGGCGCCACACGGGTGAAGAGCTCGCGCTGTTCGCGCTGGATCTCTTGGAGAATGGACTCCTGGGCGGCGGCGCGCCCCGGCCGCGGCGCGCAGAGCGCGGCCACCGCGAGCACCAGGAGCAGATGTCTCTTACCTGAGCGTGTCAACATCATTACCAGCGCCCCCGTAGCTGCAAGCCGCCCTGTGTATCCGGGCCGCTCTGGAGATAGGGGGCAAACTCCAGACTCATCTCATCGGTCTGGTCGGCCCGGGGGAGTGCCTGGTCGGGCGACGCGTCGCCCGATTCGTCCTCACGCGTCGCGGCGGCATTGGCCTCTTTGACCAGCTCGCGTGTCTTCGGAAAGTTCAGCGGATGCAGTTCAATGGATCTGCGGGAGTAGTAGATCGCCAGGCCGGTGAACGCTCCGACGATGCCCGCGGTCAGCAGCGAGATGCCGGCGACGCGCTGACCGGAGAGCGCATCAAAGGACTCCTGAGAGTGGCAGTTCTGCTGCACCCGGGGGTGGCCGTAGTCTGAGCACCCCGCCACCGCCGGGGACTCCGAGGGGAGCTGGCGAACGTAGGTGCTGATCGCCAGCGTGGAGCCGATCGCCAGGGCTGCCAGCCCGAGCGAGCCGGTCACCTTCCCGAGAGACGCCCGGCGCGCCTGGCGCTGTGCGTTGGCCTCATAGGATGCGGCCAGGTCCTCGCGTTCGAGCCGGCGGTAGATGTCGGCATGCATGATGGTTTCGCCGGTCTCCCTGTCCAGAAGCTTCCAGTCTCGCCCATTGCCCTGCAGGAGGCGCAGGCGCCCGCTCTTCTCTTCTTCCCCGGCCCGGGCGTCCTCCAGGGCGCTTTTTGTCGCATCGAAGGCCTCCTGAGAGATCCCCCGGCCGACGTTACGACGTTGTTCCGAGGTCAACGCGACGCCCGGATACACCATAAACCCGGCGATGGCCGCACCGTCGAGGCTGTAAAAGGTGATCATCGCCATGGCCGCAGCCGCCGCGTTGACTGCGGGCGCGGGCTCTTGGTCGGCGCCTTCTGCAGGGGCGTCGGCGGCGTCGGCCGCGAGTTCGGGAGCTCCGCTGGTCGCTTCGGGGGCGTCGGGCGCGGACGCCTCCGGGCCGCTCTCCGCAGGCGCCTCTTCGGGGGCTTCGGTCTCGGTCTCGTCACCGAAGGTGCGAACGATCACCACGGCATCGACCGGCAGGTGCGCCAGGCGCTCCACCACATCGAGATCGGCAAGCCCCTGCACATCGCTTATCACCGGATTATCGATCACCATGGGTGAGCCCGATTGACGCAGGTTTTCGCGCAGCGCCTGGCCGGCCGGGACGGCGCCCGGCCCGCCCGTGGCGATCACCACGCGGATCTCGCTGAGTTCCGGGGGTAAAGAATCCGGATGAAAAGTCTGGGACCAGTCCTGGGCCATGGCCGGCGCCGAAGCCAGCAGAATGAACGCTGCCGTCCAGGCCACTAAAATACGTGTCATACGAGATCACCTCAGATCAAAATTGAAACAAATATCAGTTCATATTGCCGGCGGTCGCCTGAAGAACTCGCCTGTTCCGACGAGATCGCCGCAGCGTTGTATACATATGTATGAAACGTGCCCTGCATAGCTGATGTGGGACGGAGCGTCAAAACCAGCCGCGCGGATGTGGTGTGGCAAGGTGGCGTTGTGTTGGCGGCAATACATGGTGCGGGGAGGGGGCTGCTTCCTACCCTCGAGCTCCCGGCTCCTCACGCAAACAAGGTTAACTAGAACCACCCTTTTCGGGCGATTGAATCCGGGGCCATTCGCGCGCGTTCATCAAAAGGCTCAGAGATTCGAAAATGGCCCGTTGTCCGAAATCGTGACCCTGTCCTATATACAAAGCTCACCGGTAAGCCATGAGTTGAAGACGGAGATGTCGATGAGCTTTGCATCAAAAAACGCGTCGGGAGACCTTCTGGAGCCTTATGCCGTGCCCAACGCCCTGGTGGAGCTTGTGCGTTCGGCGGAGAGCTGGCTGGTGATCGTCTCGCCATATTTCGATCCCTGGCGCCACCTGCGCGACGCCCTGGTGGATGCGCGGGAGGCCGGGGTCAAAATCAAGTTTCTGATCCGCGAGGATCAGATGCGGGAGAAGAAGGTCATCCGCCACTTTCGGGATCTGAAGCTCGAGCCCCTGGCGCTGAAAAGGCTGCACGCCAAGATCTACATCAGCGATAAACAGGCGCTCCTCACCTCGATGAATCTTTTGTCGGGCAGCCGCGAGAGCGTGGAGTTCGGGCTCTGCATCGACCGCCAGAAGCACGCGGATCTCTACGAAGCGGTCTTTCGCCAGGCGTATGGTCTCCTCAAAAAGTCGGAGCTTGTGGAACTTCCTTCGCCGAAGCCACGGGGTGTGCCAGTGCAGAAGGCCGCGCCAGTGCAGAAGGCCGCGCCAGTGCAGAAGGCCGCGCCGGCGAAGACGTGGACACCCCCGGCGAAGGCTGTGGCGAGTGCGAGCGCGTCGGCACAAAACGCGGCGAAGGGGGCGGCGTCATGTACTGAGGTGGATGAAGAGGCGTTGAAACGTCTCTCCAAAACCCAGGCTGAGAGTTATCGGCTTTGGTGCGAAAAACACTCCGTTCACAGGGTCGCGAAGGAGCGTCAGTGCACCGAAAGCACCATCCGTTATCACCTGGCCGCCGCCATCGAGGTGGGCCTGATTCCCGTCGAGCACGTTGTTACGGAGAAGCAACGCAACATCATCGCGGAGGCCGTAGGCAGGGTCGGCCCGAACGCCGGGCAGGGCGCGATCGTCAAAACGAGTCAGGGGCCGGTGTGTTACGGGGAAGTGGCGTGTGTGTTGGCTGCAATGAAATTACTGCGGTGCTGAGCGCCCCAGCCGCCGAGCGCCCCAGGACGACGCTGACCGCGTCGATAGGGATTCGCGGTAGCGTTGCTACAGCTTCATCCCTCTCTCCTTGTCAGGCGTCGCCCTGGATACGCTCGGAGCTTTTGGTGTGCGAGCGCCCCAGGACGACGCTGACCGCGTCGCTGCGTCGTCGCGGTGGCGCTGCCACAGCTTCCTCCTTGCTCCTTGTCAGGCGTCGCCCTGGATACGCTCGGAGCTTTTAATTCGCGTGAACCCCCCACCGCCCACACGAATCGACCCACATCGCGAAGCGTGGCGCCCCGCGACCACCTGACCACCTGACCACAATCAGTTCATCACCCGAACAGGCCGAACCGCCGATCCCCCAGCCCCCATGCGCTTCGACGCCTCGCGTTCATTCTAAAACACACTCGCCGAACCCCTCGACGCCCTCTTCCCGGCTTAAACCCAACCCCCAAAGCGCTCGACACCCCTTGCGCCGACTCAGCCACATCTGACGAAGCACTCGACGCGTCGTCTGCCAGCTAAACTCGCCATTCAGAGCGCTCGACGGGTCTTGCTGCGGTTGAAACACCTTCAGCGAAGCGCTCGATGACGTCCGGGGCGCCTAAAGCAGATGTAACGAGCGCTTCGATGCGAGTCAGGGTCGTGCGGGAAGGTGCGACGAGCGCTTCGATGCGAGTCAGGGTCGTGCGGGAAGGTGCGACGAGCGCTTCGACGCGAGTCAGGGCCGTGCGGGAAGGTGCGACGAGCGCTTCGACGCGAGTCAGGGCCGTGCGGGGAGGTGCGACGAGCGCTTCGACACGAGTCAGGGCCGAGCGCCCCAGGACGACGCTGACCGCGTCGCTGCGTCGTCGCCGTAGCTAAAGCTACTTACTCCTCCTGGCTCCTTGTCAGCCCCGCCCTGGATACGCTCGGAGCTTTTGGTGTGCGAGCCCCCCCACCGCACCCGTCCCCCCCCCGCCCCTCAATCTTCAGGCCCCTCCGACGTCTCGGGACGTTCGGGCCCCTTGGGACGTTCGGGCCCCTTGACCTGCCCATCCGTCTTCGTTCCCTCCGACGTCTCCGGCCCCTCGGGACGTTCGGCCCCTTTCACCCGCTCATCACCCATCGGCCGGGGCGCTGACGCGCTGCCGGCCGGCGGGTTCTGGCGTGGGGCGCGGCGAGGCAGGGCCTTCCAGAGGCCGTCAAAGCTGAAGGCCTGCCAGGCCCAGGGGGCCCATTTGAGGAGCTTCCACGAGAGCCAGAGCGCCCAGAGGAGCATCAGCCCGCGCCAGACGTAGATGGGCAACGAGATGATGCCGGCGGTGGGCAGCAGGCCGGCGCTGCGGTCGGTGTACCAGCGCAGCAGGCCGCTATGGGAGCCCATCCCGTGGACCTGCATGTCGACATCGACGAGCAGGTTGGAGTGAATCGCGCCGTAGAGGCAGCCGATGGTGATGAGGGTCAGGCCGATCAGCAGGAGCTGCACCAGATTAAACTGCCAGGGCGTCGGGAGGGGCTGGCGGCGGCGCCACTGCAACACGACGAAGAAGCCCACCACCGGCACCAGGAGCACCACCGGGTGTTGGGCCAGCCCGATGGTGAGGAGGAGCCACTCATGGCGGCGCAGGGGGGAGTATTTCCAGAGGCCCAGGAGCGTGGCCAGGATCATCAGCATGATGAGGTGGCTCCAGAAGAGGACCGCCGGGCCCCAGCCGGGGCCGGTGGTGAGCAGGAGCCAGCGCGCCTGGCCAGGGTGCATCTCCTGGGTCAGGTTGACCGCGTCGCTGCCGATGTCGACCGGGGGGAAGTGCTCGCGGAAGCCGCGCTCCCAGGGCTGCATCCATTCGATGCGGTAGGTCTGGGAGCCGGGTTGCACGGGCAGGCGCACCTGGCCCTCGCGGGGGCGAATCGCCGTCTCTTTGTCCTGGTGCAACACCTTCTGGACCTCGGCGCCTTCGGGGAGTGTGAGAGTCTGCCAGGCGCCGCGCGAGGAGCGAATGCGCAGCTCGATGGTGCCCTGCAAAAGGCGCTCGCCAGGGGTGATTTGATACACCACGTTCTCCACCGTGGTCGCCTGCCCCGGCGCGCCCTGAGGGCGCAGCGCGAACACCTTGAGGGACTCGCCGGGCCAGGGCAGCCAGCGGGGCTGGTGGAGGCCGTCGCGCACCGTCTCGATGGGGGAGGGGCCCTCGTATTCGCAGCGCCAGATGGCGCTGCACTCCGCGGTCCAGATCTCGGTCCAGGGGCTCTGGGTGGCGGCCTGCAGCTCAAAGGAGGGTTGGATGGGCAGCTCGCTGGTAAAGCTCAGGCTGGTCTCCCCGCGCTCAAAGTCGAGGAGCACGTGGCCCTGGTCGACGCGAAAGCCCTCGGTGATCACGGCTTCGCCCGCGAGCAGGGGGAAGCGCAGGGGTTGAGGGCGCTCGGTCTGGGTGCGCAGGATGGTCGTGTGAATCTGCCAGGAGACGCCCAGCGCGAGGTGGCGCTGCACCTCGAACCAGGGCTCCAGTTCGCGGCTGGCCGGGAGCTCCGGGGTGTCGGGCTGGGCCCCGGCGTCGGCCTGGCGGGTGAGCTGGAGGGTGCCGTCGACGACGCCCTGGTTGTCGATGCCGTCGGCCGTCCAGTCGTCGCTCTCAAAGGTGGTGAGCCGGGGGCGCGTCGCCGGGTCGAATTGCAGGGTGAGGGTGGCGCGGTGGATCAGTCGGCCGCGGACCTCCACGCGGTGTACCCCTTGGGGCAGGCGCACGCTGACCAGGCCCTCGGCCGAGCGGCGCAGCTGGTGGGTGGGCTGGCCGTTGACGCGCACCTCGGTGATGCGCAGGGGATCGTCGGGGCCGGGAAGGGGCCAGCCGGCGGGTTGTTGGGCGTGGACCTCGGCGCGCATCACCAGATCGAGGTCATCGACCTCGATCGCCGCGTGGCTCACGCTGATGCAGGGGCCCTGGCAGCGGGTTGCGGCCAGCTGGCGGGCCTTGAGGGTCTCGAGCAGGGCCGGGGGCGGGATCTCCTGGGCCTGGGCCGCGGGCACCAGCGCGCCGCTCAGCGCCAGGAGCACCCCCAGCGTGGCGGCGGCTTTGCCGCCGCGCATCTTCGGACCCGCGGCCCCCGGGCCGCGGGGGGCCGGCGCCTCACCGTCCTGCGGATCGCGCCAGGTCATCTCTCGCCGGCCGATGATCAGCAGCGCCAGGGCGATCAGGAGCGCCAGGCGCACCACGGTCAGCGCCACGTTCTGGGCCGGGGAGATCAGCCACAGCCGCACCTGGTGCCCGGCGCGCACCGGCCCGGTCCAGATCATCTGCCAGCTCTGCCACTCCCACGAGGGCACGCCCGGCCCGGTCTGCACCACGGCGTTGGGATCGACCTGCTGCACGCTCTTCTCGGCCTTGCGGTACTTGCTGGCGTCGCCGGGCACCGAGCCCAGGATGGCGGCCCCTTTGCTGCGTTGGACGTCGGGCGCCGGCGCCATCTCGCTCTGGGCCGGGGCCATGTCGTACTCCGCCATGCTCATCTCTTCGGCGCCCCTTAAGGCGGCATCGATCCAGTGGGTGGCGTGCGATTGCGGGTAGGCCTGGGGCGCGATCGCCTGGCGGATCTGGCGGTGGGTAAAGGTCGCCATCAGGACAAAGAGGGCCACCAGCGCCGCGGCCCGGTACACGATGACGACCTTGCGAAAGCGTCCGGTGGTGAGCACGCGCAAGAGCGCCCCGGTGGCCAGCAGATGCACCCAGATCCAGCGCGGGGCGTCGTCCATGCCCTGGGTCAGGCAGAGCGCGATGGCCGCGGCCAGGCCCCAGGGCCAGCCAAAGAGTTTTGCGAAACTCAGCGCGACGATGAGCACAAAGAAGAAGCTGAGGAGATCCCAGGAGTGGACCCAGGAGCCGACGATCAGGTCGACGCCTCGCCCGCCCAGCACCGACCAGCCCGGCGGGGTGTAGAGGGTGGCGTCCAGGCGCTGCATATCGTGCTGCCAGCCCACGATGTCGAGCCGGGAGAGCCCCTCGTCCAGGCGAATATCGGCGGTGATGTCGAGCGAGGCGTCGCGCACCTCCACGCCCAGGTTTCCGGCGTCGTCCTGGCGCGTGATCAGCAGGTCGGTGCCGCGCTGGGCGGCGCGCCCGAGCTCGGCGCCCGGGCCGTAGTCCAGGCGCCAGCCGCGGGACATCGTGCCGCTTAAGCGGTCGCGCGAGGTCGCGCCCTGGCCGTCGAGGTCGAGCCAGATCTGGCGCTCCAGCTCCAGGAGGTTTGGCGAGGTGTCGAGCTGGCCGCGCCGGGTCTCCCGCAGGGTCAGCGTGCTCTGGGCGTCGGCCAGAAAGGTCGTGGTACCGCGCCAGGCCTCGGGCAGCGTGGTGCGCTCGGGGTCGATGGCGTTGAGCCCGTCGAGCTCCACCGAGCGCACGAGCTCATCGGGGAACCACGCCCAGACCTCCTGCGCATCGAAGACGTCGGTGGAGCGCGGAGGCACGCTCAGCGCCTCGGTGCCGGCCCTGGCGAGGACCGCGTCGATGTCGATGACGTGGGTGCCCGGTCGCACGTAGACGCTGACCAGGCCGCCCGGCTCCACCTTCACCGGGAGGGGGGAGCTCAGGGCGATGGCGCGCGAGCCCTCAAGCAGCACCTGCCCCAGCGCCACCTCCCGGGCGCGCCCGGAGACGTTGAGCTCCAGACGCGTCGTGATGCGCAGGGGCACCCCGTCGTCGAAGCGGCGGGAGACCGAGGCGCGCAGGCTGTCGGCCTCGGTCACCGTCCCGCTGCGCCCCTCTTTAAGCCAGAGGCGCCCCTCGGCGTCGTGGCGCGGGTGGTCCACGGCGAGTGCCCCGACCGAGAGCTCGATGATGCCGGTGGAGGTGGGCACCCGGAGCACCTCGGGCATCTGCGACCACTCAAAGCGCCCGCTCAGCGTATGCGCCCCGGCCTCCAGGCGCACCACCGGCGTGGACTGCCCGGTGACCACCAGCGCCCGGCCCTGGCGCCGCACCTCCTGCGGCCAGGCCCCGCGACCCCCGGGCAGCTCCACATCCGTGGCGCGGTCGAGCCAGACCTCCATCTCAAAGCTCGCCCCTTCTGCCCGGGCATCGAGGCGCAGCTTCCCCGGCCAGGCGCAGCGGAGCGTGTCGTCGAGCATCGAGCACCCGAAGCTCGCCACGTCGGCCATCGTCCAATCCACCCAGGGCTGGAGCACCTCGGGAAGCTCCTCCTGGGCGGCGGCCTCCCCGGCGGTAAACGGAAGTAGCAGCGTGCTGAGGCTGGCGAGCATCAGCAGCCGGGAGAAACACCGATCGATCCCAATCTTCATGGCCAGACCTTGAGAGAGGCTCTGTGAAAAACACACGCGTTCTATGCGTGAAAGGGTGCGCGTTCCGCACGGATCTCACAAGTGTGGATCGTCGGTGGCACCCCGCTCCCCGGTCCTCGCCGAGCCCGGCCGACGCCCCCCCCTCCCAACGCCTTATCCCACCCCGCGCCTCATCCCCCGACGCCCAGTCGAACACCGAACCCCCGATCGCGCCCCTTCCCAACCCCCCCAACCACAACGCGCCCCCCCACCGCCCACACGAATCGCCCGCCATCGCAAACCCCTCAAGCCCCCCCGGCGTGCGTTATTCGTTATGTATGTTCAACACATCAAAGCCCCCCGGCGTAAGATCGCCTTCCGAGACAAGCGCCCCGATGCCGTCGCCTCGTTTGATGGCCTCCAGGTATTCGGGGCGCGGTTTCACCCAGAGCTTCAGGGTGATGAAGTCGGTCAGGTGCACCGCTTCGTAACTTGTGACTGCCAGATACATCTTGACCAGGCCGCGTTCCTCGTCAAAGGGGCCCAGGGCGTAGGGGCCTTGCGCCAGTTCGACCTTCTCGTAGTCGACTCTTTCGTTGAACATGGTGCTGAGCTCCTCCGGGGAGTCGGAGGCTTCAAAGCGGGCCACCCACTCTCGGACCTCTTGCAGACGCTCATCGGTCTCGTCTCCTCTGGCGTGCCGCTCCTCGATACCCCGCACATACGAGGTGATCTGCTCGTCGACCCAGGGGTCTTTTTTAAAAGCCTCGATCACCGACGCCATCTCCACCAGCGCGTCGACCGGCGCCTCCTCACCACTTCGCAGGTCGTAGCTCTTCCAGTATCTGAAGACGGTGGTGCGGGAGTCGGTGGACTCCCACGCGTGAGAGACCGTCAGAATGGGCCCCACCCATGAGACCAACGCAACGGAGTCGCCATTGTTCGATCGGTATCCGCTGCAATACGAGTTCCTGCTATCGATCAAGACATGGTCGTCCGTTACGACGCGATAGGGCTCGAGCTTTACCTCGAAGCCTTCCCAACGCCACACTTGTGGCGCGAGCACGTCCGCTGCCAGCTCCATGGCCTGGCGGCACTCGACGTAAAATTGGGTAGACGTCTGGTCGAGTGTGAGGTTCACGCGCACATGGCGATCTTCGTCGTCGGGGTCCGGGACGCCATCGCGATTGAGCTGCCAGTAATCCTGGTAGGTTTCAAACTTCCCTTGCTCCTGCTTGAAACGCTCCAGTCCGGCGCGCAGGGGGATCAGGGAGGCTGCTGCGTAGGCCTCGGTCCAGAGCATGCGCACCGTGTGCTCTACGGCTTCGTCCACCTTGGAGTAGCACTGGCGCCTTTTGCCATAGAACTCGCTGTACATGTCGTTGACGTCGCCCGGGACTTCCGCCGACAGAAAGCAGCGTCCGTGGTCGCGGCAGCCCTGCGAGGCCTCGCAGAGCTCCTGGGATTGGGCATCACATCCCCCCCGCTCGGTGTAGGAGCAATCCCCATAGATCCGGCAGCTATCACTTCGCAGACAGCTGGCATCTCTGTCGATGGTACAATAATCGCGACCCTCCTCCAGGGCGCAATGCCCACTTTGCTGGCAGTTCTGACTCTGCAGGCAATGCTCGTCCCGGGTGGGTACGCAGCTCCCCGAGCTGCCGAGCGCGCAGTTGCCTTTGAGCGCGCAGTTCGCGCTGCGGGCGCATCCGGCGTTCGAGGCCTGGCATAAGGCAGAGTCGCCGCAAGAGAGCACCCCGGGGGAGGCGGCGCGCGAGAGCAGCACGGCGGGCTCCAGCTCCTTGAGCCAGGAGCCGTCATTGGGCGGGACGGCCTCGCAGACTCCTTCGCTCCGGCATTCTTCTGAGCGCGCACAGCCCTGCGAGATGCTGGACTGCACGTAGGTGGAGCGCATCAAAAACTGGCGCAAGGACTCGCAGGTGCAGCCCTCAACCCCCCGGCGGTCAGCGCAATGGCGGCGAAGTCCCTCGGCGGCCAGGTCCTGGTCGGGTGAGAGGTGGATGGCTGCGGAATACATCTCCCGGGCCATATGGATCAGCTTGAACTCATCGCAGCTGCCGGCTTCAAACACGTCGGACATATCCGGCAGGGGCCTGGCGGCCTGGCCGGGGTCGGCGGCCCGGGCGTCTTCCGGCGTGGGCTCCGAAGCCTGTGCGGCGGGCGGCGCCGATTGACATCCCAGGTTCTGCATCATCATCAGCGCCACGCCACTTAACATCAGAGTTGTAGCGACGATGTCACGTTTAAAATCCATGAGTTGCATCCTTAAAATAATAAAAGCCAGGAGGTTAGTCTTTGAGGAGCGCAGGCTTAAATCTCGGGGAGCTAAAGGGTGGTTTCTTGTTATAGGTCTTCTACAACCAACCGACCAGACCGAACCCCCAACGCCCAACCCCTACTCATCATCCTGCCGGGGGCCCCCTCCGACAAAATTGACCTCGTCCATCGACCTACGAATCGAGGCCTGCGTATCCTCCAGAGGCGACTGATTGATTTTGAAAAGGCGTTGGTGCAGCTGGTCAAGGTCGACGATCAGCAGCAGCACGGCGGCAAACGCCATCACCAGTGCCACACTGGCGAGCATATTGCGGGTGCCGGCCAGCCCAAAATTCAGCCCCATCACCACCATCGATAGAAGCGCCACCAGATAGAGCGTCCAGATAAGGCTGGGCGGGATGCGATAGTGAACCGCGACGGTCACCCGCTCCTCGTGGCTGTCAATCACGTCATTGAGCGAGTCGATATAAAGCCCCACCGGCACCGAGCGCGGGTGCGCCGCCGCGGCGATACTGGCCTGCTCCCACAACGCGGTCTGAAGCTCGACGGATTCGTGAATGGCCGCATCCAGATCGGTCGTTTCCAGCGGACGAAGACGCGTATCGACGTAGTTTGCGAGCAGTGTTTTGGAGGTATCGCCCTGCGCTTCTGGCAGAAAGTTGGTGCGCAGAAAGGTCGTGCCGATGTCGTTGGCCTCCTGGAGCACCAGCGCCTTGCGCTCGGCGAATCGGTCGGCCGCGATGCCGAAGCTGATGGCCAGCAAAAAGCCCAGCAGCGCTAATAAGGCGGCGAGGATGGTCCCGGTCTGGGATTTCTGCTCCGGGTCGGTGTGCTCGCGTCGCCAACGCCCGACCCAATAGCCGCTCTCTACCATGAGCAACAGGAAGACGATCGTCCCGGCAAAGAAGACCCACCAATGCGTCTCGCTGGACAAGAGCCTGTCGATCATCGCCGCCTCCCCTTATTACGCCGCACGGCCGGTTGCGCCGAATTCGCGCCCTGGAGTTCGTGCGATCAGGTCGGCGTAAAGTCCCCGGGGCGGTCGGGCGGCGAGGTATCGAGATCGCGCTGGCCACCGTGAAGCGCGCGGTTCATCTGCCAGGCCAGCCCCAGAAACACCCCACCGGCCAGCAGCGCATACCCCGCGACGATCCAGACCAGCAGGCGGAGCCCCACCGCGGGCCAGACGATGAGGGCGATTCCGAAGAAGAAGGTCAACACGCCACTCAGCCCCAGAAGCCAGCTGCCCTGAAAGGTCTCGCGCAATTCCAGATAGGCGACCACCTCCAACGCCCCGCGAATCATCGCCCAGATGGCCAGGATCACCATCAGTATTCCGAGCGTCATCTGAGGCCAGACGTAGGTGATCACGGCGGCGCTGATCCCGGCCACGCCGACCCCTATCAGGGGCCAGGCCTTGCCCCGGGCGGTGCGCCCACCGCTGATCGCGTAGACCAGCGCGATGATCCCATCGACCAATAAGAGGGTCGCCAGAAGAAGCACCAGCACCGCCAGGGTGGGTCCCGGCCAGACCAAAAAGAGCAACCCGAAAAGCAGGGCACTCACGCCGCGCGCCAGCATCCAACCCCAGTTCTCGTACGCAACGCGCTCCTGAATCGTCGTGGCCATGGCATCTCTCCGGCTGCGGCTGAGTCGGCACCTGCCGGCATGACTGCCAGCGACGTGCACAGAGTGATGTTTTTTGGAAAATAGGAACGATTTCAACGGTTTCCACCGTTCCGAGCGCCCCAGCGCTCCGCTAGCTGCGTCGTCTGGGATTCGCGGTAGCGTTGCTACAGCTTCATCCCAGCCTCCTTGCTATCGAAGGCGCTGGATGCACTCGGGTTGGGGGGCACACGAAGAGGCGAACCCCCCAACGCGCACACGAATCGCCCGACGTCGTGAACCCGTGCGCCCCACAACCACCCAACTACCCAACCACCCAACCACAGAGCGTGAACCCCCCACCCCCCACACGAATCGACCAGCATCGCGAACCCGGGCGCCCCACAACCACCCAACCACCCAACCACCCAACCACCCAACCACAGAGCGTGAACCCCCCAACGCGCACACGAATCGCCCGACATCGCGAACCCCCGGCGCCCCACAACCACCCAACCACCCAACCACCCAACCACCCAACCACAGAGCGTGAACCCCCCAACGCGCACACGAATCGCCCGCCATCGCGAACCCCCGGCGCCCCACAACCACCCAACCACCCAACACCAAAGCGAACCCGTGCGCCCCACAACCTGCCTTTACCACGACGTGGTAAGTGTCTGTTGCGTAGCTTCGCGCGGGGGCGTATCTTTACCACGGCAAGGTAAAGGATGTCCCCGACACGTTACGGATACCTGACCACGAGGAACCATGGCCATCCAGTCCTTTGGCGACAGCACCACCGAAGCGTTCTTCTTTTCCGGCCGGTTGCCGTCGAAAGGCTGCGGCTGGAAGCGACAGAGCAGGGTGGTTGCGCGCAAGCTCGATATGCTGGAGGCCGCGACTGACGTGACGGATTTGCGCATCCCACCGAGCAATCGGCTGGAGAAGCTCAGCGGCGACCGAAAAGCGTGGCATAGCATTCGAATCAACGCTCAGTGGCGCATCGTCTTTGTCTGGACCGAAGAGGGCCCGGCTCAGGTTCAGGTCGTCGACTACCATTGACCGTCACCCCCCCACACCGGCCCGCGTTTAAAGCCCGGAGGCACCCATGTTAGAGCGCTCCTTAACCCGCGTCCGCACCCGCAAACCCACCACCCCCGGCGAAGTCCTGCTGGAGGAGTTCCTCAAGCCGGCCGGGATCTCGCAGAGCGCGTTTGCCCGCCACCTGGGCTGCGACGTGAAGACGATCAACCGCCTGGTGCGCGGGCATACCTCGCTGGACGTGGGGATGGCGCGGCGCATCGCGGCGGCGGTGAACACGTCGGCGCAGTTCTGGATCAACCTCCAGCAGGCCGTGGATCTCTTCGAGGCCGAGCATTGCGGCGAGGAACTGCCTGAGGTGTTGGACGCATTTAAATAAGCCGAGCGCCCGCCGAGCGCCCCAGCGCTCCGCTAGCTGCGTCGTCTGGGATTCGCGGTAGCGTTGCTACAGCTTCATCCCAGCCTCCTTGCTATCGAAGGCGCTGGATGCGCTCGGTGCCGAGCGCCCCAGCGCTCCGCTAGCTGCGTCGTCTGGGATTCGCGGTAGCGTTGCTACAGCTTCATCCCAGCCTCCTTGCTATCGAAGGCGCTGGATGCGCTCGGTGCCGAGCGCCCCAGGACGACGCTGACTGTGTCGCTGCGTCGTCGCCGTAGCTAAAGCTACTCGCTCCTCCTGGCTCCTTGTCAGCCCCGCCCTGGATGCACTCGGGTTTTTTATTGTGCGGGAACCCTCCAACGCGCACACGAATCGACCAGCATCGTGAACCCGTGCGCCCCACAACCACCCAACCACCCAACCACCCAACCCCAAAGCGACCCCCCCACCCCCCACACGAATCGCCCGACATCGCAAACCCCCGGTACCCCACAACCCCCCAACCCCCCAACCACACCCGCATAATAAAAGGGGCACGGACGCTCGCCCGTGCCCCTTTTCTAACCCGGGGGGTATGGAACGTGGCGCTTATACGGGCTCCTCCACATCCCCACCCACCTCGGGCACCTCGGGTTCCTCCTGACCCTTCTCACGACCGGCCACCTCGATCTCCCGGGCTTTGGTCGCGCGGATCTCGGCTTCGTGGAGCGTGGCGAGCAGGCGGCGGCGCTCGTCCTCATCGACGTCGAGCATGTCGAGGGCGGCGACCAGCGCTTTGACGACGCGCATCCAGCGCAGACGTGCCTGATGCAGGTCGCCGGCGGAGACGCGGGTGTCGTCCTCATCGCCGCTCAAGGCGGCGCGCTCGGCGACCCGCGCGCTCATCGCTTCGCCGTTGGCCACCCAGGCGTCAAACGCCTCCTCCAGGGTGTGGGCGCCCACGCAGACCGAGCGCAGGACCTCGCGCACCGCCGGGGTGGCGCGGGATGTGACCGCCAGGACGTTGCCGCCTTGCTCCATGTAGCCGAGCGCGTTGATGGCGAGCGCGTCGGGGAAGAGCAGCTCCCGCACCCGAACGTAGGGCTCGGCCTCCTCGGGCGTCGCCGCCAGGTCGGCCGCGCACTCCAGACCGCGGAAGATGCCGCGGGCCAACCGGTCGTGAATCTGGTCCTGGCTGGCAAGCTCCTCGGAGACGTCCTGGAGCCGCGCTTTGACCTCGCCATCGTCGGTGGTCAAAACGACGAGCTCCTTCTGCACCGCCCGCAGAGGCTCGATGTACGCGGTGGTGAGCGCGTCGCGCTCCAGGACGCTGAGCTTGGAGGGGTTGGTGAGCAGGTCGTGACCCACCGCAATCATCGCGGCGCTGGTTAAATACGAGATCGACATGGTGGTGCTCCTTCGAGTGCGTTGCCTCGCCACCGAATATCGGCTGCTGCCAGCGAGACGAGAGTCCATGAAAGTGTCCTGATCGTCGCGCCATGCACCATGCATAGAAACGCAGGACAGCAAAAACTCCCGATTCTTAATGACGCCGTGAGCTATCGTGGCTGCCGCGTCTGCTGCGTTGAGAGCACCCCGGGCTGCGTTGCAAAGCCTCGACGATGCTAAAGCATCGCCTGCGTTGTGCGCCTTGCCCGTGCCGCCCTCAACTTCGCAGTCATCGGCATCCACATCTGCTCACGACGTCGATACAACGCGTCTCGCAACATCGTGTCTGTAAACATGCCAGTCAGGTTGAAATGATCGTTGCATGATGGCGTGTGGCGATGGAGGGATCGCGCCACGCTAAACACAAAAATCATCCTACAACCCCCCTGGCAGACAGGGGTGATGCGAAACGTACAAACTCTAAGAACCGATGCCCCAGAAGTGCCAAACTCTTAAGGCCCGGTCAACCTTGATGACGCAAGGGGTTGCCCCGGGGGCATCCGGCGAGGGTGTCGAGGGCGGGCTGGCGAGGCCGGGGGGCAGCGCGGGAGGGTGTCGACCCCGGGAGTGGGGGCCCGGTGGGTAGGGCGGCGCGGTGTCGAGGCCGCCCTTGAGACGGTCGGGGCATCGCCGGGCGGTGTCGAGGGCGGCGCGGAGGTCGCTGAGCTAAGAGGTCGCGCTGTCGAGGGCATGGCGAGGTGCCCGGGGGGTAGGGCGGTGGGGTGTCGAGGGTGGGTGAAAGTGCCCGGTGGGTAGGGCGGTGGGGTGTCGAGGGTGGGGCGAAGTGCCCCGTGGGTGGCGGCGTGTGGTGTGGAGGGCGGCGAAAAATGCCCGGGGGGAAGGGGGCGTGTGGTGTGGAGGGCGGCTTAAAATGGTCGGGGTATGTGGGGAGGTGGTGTCGACAGCGGTTCGGAGTGGCGATGGGTGTGGGGAGGTGGTGTGGAGGGCGCAGTTCGATGGTCGAGCGGCAGAGAAGATGGTTGGAAAGACAGAATCGGTGGTGTTGAACTAAGGTGGAGCGCCCTGATTGAAAAGAACCGGGCTCCGGACGTAGGCCCCTTATTTGGAGAAAAAGAATCATGAATTTTTCGGGCTACGATTCATTCGCAGATATTTATGATCGCTTCTGGGCCGGCGATTCCGCTCGCCGCTTCGGACCCATCATTCTCGAACGAGTTGGGACACGATTGAAGAAAGGCGCGCGTGTCCTGGATCTCTGTTGTGGCTCGGGTCGCTTTACGCATCAGTTGTTGGATCAGGGATTTGATGCGTATGGCGTGGATAACTCAAAAGAGCTGCTCCGCTTGGCCCGAGAACGAGGGCGTCCCGAGCGATTCTTCCTATCAGATGTGCGGGAACTCAATACAAATGTAAGCGGCTTTGAGTTGGTGATTTGTGTGTACGATAGCCTGAATCATATGCTGTTGAAAGAAGACCTGCGGGCTGTGTTTCGGGGTGTGCGGGATGTGCTCGACCCCGGCGGCCTCTTCGTGTTCGATTATAACACCGAGGCCAAATACCGATTTCATTGGAAGGGGCAGATGTGTTTCGAGCACGATCGCAGCTTCTTGGCTGTTAACGCGAGCACGATGCAAATGAATGGCATGATGAGGGCCGCGTTTGATGGCACGCTCTTTTCCAAAGTGGGGGAGCTGTGGCAGCGCGAGGATTTTGCTTTGGAGCAACGACCCATCGGAGACGCGGAAATCTCGGACTTGTTAGCCGAGCTTGGTTTTGCACCTGCAGAATTTATCTCGCTGGACCATGATGACTCAGGACGAAGTTTGAGGATGTTGGTAGAGACGAGGAAGACTTGATTTGCCGCAGGGTTTGAAGTTGAAATGATGCTACTTACTCCTCCTATCTCCTTGTCAGGTGCCGCCCTGGATGCGCTCGTTGCCCCGCAACGACGTCGAAGCAAAGCATTCTGATGGGGAGTAAACATCGTCGAACGGCATCAGGAGTGCGAGCGGCAAGGAAGTCTTTGGCTTCAAAAAATAACGAATAGCGTTGCTTTTTGCAGGCGATAACCTTGCTCTCGGGGAGGGCGCGATTCGCTTGGACGGAGCTGCGTTAATCGTGGAAAAGGTCGTCACTCGCGTCGACTGCGCGCTTTCAGCGATTTGGCGCGCTTCGGCTATCGAGCAACGTTTAATGAGCGCTCCTGAGCGTTTACCACGTCCCCTCGCACGTTCCGCCGTGCTCCTCACTCATCGAGCCATCCGGGCAGACCGTGCGGTACCACAACGCGCCTTCCACGTTTGCGCCCTCCAGGTTGGCGTCGGTCAAGTCCGCGTGGGAAAGCACCGCGTCGCTGAGGTCGGCGTTCTGGAGATCGGCACCCACGAAAGACGAGCCGGACAAGGCGGCGTGGGAGAGGCGGATCCCGGCAAGGTTTGCGTTTCTGAAATCATGGGCGGACCAGTGGCGCAGCACGCTGATGCGGCGGCGCCAGACGTCGGGCTCAAGGGCCTCGGCCTGGCCATCGTTGATGGGGGCGGTGGGGTCGGCTGCGTCGCCGAACGCGTCGGCGTCAACGATGTCGTTGCGGACCAGGAGATGGGCGAGCCGGGCGCGGAGGTGGCTTCCGACACCGACGTGCACGTCGACGACTTTGCCATCGTGGAGGACGAGCAGGGTGGGGAACATCCGGCGCGCGACGAGATCATCGAGGGTGGGGCCGGTGAGGTTGGCGTCGTGGTCGATGTGCAGGACTGAGGTGCGTTGGTGGGCGCTTAAGAGGGCGTTGAGCTCTGAGAGGAGGCCGGCCGAGGCGTTGCAACCGGCCCCGTGTACGAGGACGAGGTGGGTGCCTTCGGAGGATTGAAGGGTCTCCCAGTCGCGATCGGTGAGCGTCGGATAGTCCCGCGAGGGAGCGACTTCCGGCTGAGGGGCCTGCGCGTCGGATGCCGAGGGCGACGCTTCGCGAGCGCCGAGGCCGATGCCCAGGATCAAAAACGCGCCGTTCTGGCTACCGGCGCCCGGCGCCACCTCAAAACTCTGCGGGTTCGGCGAGGGAATGAAAATACCGCCGGTCGGCCGGTCCTCGCCGGGGGCCGTTTCAAAGTAGATGGCGCGGGCGTCGGGGCGTTGCAGGAGGCGACGCAGGTAGTCGTTGTAGGCGCCGTCAAAGAAGGTGGTCAGCCGGTGCTGCACCAGCAGCTCCCAGGCGGTCGGGCCGTCGATCTCGTGGCGAATGACCTCGCCGGGTTGCAGGTCAAATTGGTGGAGGAAGAGGCCGTAGTGCATGTCGCTTTGCATGCTCAGGCGGCTGTAGGTCAGGGCGTCGGGGTCGGGGGAGTCCGGTGCGGGGTCGGAGGGCGGGGGCTCGTCGGGGGCGGCCGAGGGCTGGGATTGTGTCGTTTGGGGAGGTTCGGTCGGAGTGGGATTGGCCGAGTCGTTGGGGAGGGTGCAGGCGAGTGCTCCCGTGACGATGCTGCTGATAACCAAATTTTTGAAGAATGGCATGAGAGTCACGGTGGCTGAAGAGAGGAGTTTAAAAATCGCGCGCAAAAGAATAGTCATGCTCCCGCGCGCGATCCTAACACATGTTTAGTAATTCCAGTTAGGTAAGGGGACCCCAGGCACGAGACCGGTCAACGGGTCAAAATCGCCGGGCTCGAAAGTAAATGACGCAACCGCACAAGTGAAGCATCCATTATACGACCCTCTGCCACACATATCGCATCCGTCGCCTTCATATCCATAATAGCAATAGTTGTCAGGGTCAGCACAGGCATTCGTGCTTCCACATGCTCCTATACCGAGTAGCAACGTAGTGTCAGGAGCTCCAGTCAGCTTCACAAGCTCAGTTGAAGACGAATGGTCAATAAAGAGAACAGATACCTCCGGTGTAGTCAAAAGGACGGCAGTTGTTTCGCCGTTGGAAATTGCGTCGTGAAGCAGTTTGTCTGACGTCGAGTCGAAGTAGCTGAAAGGCTGGTTTGAACCGGGACAATCGTCGGACATGATCTTGATCGTGTCGGCGTGCGACAGTACAGTCGGGGTCGTGTTAGAAAGATCGATTCCGAACTGTTCAATTGTGCTGAGCTGTAACCGAGCACGACCGACCGTACCGTCCTCTACAACCGGAGTTTGCGCCGAAACCGGTCCGCATACGAATACGAGAGCCAGCAGTGTAATGAATGCACAGAAAAAACGTCGCATTTGAATCTCCTACCGTTTGAAATGAACGAACTTTAACTTGCGTAAATTGGCTAAGTTTTGACTGTCTTTTACCTCCATATGTAACGAGATGTGTTGTTTTGCTGAATAGCGTACTAGACGCGATCTGCGCGATATATGAATGAAACCCGAAGTTCGGGCCACGCGACGGACTCAGGATGCTAATTTGTTGTGGATGTATTTAAGCGGCCTTGATACCTGGGCGTCAAATGTAATAATGAAATATATTGTAGCGGAGTTTTTGGTTGGTGGGGGAGCCGTAGCGTGTGCTAGTTGATGGTGGGTCTAAATTGAAATAGCAGTGTTGATGCGATTATGTGCAGATATAATCTTGGATTACTCGTCGGACTATAAGTGCTCAGCAGTTTTAACAAAACATTATAACCTTTTTCCACCCCCAAACCTCTCCCTCTCCCACCGCTCCAACACCTCCTTCGCCGCATTCCAGTCGGGCATCAGGCCTCCCAAGGTCTCCCAGAACTCCGGGTCGTGGTTGCGGTGGCGGAGGTGGGCGACCTCGTGGGCGCAGACGTACTCCAGGGCCACGCGGGGGGCCTGTATCAGGCGCCAGTGGATGCGCAGGACGCCGTCCTTACCGCAGCTTCCCCACATATATTGGTAGTCGCCGAGTTCGGGATGCGGGGCAGGAAAAAGAAAACGACAAAAAGCCGAGCCACGCTAATCTAATAGGGGTTAAAGCTCTCGCCGAGCTGCATGAGTTTTTCGGTGAGGAGATGGGCCCGGGTGGAGGGGTTGGCCTCAAGGTCAGCGGCGCAACAGGGGCTCGTTTCGTCGATCTGGAGAGAGGCCAGGTGCGCTCGGGCGCGCTGAATGGCGTCCGGGAGGGAGGGTTTGAGCGCGTCGAAGTCGATGTCGGCTTTGCTGTAGCCCGGAACCACATCCTGAAGTCGGGTAAGTACTTGCGTGCAGTTGCGATAGGGGCGTTGATCGGAGGTGTAGTGGAGAAGAATCCAGTATTCGAAGCAGGGGACGGAGAGGCCGATGTGAAAACCATGCTTGTTGGCGTCTTTGATGGCGCTATAGATGCCCGGATTATGATGCGGATCTTCAGCGTCAAAAATACACCAGATGTCGTCGTAGAGAGGCTCTCCACTTCTTTTGTGTGCCTTTTTGTTTTCTTTCTGACGATAACGGGCCTCTTTGACGATCGATTTTGCCGCACCGCCACCCGCGGCAGGGACGATTTCAATATCTGCTGAAGGAAGGCGGTACTCCTGGCGCAGACGCGTGAAATAGTCGGGCTCGGTTTTTTCGCCTTCACAGACAATAAGAAGGCGCTCCAGGGCCTGGCGACGTGCGGGGCGTCGGCGAGTGCTGGAGGTGCCGCGGGGTTTTCGCTTTCCCATGATTAAAACTCGAGGCGACCAATGAAGGGTAGCGCGCGGTAGCGTCCGGCCAGATATCCCCGCTCAAGCGCTTCGTCCTTGCGGGGTTTGAAGTCGCTGAGGGGGTAGAGGTGCGAGGCACCGTCGCGGTCCTTTTCGGTGAACCAGATTTGATCTCGCCGAAAGAGACTCGGGTCGAGGAGCGAGGTGTCGTGGGTGTTGAAGATGAGTTGGGCGTTGTTTGTGTTGAATTCGGGACTATGAAAAAGTTCTACGATTTTGCGCACAAGAAGGGGGTGAAGGCTGGTGTCGAGTTCATCGACGACGAGGATGCGTCCGTTTTCGAGGACGTCGAGGAGAGGGCCCGTGAGACCGTAGAAATTGCGAGTGCCGTGCGATTCATCATCAAAGGAGAAAGATACAGTTTTGCCCTCGGTGGTGCGGTGAAGGGTTTGAATGTCCAGTCGTTCCGCATCTTTGAACTCTTGAAGGAACTTCTTTTTGAGGTCGTCAGGTAGGTTTTGAGGAAGCATCGTTTCGTCGAAACGCTGACGCGAGATTTCAATGTCGGCAATGCCGAAATCAGCGGTGCGAAGGAACATGGCAATTTTAGCGCGATGCTCATCGCTCTGGGCCGCTACGTGAGTAGTGTAGCTGTTTAGTGATGGTGAAAAGTTCGTGTCGAAAAGGGGGCGGAGCTGGCGTTGAAACCACTGAAACACGGGGCTTAGCTGTTCATGGTTTAGCTGAGCGGCGACCGATAAAAAGAGGGCGTTGTCGCGGGTGAGCTCCGCGATCTGCTTTTTCTGGCCTTTGAGGTTTGCGCCCCATGTCCAGCCCTCTTCCCCGAGCGAGGCGTCGCGTTGGAACCAGGTCTGCGCGACTTTTTTGGGGTATGCAAAAAGCCATTCTTCATGGACGCGCTGGCGATCGATGACGAAGCCGTACTCAAAGCGCACGCCATCCTGCACAAAGACGATCTCGAATCGGCTGGGCTGCGATTGAAGCTCCGCGTCAAGGCGAAAAGGGGCGATACCCTCGATGGGGTCGCCCTTTTGCCATTTTGCGGAGTCGGTGACGGCGGTCTGAACGAAGTCGAGCGCGCGCAAGAGGTTGGTTTTTCCGGAGGCGTTGGCCCCGTAAATGACGGCGGAGCGCAGGAGCTGAAATCCCTTTTGAGCCACGTCGTCGATCGTGTTGTCGGGATGCGTCTTGTCTCGCCCCGCAGCGACGAGGGAGAAGACGTTTTCGTCGCGAAACGAGCGGTAGTTCGAGACGCGGAATTCGATCAGCATGGGGATCTCCGGTTCAGAGAAGAGCCGTTTTATGCGGGAAAACTGCGCAAGAGGCCCTTCTTTTAGAACAGAGGCTATAGCGCAAAAGATTTCTTAAAGGAAGGTGCCGAGCGCCCCAGGACGACGCTGGCTGCGTCGTCTGGGATTCGCGGTAGCGTTGCTACAGCTTCATCCCAGCCTCCTTGTCAGCCCCGCCCTGGATACGCTCGGATCTTTGGGTTCGCGTGAACCCCCCACCCCCCACACGAATCGACCGCCATCGCGAACCCGGGCGCCCCATAACCACCCAACCACCCAACCACCCAACCCCAAAGCGAACCCCCCACCCCCCACACGAATCGACCAGCATCGCGAACCCCAACCCTCACAACTCCCTCCCACCCCCAAACCTCTCCCTCTCCCACCTCTCCAACACCTCCTTCGCCGCATTCCAATCGGGCATCAACCCTCCCAACGTCTCCCAGAACTCCGGGTCGTGGTTGCGGTGGCGGAGGTGGGCGACCTCGTGGGCGCAGACGTACTCCAGGGCCACGCGGGGGGCTTGAATCAAGCGCCAGTGGATGCGCAGGACGCCGTCCTTGCCGCAACTTCCCCACATATGTTGGTAGTCGCCGAGTTCGACCTCCGCGCCAACGAACTCCGAGCCCAATCGGGCCGCGTAGTGCGCGCAGAAGTGGCGGGCGTCCTTCAAAGCCCGACTGCGCAGCCACGCATGAAACGCGTGGCGCAGGGCGGCGCGGCGGCGCGCGGGGCTTAAGCCTCGGGGCACCTGGACGTGGAAGCGGCTGGGGCAGCGGATCTGGACGTTTGGGACGTCGGCCTCAACGATTTCGAGCATGAGGTTGCGGCCGCGGTACATGAGTTTGGCGCCGCGCTCCCAGGTCTGGGGGAGGGTGGTGTCGAGGGCTTCAAGGCGTTGCAGCTCGCTGTAGGCCTGGTAGAGCGCGCGGCGATTTTGGAGCAAAAAGGCCTCGACGCTGCCCGGGCCGCTGGCGGGCGTGTCTTGAGGGGCGATGACGACGACGCCGGTGGGGGTGATTTCCAGGCGCTTCTTCGTGGCGCGCGCGCTCAACCGCACGCTGTAGGGGATCGTCGACTCGCCGACCTTCAGCTCGCCATGTTCCGACAGGCCATGCTCGGGATGTGGGGGGGCGGTGGGGGTCATGATTTCGCAAAATGCTTGAGGGCAAAGGTCTCGATCTTTTCGGGCAGCTCCTCCCACCGGGGCACGTCGTGGCGCAGGAGCATGTGGCGCACCCGTTTGCGCAGCTCGTGGCGCACCGAGCCCTTCTCCTGCCAGCGAATGGTGGCGAGTTCGTCGGATTGGTAGAGGGCGGCGATGTCTTCGGCGAGGGCTTCGAGCGCCGTTAAGCGTTGGGCGTGGGTGGTGCCGTCGGCGTAGGCCTCGGCGTAGGAGGTGCTTTCGGTCTGACCCTCGGTCGGGTGGCCCTCGGTGGGTGGGGCGTCGGCCTGACCCTCGGTCGGAGATGCGTCGTCGGGATGGGCGTCGGCGTCGTCTGCGACCGTGGTTTTGAGGATGGACCAGATGCCGAAGGCGCGCTCGCTGAGGCGAGAGGATTGGTGGGCGGCGTCTTCGGCCTGGAGGTCGCGGGCGACGGATTCGAGGGCGTCGAGTTTGTCGGCGTCGTCGTCGAAGAGGCCGAGCTGGAATTGGGCGATGAGCTCTTTGAGGCGTTCGCTAAAACTGGCGTAGCGCTCGGCGTTTTCGGCGAGCTTTTCGGCGATGATTTTCTTGAGCTCGGCGGTCTTGCGCACCGCGGCGGTGTGCAGGTCGCGGGAGTCCTCGGCGTCGGGGTCGTTAAAATCCGTCCAGAAGCGGGGGTCGCTTAAGGGGCGCAGGGTGCAGAGCTGGCGGATGCCGGTGACCTCCACGTGGTTGGCGAGCATCTGGCGGATTTTGGCGCTGTAATGGGCAAAGTCGAGATCGGGTTCTTCGTGCTCCCACTCGATTTTGCCGACCGGGATCATGGCCCCCACGAGTTTGAAGTCCGGGGCGTAGGGGATGACGACGGGGTCGGGCATCAGCGCGGCGTAGAGGGCGATGAAGGTTTTGGCGCGCTGGCAGAAGTCGTAATAGCGGTCGAGGCTGCCGAGCGCGCGGACGGCGTGGAGGGCATTCGAGCGCATCGCGGGGTCGATCATGGCCATGACCTCGCGGTGGGCGTCGCGCAGCTCGTCGTGAAGGCCCGACTCGGGGCGCATCGCGTTTTTGACGTCGTCGGCGCGGTAGGCCGAGAGGGCGTCTTGCAGGTTTTTGGAGACGCCAAAATAGTCGACGATCAGCCCGTAGGGTTTGTCGCCATAGCGGCGGTTGGTGCGGGTGATGGCCTGAAGCAGGTTGTGGTCGCGCAGGGGCTTGTCCAGGTACATCGCCTGCTCGACAGGGGCGTCGAAGCCGGTGAGGAGCTTGTCGCAGACGATGAGGAAGGAGAGGGGATCGTCGGGGTCGCGAAAGCGTTTGATGGCGTCGGCCTGCTCCGCCGCGCTCAGCTGAAAACGCAGCACCTTCTTCATCTCGTCATCCTCCAGCACCTCGCCGCGATCGTTGGCGTTGGCGGAGTAGATGGCGGCGCTGTGGCCGGTGGCGCGCAGGCGCGCCTCGGATTCGGAGAGGCCCTGCTCGGCGACGTACCAGGCGGCGATCACGGCATCGAGCGCCTTTTTATGCTCGGCGACGGCGCGGCGGTCGACGGTGACGATCTGGGCTTTGTAGCCGTCGGGGTGAATGTGGGCGCGAAAGTGCTGCCAGATGTCTGCGGCGATCTGCGCGATGCGGGCCGGAAGGCGCGCAAGGTCGCTGCGCTGCGCGCCCCGCTCTTTGAGTCTGCGGCGAGTGGCGTCGTCTTCGTGGGCAAAATCCTGCTCGAAGGCGGCGTCGAGGGCGGCGTCGTCCAGGTGCCATTCCGGGAGGCGCGCGGTGTAGCGCACTTCCACCGTGGCGCCGTCGCGCACGGCCTCGTCGATGCCGTATTTGTCGAGATAGCCCTCACCCGGGGCGCCAAAATTGGCGTAGGTGTCTTTGTCGTTCTTTTTGACGGGGGTGCCCGTAAAGCCAAAGAAAAAGGCCTCGGGGAAGGTGGCGCGCAGGTAGGCGCCCAACAACGCTTCCTGGGTGCGGTGGCATTCGTCGACGAGCACGATCCAGTTAGAACTGTCGGGGGCAGCGAGCCGGGCGGCGGCGTCCTGGCGCGCTTTGAGGGTGGCGCCTTGCAGGCGCGGGTCGTCGCCGTCGAGCTTAAAGATGGTGGAGGTGATCACGCGCCCGGGGCTCTTCTGGTCGATGAGCGCGCGCAGCTCGGCCGAGGAGCGGGCGTGGCGCGGGTTGGGCAGCCCGCAGGCCGCAAAGGTACTGGAAATCTGGGCGTCGAGGTCGTTGCGGTCGGTGATCACCAGGATGTTGGGGTTTTTGAGCTGCGGGTGCTCGATGCCCCGGTGAAACTTGAGCTTGAGGGTGGCAAACACCATCGTGAGCGACTTGCCCGAGCCCTGGGTATGCCAGATCAGCCCCTTGCGGTGTTTTCCCTCGATCACGCGCGCCACCATCTTGTTGACGGCGCGGAGCTGCTGGTAGCGGCAGATTTTTTTGACGACCTTCTGACCCGTGGCGTCGCGCTCAAACACGATGAAATGGGCGATGAGATCGAGAAGGCGCGCCGGCGTCAGAAGCTCGGTGAAGCCGCGCTCCATGGCCTGGGTTCTGGCGAAGGGCTCGCCGGGAATCGTGGACTCCGGCCAGTCGAACCAGTACTGCGATGAGGCACCCGTGGCACCGTAACGCAGCGTGGCACCGGTGGTCGCGATGTTGAAGGCGTTGGGCGCAAAGAGCGCCTCCACATCCTGCTCGTAGCGGCGGATCTGCGCGATGCCCTTGCCAACGCCCACGGTGATGTCTTTGGCCTCGATCACCACCAGCGGGATGCCGTTCACAAAGACCACCAGGTCGGCCTCGATCACTCTGCCGCTGGCGCGCACATAAAACTGCCGGGTGACCCCCCAGGTGTTGTTCTGCGGCCGCTCAAAGTCCAGGAGGCGAATCGTCTTCGAGGTCGACTCGCCAGGTACCATCTTTGAGTACTGCCCGCGCAGCCGCTTAAACCAGGCCTCGTTATCGCCCAGGCCCGCGAGCTCGTTGTAGACGCTCAGCGCCGTGGCTCGCCCAATGGCGTTGATGCGCACCAGCGCGTCGACGAGCGTGTCTTTCAACAACACCCGCTCAAGGCTCTCCCGCTGCGCGTTCACCTCGGCGGCGCTCAGTTCGGTGTAGCCCAGCGACTCCAGAAATCGCAGGCCGGGGAGTTCGACGGCGCTTTCTTCACTCATACTTAAGTCACTCGGCCAGGGCCTCGGCGGGAGCCTCGGCGTTCAAGAGGGCTGGGAGGTCGAGGGTGTTGACGCGGACCTTTCCGGTGAGGAGGTCTTGGAGGAGGCCGCGTTTGAGTTTTTTTAATTGTGAAAGTTGTAACTCTTCATCTTCGAGAACTCGCTGTAATGCTATTGAACGGGTCGCAATGCTTTGTTGTTCTTCAAGAGTAGGAAATGGAATGAGTTGGTTGGTGATATCGCTTTTGCGAACGTGTAAAAGACTGCTTTTAAAACCGTGGGCCCAGCGTTCAATTTCTGATGTAACAAGCTGGAGTGCTTCAAATAGCCAGGTTTTATCAACATCTTTTGCAGGGTGGACTTTGTAAATGTGTTGATTTAGGACACCTGTTTTACCACGCCAGATGGTGGGTCCAAAAGAAACTCCAGCAACGCCAGCCCATGCAAACAACAACTGGCCAGGCTCAACCAACCATTTGGGTTCAGGCTCGCCGTTGAAGTAGTTGAATTTCTCCGAGCCATTTAGGTTTCCAATTCGAATGATAGGGTAACCTTCATCAGACCAGTCATCTGGTCTAAATCCATGACCATTAGATAAACTACATAGATCGTCGACAGATTTAAGTTTCCACGACCTCGGAATCTCCCCGATCGCCGTCTTCTTGAACTCGGTGTGGCCGATGCCCCGGGTCAGCAGCTCTTGGAGGAGCCCCTTCTTGATCGTGCGGGTCTGCTCGATGACCGCCTCGGTGGCCTCGATGGCCTCGTCGACGCTGGAGAGGATGGCGGCGATTTTCTTTTGTTCGGGGAGGGGGGGAAGAAGAACTGGATGCTCTAAATATGCAGAAACGTTCAGGTTTCGAATGCCGGTGGTTTGTTGTTGATATCCATAAGTTTCTGGCGTGTCCCAAATATTATAAAGGCTCCAAAATAAAAACCGTTGATCAACTTTCTTTGTGTCCGCTCGTAATGTTCTAAAAAAGTTTGAGCAAATGTAAATGCGATCATCAGGCGCATCAAACAAAGCAGGGCGTGCGACTGGTTGATCTGTGCTTCCACCAGATATTTCTAGGATTACATCTTTATGTTGAAGGGTTTTAGTTTTTAGATGTTTGTCAGAAATGAGTCGGGCCGCTGCAGTTGTATAGTCGAGCTTGTTGTTGTTGATTATGTTTGTAGACCGCAATGCAAAGGCGTTTGCGTTGGCAGGATCAGTTGGTGTTTTCCCCCAAGTGCCGGCAAAACAGTCCGTCAGGATTGAATTGATTGGTGTGTAGATCCATCCTTCCGGCCCCTTATTCGCCATAACCCAACTCCTCCAGATACGCGTTCATCTGAGCTTCGGCCGCATCTCGTTTGGCGGTCAACTCCCGCAGCTTCTTCACTTCGGCGTCGACGTCGATGGGGGGTGGGGGCGGGTCGGTCTGCACGTAGCGGGAGAGGTTTAAATTATAGTCGTTGTCGGCGATTTCGCTGAGCTCGACGACTCTGGCGAGGAGTTCTTGATCCTCGTAGTCGTGGACGGCGGTGGCGAGGCGAGCGACGTGGTCGTCGGTGAGGTAGTTCTGGGTTTTGTCTTCGGCGATGTGTTTTTCGCCATTGACGATCAGCACCTTCTCGCGGCGTTGGGGGGCTTTTTGTTTGTTGATGACCACAATGGCGGCGGGGATGCCGGTGCCATAGAACAAATTATTGCCGAGGCCGATGACAGCCTCGATCAGGTCGGCCTGCAGGAGTTTGGTGCGGATCTTACCCTCGGCTCCGCCGCGGAAGAGCACGCCGTGGGGGACGACGACGGCCATGCGCCCGGTGGGTTTGAGGCTGGCGACCATATGCTGAATGAAGGCGAAATCGCCGTAGCTTTTGGGCGGCACGCCGTAGACGTCGCGGCCGAAGGGGTCGCCCTCTTTCCAGACCTTGTTGCCCCAGTTTTTGAGCGAAAAGGGCGGGTTGGCGAGCACCATATCGAATTGCTTAAGGCTGCCGTCGGCCTCGAGGAGTTTGGGGTCGAGGAGGGTGTCGCCACGCATGACGCGGGCGTCGTCGATGTCGTGGAGGAGGAGCGACATCTTGCAGATGGCCCAGGTGTTGAGATTCTTCTCCTGGCCGTAGAGCGAGAGGCTTTTGGGGTTCTGGCCCTGCTCGACCAGGTATTTCCAGCAGACGAGCAGCATGCCGCCAGCGCCGCAGGCCGGGTCGTAGATGGTCATGCCCGGCTCAGGCCGCAGAATCTCCACCATCAAACGCACCACCTGCTTCGGCGTATAAAACTCGCCGCCCTTCTTGCCTGCGTCGTCGGCGAATTGCGCGATCAGGTACTCGTAGGCGTCGCCGAGCATGTTGGCGTCGACCCGCGCGTTGGTCAGGGGCCCGAGCTCCTCAAAATGCGCCATCAGCGCTTCGATGAGGGCGTCGGGGAAGCGCTCTTTGTTGGCAAAGTCCACGTCGGCAAAGACGCCTTTGACCCGGGGGCTGGCGTCCTCAATGGCGCGAAATGCCACGTTGAGGCGCTCGCCAATATCCACCGAACTCTGGCGAATCTCGTGCCAGTGGCTGCCCGGGGGCACATGAAAGCGGTGCTCCTCGGGCATCGCGGCCAGGGTTTTGTTGCCGAACTCGTCGAGGCTCTGGTCGTACTCCTCCTGCCAGACGTCGCAGAGCCGCTTATAAAAGAGCAGCCCGAAGATGTAGTGCTTGTAGTCGGCCGCATCGATGGAGCCGCGCAGGATGTCGGCGGATTTCCAGAGGTGGCGCTCAAGGAGGGGGAGGGTGATGTCGGGGAGTTTGGTATCGGTCATGGGTACGTCCGGAACGACTTGGGTTGTGCGACCTCGTAGCCGTGGGGTCGGCGAGGTGGGGTGGAGCGGGGAGTACAGGTTGTAACGTAGGAGGAGGGGTGGGGGAAGGGGGGAGAGTGATCGGATAGGGGGGGAAACGGGGGTGGGGCTTGGCTGGTGCTGGTGCTCGTGCTCGTGCTCGGCCTCGTGCTCGTGCTCGGTCTCGTGCTCGTGCTCGTGCTCGTGCTCGTGCTCGACCTCGACCTCGGACTCGACCTCGGACTCGTGCTCGTGCTCGTGCTCGTGCTCGTGCTCGGCCTCGACCTCGTGCTCGGACTCGGCCTCGACCTTGGCCTCGACCTCGACCTCGTCGCTCGCCTGGGGGGATGTCAGGGTGTACGTTTCGAACAGGTTGGAAGGAGATGGGGCGGCCCCTTCGAAAACCCACGGATATGGGACGTGTCATTGGCGAGTGCGCCATAACCTTATGAGAAACAAGGTGATTCGATGATCCCTGGGTTCGATGTTCACGGTCTGATTCCGGCGATTCGGCCGGGTGCTGAGGCGCATTCAAACGAGCGTGCACCCTTTCCGACGGATATGTTGACCTTTTGTCAGCGTTTTGGTGGGACTGCGGAACGTCGCCGTATTCTGACGGGTCTGTTGGAGCTGCGGGAAGCGCTGCGAACCCTTGGAATTGTGGAGGGGTACCAGTGGCTCGATGGGAGTTTCGTCGAGGATGTGGAGTTTTTGCAGGGCCGGCCACCGAATGATATCGACGTGGTGACGTTCGCGGTGCTGGGCGATGAAGCTTCGCAGCGGGAGAAATTCGGGGCGAATCCTGAAGTGTTAAACCCGGGCAGTAAGACGCGCTTCAAGGTGGACCACTACATCCTTGCGACAGACTGCATGCTGGATGAGGCGTACGCGCGACGTATCGGCTACTGGCACTCGATGTGGTCCCATCAACGAGAGACCATGCGGCTTAAGGGCTTTGTCTCGGTCAATCTGGCATCGAATGATGAGGAGGCCCTTGTCTGGCTTGGCGCGCAGATTGGTCACGAGGGAGGTGCTATATGAGCCACAACGAGCTGAAATTTTTGCGCACTGAGATCGGTACGCTCACGCGCTTTCTAGAAGATCTCAGCGAAGATAACTTCATTGAGCGAATTCAACTGGAAAGGCGTCTGGCCAATGTCCGGGAGCGTCTGGCGGAGATCGAGCATTTGCCGCAGGCGAAATCTCTGCCCATTACGTTTCGAGGGGCGCCGGTGGAGGGGACGCGCTCGATCGACGCGGGTTTTGGTGCGGCGGCGCTCAAGGCGTTTATTGAAGCGACAGACACGGTCGCGGCGAGCCTGACGTCTGAGGAACTCAAGGACAGCGGGCCCTTGCCGGGGGGACGGGAGCGTTCGTTGCGCATCGTGGACACGGCGTTGGGGTCGTTCGGGTTTGAGCTGGAGTTGCCGCCTCTGGCCCCCGAGGAGGAGCCACCGCAGGGGAGTATCTTGCCTGAGGTACAGGAGCGTCGGGTGGACGCATACGCGCTGGCGATCGAGACCACGTTGGCGTTGATCGACGAGGTGGCGACGTCGTCAGCGAGCGACGAGGCGACGTCGGATGCGGTCGCGGAGATGCATCGCCGGGCGGCGGATAAGGTGCGGGCGTTTGTGAAGGTGCTGGCCGACCACGGCGCGCTCTTCGCGGCGGAGTTCGAAGGGCGGCAGGTACGGCTCAACAGTGATGAAGAGGTGCGGCGCGTGGTCGACGCACTTAACGTCGCGGATATGACGGAGCACGAGGACGAGGTGGAGGGCATGTTGATCGGGGCGCTTCCCGAGTCGCGTGCGTTTGAGTGCAGGTCGGGGGATGGCGCGCTCATCAAAGGCAAAATCGATCGCAGCGTGGCCGATGTGATGGCGTTTAAGGCAGCGTGGGAGAATCGGGAGGCGCTGCTGCGTTTTCGGGTCGTGTCGTCGCGGGGGAAGGAGCGCTACTTTTTAAAGGCAGCGACGGCGTTGCGAGAGGAGAGGGCTGGCGGCGAGGCAGAGTGAGGCTTATACACGCGCACGTATGTTCCCGACCTTCAACGACCGATTTTCCCGTGCAGAAATCCCCCACCATGACTCCCGATCGCGTGTGGCTCGTTCAACTCTTCGAACGCTACCTCGCCGGCTTGATGGATCCCTCCATATTCCCTGCTGGAGCTTCATAAGCTGATGTATTTTGCGCAGGAGGCCGGCGAGCCCCTGCGGTTGAAGTACGTCAAAGGCCACTACGGCCCCTATACCGAAAACTTGAGGCATGTCTTCGCCGCGATCGAAGGCTATATGTTGACCGGCTACGGTGATGGGGGCGACGACCTCGGACTCGGACTCGGACTCGGACTCGGACCTCGGACTCGACCTCGGACTCGTGCTCGACCTCGTGCTCGACCTCGTGCTCGTGCTCGGACTCGGACTCGGACTCGACCTCGACCTCGACCTCGGACTCGACCTCGTGCTCGACCTCGACCTCGACCTCGACCTCGACCTCGGCCTCGACCTCGTGCTCGACCTCGGACTCGGACTCGGACTCGACCTCGGACTCGGACTCGGACTCGACCTCGTGCTCGTGCTCGTGCTCGTGCTCGTGCTGGTGCTCGTGCTCGACCTCGACCTCGACCTCGATCTCGTACTCGTGCTCGTGCTCGTGCTGGTGTACGAGGTCGTGTGCTCGCGGCAAGGGCGTGGGGGGCGTAAGCCTGGGGGGGCGCGCATAAAAAAACGCCGGGGAGTGAATTCCCGGCGTTTTGGGTGAGGCGGATGTGGGGTGCCGGTTCCCCCCGACGGTGTCGGGGGGAGGGCGCGCTTACTTCACGCTGGTCAGGCGCAGGTAGGGGAGCTTGATGTCGATCTTGCCGAAGCGCTCGCGGGCGGCGTCATCGTCGAGGCTCAGCCCCACGATCACGTCTTCGCCGGGCTGCCAGTTGGCCGGGGTGGCCAGGGGCTGGCCGTCGGTGGCCTGGACGGCGTCCAGGGCACGGAGCACCTCGGCGAAGTTGCGGCCGACCGACATCGGGTAGGTCATCGTCAGGCGCACCTTCTTGTCGGGGCCGATGATGAAGAGGGTGCGCACGGTCGCGCTGTCGGCGGCGGTGCGGCCGTCGGGGAGGTAGGCCTCGGCCGGAAGCATGTCGTAGAGCTTGGCGACCTTAAGCGAGGTGTCGTCGATGATGGGGAAGTCGGCCGGCGAGCCGGCAAAGGTCTCGATGTCTTTGACCCATTTGTGGTGCTCTTCGACGCTGTCGACGGAGACGCCCATCACCCTGGTGTTGCGCTTCTTGAACTCCGGGACCAGGCGCGCCACGGCGCCAAACTCGGTGGTGCAGACCGGGGTAAAGTCTTTGGGGTGCGAGAAGATGATCGCGTAGCCATCGCCGATCCATTCATGCAGGGAGAGCTTCCCGGCGGTGGAGTCAGCTTCAAAGTTCGGGGCGATGTCATTGATGCGCAGGCTCATGGTGTGACCTCATACAGAAAGGTGGAAAACATGTTTCGGGCCAGCTCCGGCCCGGTAGTAGCGCCCTGACCCCCAAAAGCAAGGGGGGGATCGGGTGTCGTGGTAAGAGATGCCCCGGGAGGGGGAAAGGTTTCAGAAGAAAAGCTCCGACGTACGAAAAAGCCCCCCTTCGCCATCGCGAAGGGGGGCTTTTGTGGTTTGGGAGCGCTGTGGACCCGGGAGCGGGCCGGAGCTCGGGAGTCAGGGAAGGGGGTTGCTGAGGCAGAAGCCGTTGTTGGGGCTGGTGCAGAAGGCGCCGGCCGGGCAGTCCTCGTCGTTGGTGCAGGGGTAGGAGCAGCCGTAGCGGGCGTTTGCGCCGGAGAACCAGGTGCAGGTGCCGTCGTCGAGGCTCGGGGCGCCGCAGTCGTGGTCGTTGGCGCAGGGGTTGCCAAAGTCCAGGAAGGCCTCGCAGGTGATCTTCTCCTCGCGCACCCCGCAGTAGCGGGTGAGCGGATGGCCCGAGAGGCTGACGCGCTCCAGGTGCATCGGCAAGGGCTTGCTGCAGGAGCGCAGGCTCTCGATGTCCAGGCAGTAGCCGTGGGGGCGGCTCTGGCCGGCGAAGTTCATCGGAACACAGCGCTGGTGGTCCTGGCACTCGATGTCGGCCTGGCAGAGCTCGCAGTCATTCAGGCTGCGGATGGGGGTGGTGGTGCAGAGGTTGGTGCGCGGATCGCAGGAGTTGCCGTTGCAGGCCGAGGAGTCCTCGGGGGTGCACATGATGCAGGTGCCGCTGGCCTGGTCGCAGACCGGGGTGTCGGGTTGGTGGGCGCAGTCCTGGGAGGTGGCGCAGCCCTGGCAGCGTCCCTCGTCGCAGCGGGCGTGGGAGGGGCTGGTGCAGTCGGCGTGGCGTTCGCATTCGATGCATTGGGTCTGGCAGTCGGGGCCGGAGCAGGGGAAGAAGCCCTCGGCGCACTCAAGCGTGCAGCTTCCCTGCACACAGGCGGCGTCGGCGCCCCACTGGGTCGGGCAGCTCTCGCAGCGCTCACCGCAGTGCTCCGGGGAGCCGGAGTCGACGCAGCGCTCGCCACAGCGGTGGGTGCCCGGCGGGCAGACGCAGGCGTTGGAGCTCGGGTCGCAGACGAGCTCCCCGGAGCAGTGGTCGTTGCGCACACAGGCCACGCAGCGTCGCTCTTCGGGGTGGCAGTACTCCTGGCCGCAGATGCCGATGTTCTCGACGCAGTCGCGCTCATCGCCGGTATCGGGGGTGAGCACCTCGCAGGTGCCGGCGCGACATACCTCGTTGTCGAAGCAGTCCTGATCGTCGCTGCAGCTGGTCGCGGAGCGCGAGGAGCAGGCGCTCACCCCGATCACCACCAGGGTGGTGAGGAGGGCGGCGAGGAGGCGGGCTGGGAACGTACGAACCATCATGTCAGTGGGCCCCGCAGAACTGAGTGTCACCGTTGCTGGCGCAGCCATAGGGGAAGTAGCACTGGGGATACTCCAAAGAGGAGTCGCAGGGGATGGTGCAGCGCACACCGGGCTCAAATTCAATGAGCTCGCAGAGGCCGTCATCCAGGCCCGCCACGCCGCAGTCGTCGGCGCTGGTGCAGCTGCGGTTGTAGTCGAGCACGGCCTCGCAGGTGGTCAGCGCTTCGTTGATGCCGCAGACGATCTCGAGCTCCGCGGTGGTGATGCTCTCCTTGATGTCCAACACCATGAAGGGCTCCTGGCAATCGGAGCTGTTGGCGTCGGGGGCGGTGTCGATGCGCAGGCAGTAGGCGGAGTCGCGCGCCAAACCGGCAAAGCTCATGGCGACGCAGATGTGGTCGGGGGCGCACTCATCGTCGGAGCGGCAGCTCTCGCAGCTGCCCCGGCTCTTAAGCTCGGTGGTGGTGCACTCCCGGGTCTGCGGATCGCAGGAGAAGTCGCCGCAGGCCTCGGATTGGCCGGGCAAACACTCTGCGCACATGCCCGTAGCCACATCGCAGATCGCCTTGCCCTCGACGCCGGCGCAATCCTGGTTGGAGGCGCATCCGGTGCAGGCCCCCTGCTGGCAGACCGGCGCCTGCGGGTCGGTGCAATGGGCGTTTTCCAGGCATTCGACGCACTGGCCCGGGGGGCCATCACACCCCTCCTCGCAGGGGTAGTAGCCCGGGACGCAGAGCGCCGAGCAGGTCTGTTGCACACAAACAGGCTCGCCGTTTTCCACCTCCGGGCAGGGCTCACACTGGCTGCCGCAGCTCTCGACGGAGTCCTGGGAGGTGCAGACCCCGCCGCAGCGCACGTAGCCGGCCTGGCAGGTGCAGACGCGCTCGGTGGCGTGACAGACCGCGTACTCGTCGCATTGCTCATCAAGAGTACAGTGCTCGCAGGCGCCGGTGCTCGTGTTGCAGAGCAGCCCCTCGGCGCAGGGCTCCACCCGGCAGTCGCCCGCCTGGGCGTCGTGATCGGCGTCGGGCAGCGAGGTGTCGGTGAGCTGGCAGCGGGCGTTCAGGCAACTCTGATTCGAGTCGCAGTCGGCGCTGCTCTCGCAGGTTTGAGGGCTCTCCGCCTGGCAGCCGACGCCGAGGATGCAGATGGAGGTGAGCAGAGCGAGCGCCAACGAGCGCAATGAGAGGAAGTTCATGGGGGCCTTTGCCGTCGGAAGCGTTAGTACGCCGGGAGCTGTCGTGGATGCCATATCTGCCAGGTCGATGGCAACGCGGACCGAGCGCCCCGGGACGACGCTGCGTCGTCGCCGTCAGCGTCGTCCTGAATGTGCTCGGATCTTTGGGTTCGCGTGAACCCCCCACGGCTCGCTCAAATCGCCCCCCATCGCAAAGCGTGGCGCCCCGCAACCACCTGACACCCCGAATCGCCGATCCCCCAGCCCCCATGCGCTTCGACGCCTCGCTTTCATTTTGAAACACACGCGCCGAACCCCTCGAGACCTACGTGCCGGGTTAAACCCGGCCCCCGGAGCCTTCGACGCTCCTTGCGCCGACTCCGCCATACCTGACGAAGCCCTCGACGCGTCATCTGCCAGCTAAACGTACTCCGCGGAGCCCTGGTCGCTTCTCTCGCCGACTCAACCCCACGTGACGAAGCCCTCGACGCGTCTTGCGCCGGCTGAACTCGCCGACCGAGCGCTTCGACGCGGCTTCCAAGGTCGCTGAGACACGCGCCGAATGCTTCGACGCGAGTACCTACGTCGCAGCGAGACGCGCCGAATGCTTCGACGCGAGTACCTACGTCGCAGCGAGACGCGTCGAGGGCTTCGACGGGAGTAGCTGGGCCGCAGCGAGACGCGTCGAGGGCTTCGACGGGAGTAGCTGGGCCGCAGCGAGACGCGTCGAGTGCTTTGTCGTGCCGGGTTCATGTATTGCGCCTTAAAAGTGTTCGGATTAGCGTGGCGTCATTCCAAAACACGCGTCCTCGACGTCGGGGAGAGGCTTCGAATCGGTTGGAGCCACCTAACCGGGGGACCCACAGGCATGCATATGCCTTAAGAGGGGTTAGCTATGGCTAAGATGTCTCGTACAAGCGCGAACAAGAGCGCGATCAGCCGTACCATCAAGAGTTCCGCGGAGGTCAATCAAGAGCGTGCGGGGGCGCGGCTCGATGCGCTGCTTTTTCCGGACGGGGTGCCGCCGAACCTGACCTCCGGTCAGTTTATGGTGGCCATTGCCAACGTCGCGTGTCGCAGCGCCGAGGGTTTTGAGGGGGCGGAGCGTTTTTTGGCCACGGAGCGCGGGGAGGACCGGCGTCGGCGTGTGGTGCGGGACGAGGCGGTGACGGAGCTTCGCCAGGTGCTGATTAAGGTGCGCGGTGCCATCGTCAACTACTGGGGCGAGTATGCGGCGCAGGATGTGGGCTTTGTGGGTAACACGCCGGAGACGCCCGACCACCTGTTGAGCTTCGCCACCAACATTCAGGAAAAGCTCGCGGCGGGTTTTGACGACTACGAGGTCGATATGCCTTCCGACCTGGATCTGGGGCGGCCGGACCCGGCCAGCCTGGCGGCCGCCATCGACACCCGCGCCCGGGGCCTCATCGCCAGCATGGAGGCCTATCAGGTCGAGGAGCGCGAGACCCAGGCCGCGCTCAACGCCCGCGACAAGGCCGACGCGCAGTGGAGCACCCACTACAGCCCGGTGGCCGCGATCATCGAAAACCTCTTTCGCCTGGCCGAGATGCCCGAGCTCGCCGAGCGGGTCCGCCCCACGGCCCGCCGCCGCGCCGGGCTGGTGGAGGAGGCCGACCTGGGGGAGCTGGAGGGAGAGGCGGAGTTTGATGTGGTGGGGGAGGAGGGAGACGCGGAGGTGGTCATGAGTTGAGGATGTGGTGGTGAGTGGAGTGCCGAGCGCCCCGGCGCTCGACGTGTGTCGTATGCAAAACCCCCGGTCGCTGTGGCGGCCGGGGGTTTTTGTGGGTGGGGATAGGGCGATCTGGGGTTAGGGCTCGTGCTGGTGCTCGTGCTGGTGCTCGGGCTGGTGCTGGTGCTGGTGCTCGTGCTCGTTCTCGTTCTCGTGCTCGGGCTGGTGCTCGTGCTCGACCTCGTGCTCGTGCAGGTGCTCGTGCTCGTGCTCGACCTCGACCTCGACCTCGACCTCGACCTCGACCTCGGCCTCGACCTCGTTCTCGTTCTCGTTCTCGTTCTCGGGCTCGTGCTCGTGCTCGTTCTCGTTCTCGTTCTCGTTCTCGTTCTCGGGCTCGTGCTCGTGCTCGTGCTCGTGCTCGTGCTCGTGCTCGTGCTCGACCTCGTTCTCGGGCTCGTGCTCGTTCTCGTGCTCGTGCTCGACCTCGACCTCGACCTCGACCTCGGGCTCGTACTCGTTCTCGTGCTCGTGCTCGTGCTCGACCTCGACCTCGTTCTCGTGCTGGTGCTGGTGCTCGTACTCGTGCTGGTGCTGGTGCTGGTGCTCGGGCAGTTTCACCGCCCTTGCCACAGTCCTTCCCAGAACTCGAGTTCGCAGCGCGCGGCATCTTTGTAGGCGCCCTCGATCGTCATCATCGCGCCCTCGATCGCTGTGCAGCGGTTGAGTTCCGCCTCGAAGATGGGGACCGACTGCTGAAACGCCGCGTCGGTGTAGGTCGCGATCCAGGCGTCGTAATCCGCCGGCCGGTGGGCGTTTTGTGAGTCGAGATCACGGGCGATCTCGGCATAGCCCACCGCGCAGGGGGTCAACGTGGCGACCAGGGTCGGATAGCTCGAACGCGCTGCCTTTAAGGTCGCCAGATACGACGTGGTCGCCCCAAAAGGTGCGGCCTCATCGAGGGCGTTGATGGGCAACCCAAAACGTCTGGCCAGGCCGCGATGCAGCTCAAGCTCGACCTCGCGGGTGAGTCTGGCGAGCTCCCCCCAGAAGTGGCGGGACGACTCGGTGAGCGCCAGCTGGCTCGCGGCGTCCAGCGCCACGACGTAGCCCTGTAGATAGAGCCAGTCCTGGGTGATCCAGCGCCCGAACACCTCGCGGGGGAGGCTGCCGTCGCCGATACCGCGGACGAAGGGGTGGGCCCGGGCCGCCTCAAAGAGCGCGTCGTTCTCCCGGCGCAGTCGACTCGCCAGGCTCATGAGTGCCCCGCGGTCGTTTTGCTGGCGAGCACCCCGACGTAGTCACCGGATTCGTGGCCGTCGCGGGGCATCTCGACCTCTTCGCCGGCGCGTACCGGGTGGGTCGTCAGGGTTTGCGCGGTCTTCTCCACGGTGAATCCCGCGGCCGTGAGTGCCTCGATGCGCTCGGCGGTGGTGTGCCAGGAGGCCGCGCGCACAAAGGGCATCGGATAGGGGCTCTTCGGTGCCACCCCGGCCATCAGCGGATGATCCCAGGTGCCGAGCTCGGCAGCGAGGCAGTAGAGAATGCCAAAGCTGCTCTCCCGCGGCACATCGATGACCATCACATAGCCCCCGGGGCGCAGCGCGTTGAAGGCGCGCTCAAAGACCCCCTGCAGATCGTTGACGTAGGAGCTCGACCCGTTGAACACCAGCATATCAAAGAGCTCCTGGCCAAAATCCCCTTCTTCGGCGGTGCCGATCGTGACCTCCATGCCCCGGGTCCGGGCGATGGCGGCCATGCCCTCGGCGGGCTCAATGCCGTCGGTCACCACGATATCGAAGTCGCGCTTGAGGACGGCCTCAAAGAGCCCGGTGCCGCATCCCACAGAGAGTACCCGCGCCGGTTTCGGCTCGGGCCAGAGGTGCGCAAGAAGGCGGACCTCGCTCTCTAAGAGGGGCTGGTTCTCGGAAAACCAGGCGTCGTAGTCGTTGGCAAAGAGGTCGAAGCCGTTGGCGTCGCTCATCATGGGGCGCTCCACTCGAGATCCGGCCATGGCGAGGAGGCAGCAGCGACGATGGATCGGGCCCCCCCCGCGCGCATCGAATGCACGTGTAAAGAGGCCAGACGACGACGTCCTGAGCTTTCCTACGCCGGCATGATCCGGTTCAGGTTCAAGGGATATCTCTCAGCTCGCCCACCACGGGCGAACACTCCCAGCTCGAGGGGGGAGCGCTATCATCGGGGGGAGTGGCCGGTCAAGCCGGTGCCGAGCGCCCCAGGACGACGCTGACTGCGTCGATAGGGATACGCGGTAGCGTTGCTACAGCTTCATCCCTATCTCCTTGTCAGCGCCGCCCTGGATACGCGGTAGCGTTGCTACAGCTTCATCCCTATCTCCTTGTCAGCGCCGCCCTGGATACGCGGTAGCGTTGCTACAGCTTCATCCCTATCTCCTTGTCAGCGCCGCCCTGGATACGCGGTAGCGTTGCTACAGCTTCATCCCTATCTCCTTGTCAGCGCCGCCCTGGATACGCGGTAGCGTTGCTACAGCTTCATCCCTATCTCCTTGTCAGCGCCGCCCTGGATACGCTCGGATCTTTGGGTTCGCGTGCCCCCCCCCAAGGCCCACACGAATCGATCGACATCGCGAACCCGGGAGCTCAGGGCTGCTTATCGCCCACCTGGCAGATGAAGCGGCTGGAGGTGAAGCCCTGGCCGGGGAGGTCGTTGTAGCCTTCGACGGTGTTGTCGGCATACCAGGAGTAGCCCATGGAGCCTGCGGTGGTGTTATCGCCGTTGGGCTCGGCGATGTTGGTGCGCGTGCCGATAAAGAAGGGGCCGTCGTCGCTGGCGCTCCAGTCGCAGTCGGCGCTGGAGGAGTTGAAGGGGGTGCGGATGCAGGTGGCGCCGTCGAAGTCGGGGTAGATGCCGAAGATGCGGGCGTAGTGGATGTTGGCATCGGGGCCGACATCGGGATTGCGGGCCAGGGTGAGGGTGGTGGCCAGGTGGGCCGGGGAGCGGGGGATGTGCAGCTGCATGTTGTGCTGGGCGCAGAGGGCCTCGGCCTCGGGGGCGTAGACGTTGGTGTCCGGGGCGATTTTGAGGAAGGTGTAGCCGCCGCCGTCGCTGGTCATGTCGCAGAAGACCTGGAGGTTTTTGAGCGGGCCGTTGCCGTCGCGGTCGATCAGGTATTCGCCATCGGGCAGGCCGGGGGTGTCGGTGAGCAGGTCAAGGCAGCTTGCGGGGATGTCGCAGGTGGAGTCGGCAGAGCAGGTGAAGCCGCCGCAGTCGGCGTCGCTTGCGCATTGCTCGCCAGTGGAGCAGGGAGCGCAGGAGCCGCCGCAGTCGAGGTCGCTCTCATCGCTGTCCTGGATCCCGTTGCCGCAGTGGTCAGGCCGGCAGACGCCGAGATAACAGTCGGAGGAGGCGCAGTCGTCATCCACGCGGCAGCTCGCCCCGCTCTGGCAGGAGGTCGCGCAGGAGCCGCCGCAGTCGGTATCGCTCTCATCGCCGCTTTGCCGGCCGTCGAAGCAGGTGGTCTCCCGGCTCCAGATATGCCAGGCGCCGGTGGTCATTTCCTGCACGGAGCCGCATTTGGGCCTGTTATCATCTTTGCCCCAGTCGGTGCCGTCGGTCTGGTCGGAGTCCATGCCGCGGTCATCGAAGTCGACGGTGAAGTCGTCCGTACTTTCGCAGCGGTCTTCCCCTTCCATAAAGCCCTGGGCGTAGGCGTCGGTGTCGGATTTGAACTCGCCGGTGAGGTTGTTTCGGCGATTCCAGGGGCCGGTGTAGCCCGCCCCCTGATTCTCTTCGAAGCAGGAGTCGGCGTCGGTGCCGGTGGTGACGGTCTGGTACCAGGAGACGTCGTAGAAGGAGAGGTCGACGTCGAAGGTCGCGCCCTGAGAGGCGGCCGCGTCGACTTTGCAGGTAAAGCGCATATCGCCGGTGGTATCGACCACCGAGCGCAGGCCATTCCAGATGCCAGTCTGGGCGCTGGTCGGGTCGAGGGTGCTCAGGTCGGCGTAGTAGGCGGATGCCTCGTCGTTGAGAGCTGTCTGGAAGGTGGAGGCGACGAGCGTCCAGCCGCCGCCGTCGGTGGTCATGTCGCAGTAGACGTCTTCGAGGGTGCCGTCCTCATCGGGGTCGATGCTGTAGACGCCGCTGGTGGTGGTGCCGCCGAGCAAAAGATCGAGGCAGCTGACGGGGTTGGGGGCGCAGCTCAAACCGTAGGCACAGTGGCCGGAGACGCAGTCGCTGTGGGTGGTGCAGGTCGCGCCGTCTTCGCAGGCTGTGCAGTTGGTGCCGCCGCAGTCCACGTCGCTCTCGTCCTGGTTGAGGATGCCGTCGTCGCAGGTGGCGAGCTGGCAGGCGTTGGTGCAGGCGTCGTCGTCGATGTCGTTGGCGTCGTCGCAGGCTTCGACGCCCTCCTCAATGATGCCGTCGCCGCAGGAGGCGGCCACGCAGGTGGAGAGGCAGGCGTCGGTGTCGATGTCGTTGCCGTCGTCGCAGGCTTCGCCATTCTGCAGGATGCCATCGCCACAGGTGGGGAGGGCGCAGGCGTTGGTGCAGGCGTCGTCGTCGATGGCGTTGCCGTCGTCGCAGCCTTCGCCGGGCTGCACGATGCCGTCGCCGCAGGTGGGGAGCTCGCAGGTGTTGGTGCAGGCGTCGTCGTCGATGGCGTTGCCGTCGTCGCAGGCTTCGCCAGCGCTTGCGTTGACTACGCCATCACCACATTGGGCGGCGGTGCAGTCGTCGTTGCAAGTTTCGGATTCGCCGGCGTCGTCGCAGGCTTCTCCAGCGCTTGCGTTGACCTCGCCATCGCCGCAGGTGGCGGCGGTGCAGTCGTCGTTGCAGGTCTCGGACTCGCCAGCGTCGTCGCAGGCTTCGCCATCGTGGACGATGCCGTCGCCGCAGGTCGGCTGGGCGCAGAGGCCTTCGGTGGGATGGCAGAAGGCGCTGTTGCACTGGGCGTCAAGCTCGCAGGCCGCGCCATCGTCACGGAGGGTTTCGGTGGGGGTGGTGTCGGCGTCGCCGCAGGCGCTCAAGGCGGCGAGTACGGCCAGGAGGAGGGTAGCGAAATGCGAGCGGGCAGAAAGAGCGGGGCGCAAGACCATCAAGATCCTCTGGAGCAGGGGGGGGCGTGCGTGGTGTGTGAACGTTACGTTTTTTCGCATAAACGAGGTGAGAGGGTCAAACGATGAGGTGGCGTCGCGAGGGGGAGCGATTGACAGGGGTATGCGTCGGGGTCGGATGGGTGGATGGAAACTTTCACGTTCGATTCATGAGACCCAGCGAACATTTCTCGGCTTTGCTCGTGAGGCCCATTTTTTAATTTTTGAGCGTAATATCAATCCGCAGCATCGTTTGTTGACGGGGGAGAATCAGCGGGTGCTTGAGCCGGCGGAGTAATGGACGGGCTTTCTGGATGGTGGCAGAAGGCGTTTGAGATGCGGCTTCTCCCCCGGCGGCGTTTATATCGCCAGAGCCCCCATCAAGGGCGCTCACACCGCCGATAGCGCTTCAACACAAAAAAGGGCCCCTCGGGGCCCTTTTTTGTTGCGACATGACGCCTATCTCAATCGATGCAGTACCCCATCTCGGCGTGGCATTTGCCCTCCACGCAGGCGCCACCCTGGGCGCATTCGGCGTCGGTGGTGCAGGAGGTGCGCAGGCAGGTGTTCTCCGCCGAGCAGGAGAAGTTGTCGGGGCAGTCGCCATTCTCGCAGGCGATCGCTTTGCAGTGGCCGTCTGCGGCGCAGAACTCGGCCTCGGCGCAGATGCTGTCGTCGGTGCAGCGGGGCAGGCAGTAGCGGCCAATGCCGTCGCAGGCGCAGCGGGTCGTTTCGGCGCGGCGGCAGACCTCGTTGGTGCCGCAGTCGGTGTCGTCGCCGCAGCCCCTCATCTGACCGGCGGGCACGCAGGTGCGGGGCGCGCAGTAGGTGTAGCGCTCATGCTGGACGGGCGTCAGGCAGGTGCTGCTCTCAAGCGCGAAGCAGTCTTCCTGACTGTTGCACATGCCCAGATCGTAGGTGGTGGCGGGCAGGGTCAGGTCGAAGTCAAAGCCGTTGAGACACCATTGGGTCTCGCCATCGGAGTCGAGCAGGTGCAGGACCAGGTCGCTGATTCGGCCGGTGACCGAAGCCCCGGCGCGGATGCCGATCGCGCTGAGCGTCAGCTCGCCAGCGGCGGTGTAGAAGTAGTTTTCGCAGGTGTAGGGGGTGGGGTTGGCGTCGGGGGCGCAGCCGGTCCATCCGTTGACAAAGGCGTTGATCGGCACGTCCTGCTCGGGGGTGCTCATCACGAAGGGGTCGTAGTCGGCCAGGTCGGTGCTGCTGCCCTGGGGCCAGTAGATGACCAGGCCGCGGGTTTTGCCGTTCTCGTCGGGCTCGCCGCGGAAGATGGCGTTGATGCCGTTGTGGTCATAGCGCGCAAACTCAAGGGTGCGAGGGCCAAATCCGCTTAAGTCGCAGCCGGGCACGGGGTCGTCATCCCCGACCTCGGGAGTGGTGTCGGCGTCAGGAGTGGTGTCGGCGTCGGGGGTGGTGTCGGCGTCGGGAGTGGTGTCGGCGTCGGGGGTGGTGTCGGCGTCGGGGGTGGAGCCCGTGTCCGTGTCAACCACTCCGGTGTCTGGCGAGGTGTCGGTGTCACCATCGTCGGAGGAGCAGGCCAGGGGGCTGGCGAGCATCATCAGCAGGAGGAGGCCGAGGGTCTGGCGAGTGAACATGTGCATGGTTGGAACCTGTGTGATGTGGGTTTGAGCGGAGGCGAGATGACGACACGCCGACCTTCATCAACCTGCTTCAAGCGCAGGGGGGCGAAGGGTAGGCGTCGATCAAAAGACCCGGCTGCGTGGGCGGCAGCCGGGCTTTTCGGTGTTGAGAAGCGAGGATCAGAACTGGGAGGCGCAGGCGCCAAAGCCCTCATAGCAGCGGCCTTCGACGCAGCGTCCGCCCTCACAGTCGACATCGATCATGCAGGTGGTGCGCTCACAGATGTTGTCGATGGTGCAGGCGTAATGGGCGGGGCAGTCGGGGTTGGCACCGAGGCCCTGGCAGGGGATCGGGCCGCAGTGGCCATCGTCGCCGCAGGCTTCGCCGGCTTCGCAGTCCATGTCTTCAACGCAGCGGGGCTGGCAGATGGGCATGTCCGCGCTGCAGGCGCATTCGTGCATCGGCGCGCGCTGGCAGACGCCGCCGGCGCCGCAGGACTCATCGTTCAGGCAGAAGGTCAGCTCGGAGTTACAGCTCTGCGGCGGGCACATCGCAAAACGCCGGGCCTCCTCCGGATCAAAGCAGGCGCTGCCGTTGCAGTCCGCGTCGGCACGGCACTCGCCAGAGGCGGGCACGTTGGAGACGACGCCAAGATCGAAGTCGAAGGCGTCGATGCACCAGCTCGTCTCACCCTCGGAGTCCGGCACATCCATCACCAGGTCGGAGAGCTCGCCGGTGAGGTACTCGCCAGTGAGCGTGCCCAGGGCGCTGAGGGTGAGGTTGCCCGACTGATTGAAATACGAGACCTCGCAGCTGTTGATCGAGGGGAGTACGCCGGGGGTGCAGCCGGTGTAGCCGACCACGACGATGGCGTTGGCGCGGCCGCTGACAAAGGGGCTCAGCACGTAGGGGTTGTAGTCGGCCACGTCGCTGCTGGCCTCGTAGCCAAAGTTCCAACGGATGGTCAGGCCACGGGATTTGCCCTCGCCATCGGCTTCCCCCAGGAAGGACGCCAGGAGCGAGGGGCCGAAGGTGACGGTGGCATCCTCCAGGGTGAGGGCGTCAAAACCCTTCTGCGGGCAGCTCGGGGTGTCGTCGGCGTCGGGGGAGGTGTCGGCGTCGGGGGTGGTGTCGGCGTCGGGGGTGGAGTCGGCGTCGGTGTCGACCGCCCCGGTGTCGGGAGTGGTGGTGTCGCCATCGTCGGAGGAGCAGGCCAGGGGGGCGGCGAGCATCATCATCAGGAGGAGAGCGAGGGAGTGGTGTGGGAACGTGCGCATGGGGATGAACCTATCTGTTAAACGTTTTGGGGTGTTGTGTGTGACATTTTGTATCGAAGGGGCGCGCGCGGACCATAGTCAATCTGTCTAAAGGGTGGGCGAGGAGGGGCCCGGATCGCACAAGCCCGGCTGCCTCCAGGGCAGCCGGGCTTGTGTGTGCAACAAGAGACGCGGGGCGCCAGGCGCCCCGATCAGGGGGCCTGCTAGGCGGTGGCCGCGCGGCCCAGGCGTTCGCTGGCGCGCACGCGCACGTAGACAAAGGCCGCCGAGAGGCCGAAGGCCAGGTGCACCCCGATGCTCAGCGCGTTTCGGGCCTCGGCGAACCAGGGGTAGAGCCCGGTGAACACGTAGAAATTGAGCACGTAGAGCGCCAGCCCGAAGATCGCGCCGATGCCCAGCGCCACGCCCATGGGGCGGCGCGCGATGATGAAGCCCAGGATCGAGGCGTAGATGAAGGAGAGCGCAAAGTGCACCAGGAGCGCGGTCAGGAGCACGCCGATGGAGAACGCCGCCGGCGGGGGGAGCACGTCGCTGCCCAGCACGATCGCCGAGATCATCTGAAGGGGAGCCCACACGCTCATGCCCATCAAGGGGACGATGGCCAGCTCCAGCACAAGGAAGAGAAGCCCGCCGATGCCACCGGCCCAGAGCGCGGCGGTGGTGTTGAGGCGACCGGAGGAAGGGGCGTTGCTGGCGGATTGGGTTGCCATGGCGACTCCGTAAAGCGGGGGGAATGATGCGCCGGCGTGTTTATAAGAACCGGCCTGCCTACCGGAGAAGCTAAGCAAGGGCGCACAGACTCGAAACGAATGGCCCGCTGAGAGCGCGCCCCACCGGCCTCGTCACCGCGGGGGCGGTGTCTATCCTCCCCCCCGTTGACGCCACTTCATCGGGGGTACACCGCGCATGGAAGATCTCCTCGCTGCACGAAGTCAGATGGCCATGTCTCTGGCCTTTCATATCGTCTTTGCCGTGGTGGGCATGGCCATGCCCCTGTTGATGGTCATCGCCGAGGCCCGGTGGTTGCGCAGCGGCGACCCGATCTACCGGGAGTTGGCCCGGCGCTGGGCCCGGGGCACCGCCATCATCTTTGCGGTGGGGGCGGTCAGCGGGACGGTGCTCTCGTTTGAGCTGGGGTTGCTCTGGCCCACCTTCATGGAGCACGCCGGCCCCCTGGTGGGGATGCCCTTTTCGCTGGAGGGGTTTGCGTTCTTTCTGGAGGCGATCTTTCTGGGCATCTACCTCTACGGCTGGGATCGGGTGGGGCGGCGCGCGCACCTGCTGGCCGGGGTGATGGTGCTGATCAGCGGGACGGCCTCCGGGGTCTTTGTGGTCACGGCCAACGCCTGGATGAACGCGCCGGCCGGGTTTGATCTGGTCGACGGCGCCTTTGTCAACGTGCGGCCCTGGGAGGCGATGTTTAACCCGATGTGGGCGACGCAGTGCGGGCATATGGTGATCGCGGCCTTTCAGTCGGTGGCTTTTGCGGTGGCGGGGATTCACGCGGCGATGCTGCTGCGGGAGGGGGGCAACGCGTTTCATAAAAGGGCGATCGCCATCGCGCTGCCGATCGCCGCGATCGCCGCGCTGGCCCAACCCCTGATGGGCGACCTGCTGGCCAAGGCCACCGCCAAGAACCAGCCCGTCAAACTCGCCGCGATGGAGGGGCAGTTTGAGACGGAGCAGGGCGCCCCGCTGCGCATCTTCGGGCTGCCCGACGAGGAGCGCGAGCAGACCCCCTGGGCGATCGAGATCCCCGGGGCACTGAGCTTTCTGGCCTACGGCGACTTCGACGCCGAGGTCCGGGGGCTCAAGGCCTTCCCGCGCGATGAGTGGCCGCCGGTGGCGATCGTGCACATCGCGTTTCAGATCATGGTCGCGCTGGGGCTGTGGATGATGGCGGTGGGGGTGTTCGGGGTGGGGATGAGCTGGCGAGGGCGGCGCCTCTACACCGCGCGTTGGTACCTGTGGGTGCTGGTGCTCACCGCGCCGATGGGCATGCTGGCGGTGGAGGCCGGCTGGGTGGTCACCGAGGTGGGGCGCCAGCCCTGGGTGATTCAGGGCTACCTGCGCACGGCCGACGCGGTGACCCCGATGCCTCATCTGGTGGTGCCCTTTCTGGTGTTCACGCTCCTCTATCTGGTGCTCTCGGTGATCGTGGTCTACCTGCTCTGGCGCCACGTCTTTCAGAGCCCGACCTCCCGGGAGCTTGAGGCGCTTCAGGCTCCCGAGAGCGCTGCCGATGACCTGAGCGAATCCACCGACTGAGGAGCTGGTATGCCCGAACTGGCCATGATCATCGCCGCGATCATCGTGCTCGCGCTCATTGTCTACCTGCTCACCGGGGGCGCCGATTTTGGCGGGGGGATCTGGTACCTCTTCGCAACTGGCGAGCGAAAGGAGGCGCAGCGCCGGGCCCTGACCCAGGCGATTGCGCCGATCTGGGAGGCGAACCACGTGTGGTTGATCCTGGTGATCGTGCTCCTCTTTGTGTGTTTTCCGAGCGTGTTCGCGGCGATGATGACCGCGCTGCATATTCCCCTGGTGATCATGCTGGTGGGGATCGTGCTGCGGGGCTCGGCCTTTGCGTTTCAGTCCTACTCGGCGGGGGCCCAGGGGCTGGAGCGGAGCTCGGCGCGGGTCTTTGCCATCGCCAGCGTGAGCTCCCCGCTCTTGCTGGGGGTGTGCGTGGGGGCGATTGCCACCGGGGAGATCCGGGTGCTAGAGAACGGGGTGGTCGACACCAACTTTGTCTCGGAGTGGCTCAGCCCCTTTCCCTTTGCGATCGGCGCGCTCACGCTGGTGCTCTGCGCCTTTTTAGCCGCGGTGTACATGACGGTGGAGGCTCCGGGGGAGGCGCTCAAGGAGGACTTTCGGCGTCGGGCGCTGTGGAGCGCGCTGGCCACCGGGGTGTGCGCCTTTGTGGCGGGTCTGCTCGCGATACGCGATGCCCCGCTGATCTGGGAGGGGCTCACCGGGGCAGGTTGGTCGCTGCTCTTTCAGTTGATCACGGGCCTGGCGGCGCTCCTGGCCATCGGGGCGCTGTGGACGCGGCGCTACCGCCTGGCCCGGGTGGCCGCCGGCGCCCAGGTGGCGCTGATCATGATGGGCTGGGCGCTGGCGCAGTTTCCCTACCTGATCTACCCGGACTTTCGCATCCTGGAGTCGGCCGCCGAGCCCGCGGTGCTGCGCCCGGTGCTCATTGCCCTGGCGGCCGGCTCGGTGCTGCTGGTTCCCTCCTTTCTCTACCTCTACGCGATCTTCAAACCCCGGGAGGCGCCCGAGCTCGCCGGCGATGAGGAGCGCGTGAACGAGCCCTGAGCTTTGGGGGCGTGCCGGGCTTCGGCCTGGCTGCCCATCCGCTGGCTTCGAGGGGCCTGCTTCGGGATGATCGCGGAAGTTTTGGGCGCTCAAGGCGCGCAAAAAAAGCCGGGGCACAAGCCCCGGCTTTTTGGGTGATACGAATGGGAGAGGCATCCCCCGACGAGGCGGTGAGGCCGGCGTCGGGGAGAGGAGCTCAGCGGGTGATGACGCGGGTGGCGCCGACCTCCAGGCGCACCCCGGAGCCCTTCAGCTCAGTGGCGGCGGCTTCGGCCGGGGCGGTGCAGTGGATCAGGCGCACGCCGGGGCCGGTGGCCACGCCGCCGGCGGCGCACCACTGCTTCGCCTCCACGGGTAGCTCGTCAGGAGAGGCGTCCACCTCTTCGCCCACTTCGAAATCGGGACCGACATCGGAGTCAACCTTTGCCGAGCCGTCGTCGACGTTGCAGGCCAGGCTCAGCGCCAACGCCAGCATCAGCGCCGGGATGTGGAGTTGCATCATGGGGTTCATGCTCGCCTCCAGGGCTCAGTCGGAGAAGGTCAGGATGCACTCCAACGAGGAGTTGGAGTTGAGCGGGCAGGTGGTGCTGGAATAGTTCAGCAGATGCATCTCGCGGGTGCTGTCTCCCTGGGCGACTCCGGCGATGTATTCGCCTTCGGTGAAGTAGCAGCAGCCCCAGTCGCCGGCGTTGATCACGTGGTCGGCTGAGCCGGCTCCGGCAACACCGTTGGCGTTGCGACTATCGCGCCAGCGGCCGGAGGGTTCGTCGTAGGAGAAGACGTAGGGGCCACGGGAGCCCAGCTCCACGTTGCTGTTGCCCCAGTAGCGCATGGAGATGGTGTAGGTGCAGCCATCGTGGCAGAGATCGTGAAGGCGCTCGGAGGGGATGGGCACCGTTTCACGCCGGCGTTGGTTGCGGATCACCAGGCGAGTGGTGTCGCGTTCGATGTAGCCGGAGCTGACGCTGTTGTCGGGGGCCTTGACGATCTCGAATTCCCGCACGCGCAGGTCGCCCTGCAGGGTGCCGCCGCTCAAGGGCAGGTAGCTGGCCTGAGCCTGGGCCTGCGTGAGGTAGGCGTTGGCCGGGGTGCCGCCGAGGGAGGCGGCATCCAGGTTGGTGGTGTCCACGCTGAAGGTGTTGCCGTTGAGCGTGAGGTGGTCGCCGGCGGTGTAGGACATCTGCCAGGCGCAGGTCCACTGGCTGCCGTCGTAGCTGGGGATCTGGTTGGGAGCGCAGCTCAGATCGCCGAGGGTGGAGCCCAGGGCGTCGCGCACCTGGGCGAGGGTCAGCCCGCCGGAGAGTTCGCCACACTCCCAGCCGGTGCTGGAGCTGACCGGGACCTGGCCCGGGGCGCAGCTGACCGCGGCGGCGGTCTGCTCAAAGACGTCTTCGGCCAGGGCCTCGCGGGTCACCGCGCCGGCGGCGACCTGGTCGGCGACGAGGGCGCGGATGGCCAGGTCGCTGGTGAGGGCGTAGGGCACCGAGTGGAACTGGAAGCGCGGGGTGAGCTCGTCTTCGCCATCGAGGGCAACCCCGATCCAGGTCTGGTCGGCAGCAAAGACCGCGGCGTTGAGGGGGCTGCCCTGCTCGCCAAGGCTCACCGTGTAAAACCCGTTGTCATCGAGCTCCACGCGGATCTCGTCCTGCCAGAGGATCTCGCCAGCGGTCTCGGCGTTGTAGATCGTGAACTGCATGTCGACCATGCCGCTCTTGGGCTCCCCGCTCTCGTCGAGCAGGCGGCCCTGCTGAAGAATCTGCGTTGGCGGCGCGGCGGTGGCGGGGGTGGCGAAGAGGCAGACCGCTCCAAACACGGCAGCACAGGTCAGGGAGAGTGGCTTTTGAGACCACCGGGCGATGTTCATGACGCGCTCCTGGGTTGGCCCGGACTCCGGGCATGAGCCACCGACGGGATGGGGGAGTGTCGGGCGGCGAAAGGGCTGACGAGGGAATGTAATGATTTGCAAAGCCAGAATGCCGCTGAGCTTCTTGAGCTGTCAACGCCGGGTTGGGGGCAGGCCCCAAAAAGGCCCGCAGCCCGCGTTTCGTGTCCCCTGAACGTGGGTTGTTTGAGCGCTCGACCCGGCCCTGAGTCCCCCGAAAGTGGGTTGCTGAAGCGCTCGACACACCTCGCTGCACGAGTGCAGGTGGTGTCGAAGCCCTCGGCGCCTCTTGTCGCCATTCAAGAAGGCGCGTCGAAGCGCTCGACACACCTCGCTGCACGAGTGCAGGTGGTGTCGAAGCCCTCGGCGCCTCTTGTCGCCACTCAAGAAGGCGCGTCGAAGCGCTCGACAGGTGTCTCGTTAGCGAAAGAGGCCGCGACGAAGCCCTTGTCAGGATGGGTTCAACCGGCGCAGGGGTCGCCGAGCACTTCGGCACGCGTGGTTCAGTCGGCGCAAGGGGGGCCGAGCGTGTTGGCGAGGGGGTTCAGTCGGCGCAGGGGTCGCCGAGCACTTCGGCACGCGTGGTTCAGTCGGCGCAAGGGTCGCCGAGCGTGTTGGCGAGGGGGTTCAGTCGGCGCAGGGGTCGCCGAGCGCTTTGGCCAGGAGGTTCAACTCTGGCGGAAGGCGTCGAGCGGCTCGGCGAGTCGGTTTTAAAATGAAAGTGAGGCGTCGGAGCGCAGGGGGGGGAGTGGGAGAGGCATGCCCCCCGACGGGGAGGTAGGGCTGGCGTCGGGGGGCTGGCGAGGTCAGTCCACCTGCACGATCTCTCCGCGCATGTCCGAATGACCGGCCACCGCGCAGCGGTAGCCGGTGAGGTTCACATCGTTGTTCGGCGGGGTTTCCGGGGTGAGGGAGCCGGCCAGGGTAAAGCGCATGACCTGATCCTGCTGCACCCAGGCGATCTCGGCCTCGTCTTCGGGGGCCGGGTCCTGCCCCCGGCCCTGTGCCAGGAGGAGGGTGTCCTGGGCGCGGGTCTGGCCGAGCTCCACCAGGTCGAAGGGGTGGGCGTTGCTGACCAGGTTGACGATCTCGTAGCGCCAGCCCCGCTTCAGCGTCAGCGTGGGGTTAAAGGCGGTGGGGTCGCTGATCATGTCGGTGAACTCGGCGGGCTCGGCGCTCTCAAAGAGGTAGGCGTCGTTGCCGGAGGCCACCATCTCAAAACGCACCGCCGGCGCCGGGTCGGCCGGGTCGGCGTGGGTGACCTCAAAGTCCAGCACAAGGGGCGCACCGCCGGCGTCGGTTTGGAGCGTGTCGATGCTCGCATCGAGTACGCCGTTTTCGTCGACATCCTTAAAGAGGTAGACGTACAGGGTCTCACCCGGGGTGGTGATGGGGCGGCTTAAGGTCAGGGGCAGCGCTTCAAAAAGCCCGGGGGTCAGGGGAGCGGTCGCGAGCGTTTCCTCGTCGGCGTCGGCGATGGCGATGAGTGCGTGGCGAGCACTGCTCACCATGGCGATGCGCACGCGGGTGGAAAATTCGAGGGTCTGGTCGTCGGCCTGGAGGCCGGCCGAGGGGATGCGCACCTCCACCGCCGCGGCGACGGGCTGGCCATCGGCGTCGAGCGCGGGAGGATCGTCGGGGGTGTCGGCGCTGGCATCGTAGCCAAAGACGCCATCTTCCGGGGCCTCGCGATGAAGTCTCGCCAGCAGCCACTCCCCGTCTTCGAGCTCGCGCGTCAGGCTCACGCTCACATCTTGCGAGACGCCCGCTTCGATCGCCACGCTGCCCAGAAGCTCCCCGGCGCTGCTGAGATCTTCGGGAACCTCGAGCGCGTAAATCGCCACCCAGCCGGGCTGTGCAGCGAGCACCTCGGCGATGCGCACCTCATCGCGGACCTCGGTGAGCACCTGGCGCTCGACACGTAAATGATCGTCGGGCTCGGCGTCGACGTCGGGAGCATCGGCATCGGAAGTGTCGGCATCGTGGATGCCGCCATCTTCCTCGCCGCCATCGTTGCTGCCGCCATCCTCCAGGCCGCTGTCGGCCTCCAGAGGCTCCGACGAGGGGGAGGAGCAGGCCAGGGGAGCCAGGACAAGGGGAATCGAGCAGAGCAGAAGGCGCAGCTTCATGAGGGCCTCTCAGGGGGGCCGGCCCGGGGGGAGGGGGGCTGGCGGGTTTACAGGCGTTCCGAAACGTCGTGCGGCGAGGTTATTACGCCGTGAGCTATCGTTGACGCCGTATCTGCGGCGTTGAGAGCACTTCGGGCAGCGTTGCAAAGCCTCGACGATGCTAAAGCATCGCCTTAAGTTTCGCGCCTTGCCCGAGGATCTCTCGGCTTCGCCGCCATCGACGTCAACTTCTGCTCACGACGTCGTTAAGGATGAGAGATGGGCGGCGAGGTTGGCAATCCCTGTTTTGTGGGATGGGGCTGATCGGCCACCAGGGCGGGCTCGTAGACTTGGAAGAGGCGTTTTAGCTGGTCGGCGAAGAGCGTGTCGGTGCCGTCGATATGGCGTCGAATCCAGAAACCCACGGCGGATTTCACGACGTTGCCCTCATAGACCCCGCCGTCAAAACCACGGTTATAGAAGTAGTTGAAGTCGGCCTCGGGCGCGTCGAAAAAGTGGGGATTCATCACGAAGAAGTAGCGCTCGTAGTGGTCGCGGGGCACGCCCTGCGGGCTCTGCATGGCGAGTTGCAGGCGCGTGGCCTCGGCCTGCAGGTACTCCGGGTGCTGCTGGAGGCGCTGGTAGGTGGCCCACAGGGTGGTGGCCAGGGGGCGCACCGCTTTGGTGTAGACCGCGCGGGTCCGGGGGAGCAGGGCCGGGTGGGTGGCCGCGGGCAGCGCCCAGTCGGCCAGGCGGCTCACAAACGCGGGGTTGTAGTGGCCAAAGCTGTCGGTGGCGTCGCGCACCAGCGTGCCCTGGTGGGGGCCGCTCTCAAAGACGGGGAGGTCGGTGTTGGCCAGCAGGGCCTCCACGCTCAAAAAGGTGCGGGCCCGGCAGTAAAAGGTGTAGATGCCGCCGGCCGGGAAGTAGTCGAAGGTCTCGCAGGTATGCCGGGTTTGATCGAAGTGGAGCCAGGCCTGGGTGGCCAGCGCGCGCAGATCGAGGGTGAGGGTGGAAGAGGCGGCGGCCTCGGAGTTCGGCGCTGCCGCGTCGCTGGCGAGTGGGTTGGAGGCGCAGGCAGCGGCCCCGAGGAGCAGGCCGAGCAGGGCGGTCGGGACGAGGAGGCGGCGGGGCGGCAGGGCGGACATGGGCATCTCAAACATCGGTGGTGGGCCACAGCCTGGCGCCGGGCGTGGCGTTTGGGGAGGGGGAAGTATGCGGTGTCGAGCGGCGTGGCGGTGTGGCGAGGGCTTAAGCCGACTCCACGTCGGCGGCGCCCGGGAAGTCGTGGTGGCGAGGCATCGGCTTCAGGGATGCGAAGGTCTCTTCGGCGCAGAGCCACTCGCTCATCAGTTCGGTTCGGCTGTTGACGCCGAGCTTGGTGTAGATGCGGGAGACGTATTGATGCACCGAGTGGGGGGAGAGCTTCATGACCTGGGCGATTTCGGCTTTGGTGAGGCTATGAAGCAAGAGTTCGTAGCACTCTCGCTCGCGACAGGTGAGCGGGCTCTGGTGATCGAGGAAGCCGTGGCTGGTGAGCACGCGCACCAGGTAGCGGCCGATGCGGGGGAGGAATTCGGCCAGGGTGGTGGCATCTTCGGCGTTGAACAGGGGTTGAGTGTCGGAACGATCGACGGCCAGGATGCACTCCACGGTGCGCCCCATCGGGATGCAGCCCAGGATGCGATCTCGGGTGGAGAGCATGCCCATGAGCTCGAGGCTGGGAAGCGTACTTCCCTGCGGAAGACCGGCCAGGAATTCGTGAAAGAGAAAGACGCGCAGGCTGCCGGCCTGGCGTACGATCTCCTGGCTGAAGGGGTCGCTGGCGAGCAGGGAGCGGTTCCGCAGGAGCTTTTTGACGCGTTGTTGGTGTTCGGGAGTGGCAAAGGTCGGGATGTAGCGCACCGGGGACCAGCCCCCGAGGGGATCGCGGCGCAGATGGCGGGGACGGATGCGGTTGCGGGTGATGATCAGCAGAAAGCCGCGGGAGCCCTTTAAGGCATCGGTGGCGGCGTAGATGAGCTCGCGGGTCAGCGCATCGGGGCGGCTTTGTGGAGCCGTGCTGATGCGGTGCAAGGCCTCTACAAGGGCATGCCAACGCGGTGCCATGAGACGTTCTCAACGTTAAAAAAGGGAGCTAACGATGGGGCCATCCTCAACTCCCTGTACAGGAGCTGTCAAGGCGGCGCGCCGGATTGGCGCGCCGCCTGCGGAGGCCGGCGCTTACTTGTTCCAGGCGTCCACCCGGCCGCAGAGCAGGCGAATGCCGCGCAGCTCCGTTAAGTGGGTACGGATGGCCGTATAGCCCACGGCCACCGTGCCCGCCTGGCAGGAGTCGTCCATCGGCCAGCTGCCCTGGTCATTGTAGGAGGGGACGATGGCGCTGGTGGTGTTGTGGATGGTGTTAATGGAGATGCCGGCCTCCTGCGGTGGGGTCTGACTCATGGGCAGGAGGTCTGCTTCCAGGGGAGCGCAGCGAACGCCCAGTTTACGAATACGGCTTCCCGGGTCGTAGCTGCCGACCAGCGAGCGCACCGCCTGACCATCCGGGCAGCGCAGCACCTCCCAGCCTTCGGCGACGCCGCAGGAGCCACTGTAGCTGCCGCGGTAGATCTCTTTGTTTTCGGCCCGGGTGTGGCGCACCTGATAGGTGAAGGGATGCACGGTGTTGGTCTCTACCGAGGCGAAGTTGCGGCAGACCGCTTCCACGCCCCAGACGCCAACATGTCCGGAGGCGCAGCTAGTGTGAGGGCGGACGACGTTGACGTTAAAGCCCACCAGATACTGATGGGAGGGGCAGTGAAAGTCGTCCATCTCCCCGGTGGTGATGCCGCGCCAGGGGGTGGGGTTGGCCAGATAGCTCCAGCCCATGTCCAGGGGGCAGCCCTCATCGGTGCGTCCATCGCTGTCGTTGTCCAGGCCGTCGCATTGTTCGTGTTGCCCGGGGTGGACATCGCGGCCCTGGTAGGTGTGCCCGGAGCTGATGACAGTGCGGGTGCACTGGCAGTCGAGGAGGTCGCCTCCCGTGCGGACCCAGGGCTCGTTGGTGGGGGGGGCGTTGCCCGGGGCGCTGTCGCAGAAGCGTGCCGAGGTGTTTCCGCCGTAGCCGTCGCCGTCGACGTCTCTGTAGTAGGGGGTGGTTTCGTGGGCCGGGGCGTTATGCACGTTGTTGTCGCAGTCGTCGTCGTGGGGCGTCTGGCAGGTTTCGGTGGCGCCGGGATTTACGCCGGAGTTGGCATCGTTGCAGTCGATGTTGCCCGCGCCGGTGTGAAGTGCCTGGCTGTAGCCCGTGGGCAGGGTGCGGCAGTAGGCGAGGGTGGTGTTGGGCGATGGCGAATAGCCGTCGCCGTCGCCATCACGGTAGGCCTGGCGGGCGTGGAGCCAGTCGTCCGGGGTTTCATCGGCCTCGGCCTTGCAGTTCATGTTGGTGCTGTTGGCGCAGTCTTCCCGGCGGCCCGGGTGAACGTCGGCGCGGGTATCGTCGCAGTCTCCGGGAACCTGTGCGTAGCCCTGGGGCGGGCTGCAGGCCTGGGTAGAGACGCCCTCGACGCCGTAGCCATCGCCGTCTTCGTCCCGGTACCACACGCCCAGGTCGGGGGAGCCCTCGTCGACGGTGCCGTCGCAGTCATCGTCGATGCCGTTGCAGATCTCATCCACAGCAGCGTTACTCTGGGCGCAGGAGAGGGCGCCGGAGACACAGGCGTAGGTGCCCGCTTCACAGCGCCCCTGTAGGCCGGTGGAGCAGCTACCGCCGGTGTCGGTGAGCAGGTCATCGACGACCTGGTTGCAGTTGTTGTCCTTTCCGTCGCAGATCTCCGGCGCGCCGGTGTAGGTCTGCGGGTTGGAGTCGTCGCAATCCAGGCTGTTGTTGACCAGGCCTGCGGGGACCGCCGCTGGCGAGCAGGCAAAGAAGGGCTGTGCCCGGGCATCGCCGTAGCCGTCGAGGTCGAGGTCGGGGAAGTAGAGGAGGGAGGGATCATCGACGGGCTGCTCGCAGCCGTTGTCCAGCAGACCATCGCAGTCGGCAAAGGCCGCCGGATCGTCGCAGTGGGCGATGCAGCTTCCCGTGGCGCAGCTGGCTTGACCGTTGGGCACCGCTCCGGAGCAGGTGTCGCCGCAGGCCTGGCAGTGGTTATCGCCAAACTCCGGGCTGCCGATCTGCTCGGCCGAGTCGTCCAGACCGTTGCAGTTAAAGTCCTGGTCCGGGGCGCAGAACCGGGGGAAGGGGTGATCGGGCTCGTTGGCGCTGTAGAAGGCCGCCGGGTTGGTATCGTCGCAGTCCACCTCGGTCACCGGGTGGCTGGCCGGGCCGCAACGTCCGAGGCCGAAGCCGTCTTCGTCGTGGTCGATGCACGAGCCGCAGCTGCGGGCGGTGGGCACGCAGACGCGCGTGCCAGGCAGCAGGTTGCCCTGGTCGTCGAGTTCTTCGGCGCCGACGTCTTCGCAGGCAAAGCCCATCGGGCAGCCGCTCTCGTCTTCGCAGGGCGCCAGGCAGGTGCCCTGGCGCGTGCCGATGGCCGGGCGTTGCAGGCGCCAGTCGTAGCAGAGGGAGTCGCCGGCGCAGGGGTTCTGCTCGCCATCGCAGGCCTGGCAGAAGCCGCGGTCCACCCCGGCATCGAGCTGGAAGGGGGGGCGACAGATCGCCCCGAAGGGCACGTTGGCGGTCAGCTCCGCCGGGTTGAGTTGATCGGCAAAGGGCAGGGCCGGACGAGCTCCGGGAGGCGGGTAGGGCGACTCCCCGACAACCACCACCTGACAGCTGTAGGGTTCGTGATCGGCGAGCTCACCATTGACGCTGAGCTCGTCGCAGGCGCTGTCGGCGTTGGTGCAGACCTCGGTGCAGATGCCCTGGTCGGGGTCCAGCGCAAAGAGCTCGGCCACGCTGACGTGGGTTCCCAGGAGCGGGTCGGCGCGGTTGAGGGCGATGTCTTTGACGCAGGTGCCCAGGCCCACCGGGCAGTCGGCATCGGTGGTGCACAGGCGGTAGTCGGCCAGGGTGCGGCCGAAGTCTTCCGGGGGCTCATCGGCGTCTGCATCGGGGTCGGCGTCGGGTAGGCCGCTGTCGGCGTCGGCATCCGGGCCGGCATCGAGGTCGGCGTCGGGTTGATCGGCATCGGCGTCGGGTTGACCGGCATCGGCATCTGAGATGTCGGTGTCGCCGGCGTCGAGTCCCGGGGTGGGGGTATGAGAGGTCGGGGTGTCATCGGAGCCGCAGGCGCTGAGCCCCCCCAGGCTCAGCATCGCAGCCATTCCCCAAAGAATCGCTTTAGGAGGTCTCATTGGCATTGTCCTTGCGGAAAGACGTCCTGGTAGGTGTAGGCCACGCGCAGGCGGATATCTTCGAGCTTCGACCAGTCCAGCCCGGCGTTTTCGCCGGCGGTGGTGTCGATGAGCACGGTGTACTGCGAGGCCAGGGGCAGGCCGTTGAGCGTGGTGTTGGAGCCCTCCTGAAGGAAGGTGTTGATGCCGGCCACCGGGCTGATCGAGCGGCCCATGGAGCGCAGGTAGGTCGTGGCACCAAAGGAGGTTGTGCCCTCGCCAAACTGGTCGACGTAGCTGTCGATGCCGGGCTGGCAGCTGCGCAGGGTCCCGGTGCCGTCGTAGAGCACGCTGACGGTGGGGCGAGCCTGGCCCAGGTCCCCGACGAGCTGCAGGTCGACGGAGCTGAGTTTGGCGTTGCAGGTGGCGCCCAGGTTGGCGAAGTCGCTCAGGTTCACATAGAAGCTTGCCGCCAGGATGTCGTTGGCGCGGTTGAGGAGATCGCCCACGTTTTCGTCGGAGGTGTAGCGCACGCGTTTGTTGACCGGCACAAAGCCGTCCTGCATCAGCTGGCGCAGAACCTCCGAGGGGGTGAAGGTGCTGCCGTCGAGGTCGCTCTGAGCGAAGTTCAGGCCCAGCAGATCGTCGCGCAGCGAGAGTTCAGCGGTGAAGGCGTTGGTGGCGCCGCCGCAGGCGTTTTGCAGGCGGAGCATCTCGTCGGCGATCGCGCGCAGCTGGGTGGGGTTGCGGGCCAGCAGGATCTGGATGCGCTGGTCCATAAAGGGGCGCACCGCGTAGTACTCCAGGGCCACCAGCCAGTTCATCAGGCTGTCTTTGGCCTGCTCCAGGGCGTTTTCGGCGCTGAGAATACGGCTGGAGCGCGAGAAGACCGCCGAGGGGGAGCCCACGATCAGGTTGACGTGCTCGCGCTGTACAAGCAGCTCCTGAAGTTTGGACTCCAAAAGCTGGGCGCGCTGGGCGATTTGCCCGTACTCCATCTGGCGTTGCACGCTCTGGAGTTCGGCCCGGGCTTTGCGAAGGTTCAGCCCGGCGGCGCGAAGGAGTTCTTCGACGATGGCGTCGCGTCGGTCCTGAAGGAGTTGCACATCCTCCAGGCGCGCCTTGTCGTGGGCGATATCCAGGCGCGCCATCTCCAGGGCTTCGGCAATGGTCTCGCGCTCCAGCGCGCCGAGATGCCGGGCGTTGAGGGCGCTCTGGTGCAGTTCGTCGAGCTCTTGCTCGTACTCCAGGGTGCTCAAATCGGCGGCTTCCTGAAGTTCGGTGAGTTCGATCTCGTTGTAGCGTTGGGCTTCGCTGGCGGCGAATGCCACGCTTTCGCTGGCCGCCTCAAGTCCGAATTGCGCGGTGCGCAGCACAGAGAATCCGATGAGATGCGTTACGTTAAAGGCGGTACGGACGGTGGCGGAGGCAAACGACCCGGGATCGTCGGCGTCATCGGGGATGGCAGTGTTGACGTTTTCTCGGATCAGCTTGGAGATATCCAGCGTGGTGTCGATGGCGTTGGCTCCTTGTCCCAGCTGCATGGCCAAAAACTCCTGATCGAGCTCGGCTGTGGCGTTAGCAATGCGCATCTCGTTCCACTTTTTGAAGTCCGCGGCGGTACCTTCGTAGAAGGTCTTTTTTGCTTGCTGACGCTCTTTCAGCGTGCCGGCGATCTTCGCGATAGTGGTGTCGCGGTGTGCCTGGAGCTCTGCGAATTTCTCTTCAAGAAGTGCCACTTCCTGGATGCGGAGCAGGTCGCGTTCGGCGAGGTTTTGGGCCAGGGCGTCGGTGGCAGCGCTCTGAGCCAGAGCTCGTTGGATGAGTTCCTCTTTGTCCTGGGCGGCGATCTTTACGTTTCGGGCGCCTTCGAGCACGCTGAGCAGTGCGGCGCTGGCCTCGCTGGTGGCGAGGTCAGTGATGGGGAAGTCCTCGTCGAACTCGCCATTTTGGGTGATGGCAAAGCCGCACTCCCCGAACTCTACGCGGACCTCGCATCCCGGGGTGTTGAAGGCGTCTCCCAGGTCGCAGCCCAGGGGCAGGCCGCAGAGGTTGACGAGCTCGTCTTTGAGGTCGTCGATCTCGTTGTTGAGGCGGTTTCGCAGCTCGGCTTCGCTGAGCGCTTCGGCCTGGTCGCGGGCGATGACTTCGCTGACCTGAATGTCGGCGCGCTCGACGGCGTTCTCGGCCTCGGTGCGCAGGGTGCCCAGGAGCGTGATGTTGGAGACGGTGGGGTCGAGCGAGGTGGAGACGACGACCTCGCCATCGCGGGCGTAGATCAGCTCGCTGAACTCGGCGTTCAGGCGCTGGATCTCTCGTTGCAGGCCGGAGAAGCCGGCGCCGATGCTGGATGACAAGAATCCCTGATCGCCGGCGCGGTTGAGGTTCTTGAGCACGCCGGCGGCCAGGTAGAGGTCGCGCGCCCGGGAGGCGACGTAGTCGGTTTTGGCGCGGCGGTCGGCTGGGTTGCTGGCGACCACGTCCCAGCGACGGGCGGCGATCGTCAGCGACTCCATCGCCGTGCGGAAGTTCTGATTGATCTCCAACAAGAGCTCGCCGCGGGCGTCCACGGTGGCCTGGCCCAGGGGCTGGCGGGCCAGGGTGGAGAGGCCGGCGGTGTCGAACTGGGCGCTGAGCACCTCAAAGTGCACGTCGAGCACCGAGCTCTGCCACTCATCGAGGAGGTTCTCGTTGAGGCTGCGCACCGCGTTGGTGACGATGGCCGGGTAGTTGGTGGCGCTGAGCCACTCCAGGCGCGTCTCGGTGTCGGCGCTGAGCGAGCCGAATTGCTGACCGAGGAACTGCTCGCGGGAGGTCTGCAGGTACCAGCCCGAGAGCTCGTTGACGTAGGTGGAGTCGGTCTGCTGGGTGCGGTAGGCGCTGGCCACCAGCGAACGCCCACAGACCACCTGGTCAGAGGGGCGGCAGAGGCCCTGGTCGCCGCGGGCGCAGCGCTCCATGAACTCGGCAAAGGAGCCTTCGCCCACGCCGTTGATGTAGTCCTCGATCTGGGTGGCGGTGGTCTCCCCGCTCAGGGCGTCGGCGGAGACGGCGATGGCGCAGGCGGCCTGGGCATCGGGAGAGGCGTTTTGAAAGGCTTCCACCGAGGTGATGTCGGCGCAGTCGAAGACTTCCTGGTCGATCTCGGCGACTGCTGCGAAGTCGGCGCTCTGGCAGGCGTCGAGCGTCGGGGCGGGCAGCGGCTGTGGGGAGGCCTGGGGGATGGCCGCGTCTGGATCGATTGCGTCGCGGGTGAGCCCGTCACCGGTGCGGGTGGCGTAGAGGGCACCGGTAAAGGTCACGTCGGCCAGCGAGATGACGCCCTCGTTGCTGCGCGCCTCGTAGATGCCGGCAAAACCGTCGCGCATCTGACCCGTGAGCTGGCCATCGCTGTCGAGGTTGATCTCAAAGCGCATCTGGCGAGCGACCTGCTGCTCCGGGGCACGAATCACCGGGCTGTCGCTCAAATCGAAGTTCGCGTCGAAGGTGGCCACCCAGCTCTGGGTGAAGTCGTCGTAGTGCAGTTCGGCGGCCATGGTCTCGGGGAGCCCCGGGCCGCGGGCCGGGCTGAAGATCGCCGCGTCGTCGATGGCCAGGACCAGGAAGGCCTGCTCGGCGCTGCTCAGCGAGCTGTCCCGGGGCACGGTGACGATGTCGGCGCTAAAGGGGAGCCCGCCGGCGCCAAAGGTCTCGATCTGGACGACGCCCTCGTAGTGGCCTCCGGCCAGGCGCTCGGGGAAGAGGCCCAGGGTGAAGCTGCCCACCGCCGAGATGATCTCGACGCGCACCGCCTGCGGATCGGCGCTCTGGGGGTTGGCCAGGCCGGTCGGGAGCTCGAAGCTGACCTGATTGCCGGCGGCCTGCATCTGCAGGACCTGCGGCTCGGCGTCGGGCTCATCGCTGCGTCGGGCGATGTAGGCCACGCCGCTGGCCGGGGCCTGATCGTTGAGCTCCAGGGTGAGGGTGACGCTCTGCTGCCCCGGGGAGATGTAGTGCTGGGTGGGCAGCAGGCCGCGAAAGTTCAGGCCCGGCAGCACCGAGGGGGTCTCTTCGCCCAGGGCCTGTCGGCCGGGCACGCTGGCCACCACGCAGCGCCCGCGCTCATTGCAGCTCAGGCCCGAGTCGCAGGCCCGGGTCTCGGAGCACTGGCTGGCACAGATGCCCTGAAAGCAATAGCTCCCGGCGGCACAGTCCAGATCCAGGGTGCAGGCGTTCTGGGAATTTACGGCCAGGGGTTCGTCGTCCAGCTCCACCGGGATGTTGGGATCGGGGAAGGTCTGAGCGGGGTCATCGGCGGGGTCGCCGCCGCAGGCCATCCAAGAGGTGGCCAGGGCCAAAATCGCGAGACGTGGACGAGGGTAGGGCTTCAAGAGGGGCCTCCGAATCTGCAGGTGTGATGAGGTGGGTTGCAGACGGGAGACTAGTGAGACTGCCGGGGGCTACAATTGACGCATCGAGGGTTGGAAATGATGTGTTACTGATCAGTAACGTGGGGAGTTGTTGCGAGCGGGTGGCAGACGAAGACGCCAGAGGGCGCGGCCCCCTGAAAGAGGGGGATGGCCTTTGAGCATGGCTGTCTGCCGAAAGGGGAGGTCGTAGGCGGGGGCGAAGCCTTACCCCGGCGCGCTTCAAGGCGCGGGGGGCTCACCAGAAGGTGGGATGATCAACGTCTGACGAGGTTCTTCGTCAGGCGAGGTCGCCAGGTGGGGGGATGAGGAGCGTCGCCGACGTCCGAGTCGTCCCGGTGCGCTTGTCAGGCCGGCGTCGACGTCTGTGTACTTTCGGCGCTGCGCAGGCCTTCGACGTTCGCCAGGCGGTGATCCAGGTCAAAGGGCATCATCGCTTCGAAGAGTTGCCCGGCGATGAGCCACTCGCTGATGAGCTGGGCGCGGCTGTTGATGCCCAGCTTCTGGTAGACGCGCGCGACGTACTGATGGGCCGAGCGGGGGGTGAGCCCCATGACCTCGGCGATCTCGCTTTCGGTGAGCGCGTCGAGCAAGAGCTCGTGGCATTCGCGCTCGCGTGGGGTCAGCGGGTTCTGGTGGGGGAGCAGCCCGTGGCTGATGAGGATGCGCATCAGGTAGGGGCCACAGCGCTCGAAGAAGCGTGCGAGCTGGGCGCGATCTTCTTCGACGAATTCAGGTGCACCCAGCGGGCGATCGACGCCGATAATGACCTCGACGGTATCCCCCAGGGGCAGCCCGCCCAGCATCCGGTCCCCGGAGCCCAGCAGTGCCATCAACTCGCCGGTGGGGGTCTCCTCCCAGCGTCGTTCGCCGATGAGTTCAGGGCGCAGGAGCACCCGGAGCCGCCCGGCCGAGCGGGCGATGGCTACCGAGGAGGGAAGTTCATTGATGGGACTGCGCCGGCGCATCAGCTCACCGATGAGCTTCTGATACTCTGGAGACGCTGGCGGGCTGTAGCGATGGATCGGGGTCCAGCCCTGAATCGGCTCGTTTTGAAGGTTGCGGGGCAGCACCCGGTTGCGGGTCATCAGCAACACAAAGGCGCGGTGCCCGCCGGTGGCGCGTGCGGCCTGGTGGGCCAGGCACTCGGCGATGAGGTTGGGGTGGTGTTGAGGGGCTCTGGCGAGCGCGCTGAGCGCGTCGCAGAGGCGTTGCCAGCGATCGGGGTGCATGAGGGCTCGGAGCAAAACATCGTGCCCGGGGCGCCCGGAGCGATTCCAGAGATCGCAAGAGGCGCCGCGCGTGGCGAGTAGGGCTCCAATCCTCGGCGGGGGCTCTGGAGGATGTCAAGGGGGGAGGTTCCTGCGGGCTTGGGGCCCGGGCGTATGTGGCCGGGGGAGAGGCCCGCAGCCCGCAGGGGGTCAGCGCGGCTTGAGGTGGTTGTCGACCGTGGGCGGGAGCGTGTTGCCGCTGGCCTGGAGGTCGAGGGCCTCGGGGTGGCGCTGGTAGTGCTCGCGGACCACCTGTGCCAGGCGCTCCCGGGAGGCGGTGTCGACCGGGGTGGGGACCTCGGTCGGCAGCGCGGCGACCAGCGCCCGCACCAGCTCGGGCTGAGGCGTCGGGACCCGATCGGCCCAGGAGGCCAGCAGATCGCGGTCGATGTAGGTGGGCAACGAGCCCATGATGCCGACGTCGTTTTGATCGTGGACGAGCAGCCCGGAGGTGGTGCCGCGGTCGAGCGTGAGCACCTGGAAGAGGTAGAGGGTGTGGTAGTCGAGCTGCTGTCGGCGCTGGGCGTCGGTGGGGGCGGGGGCGTGTTTCAGCGCCTCCTCCAGGATCGCGCCGTAGGTGGCGATCACGGCCTGGCCGTAGTCCCGGGCCATGGCCAGGTCGGCGTCGAAGTCGCCGCTGTTGAAGCCCTCCAGGTAGAAGTGTGCCACCCCGCGGGTGCGTCCGAGCGCCGGGATGTCGAAGTAGCGGTCGCCCTGGGCCTGGCCCTCCTCAAAGAGGTCTTCGCGCACCTGGCGTAGCGCGTCTGTAAAGCGCGCGGTGGCCTGGGCGTCGGGGTGCGAGGGGTTTAAGTCGGCCATCACGCGCCAGCTGCCCTGGCCGTTTTTGAGCTCGGTCCAGCTGATGTGCATGTGCATCGAGGGGGCCAGCGGGTGGGCCGGGTGCACGATGGTGGAGATCGCGGTGGCCGAGGCCAGGCGGCGCTCGGGGAGGTCGTCGTAGTGCACCGAGGAGACGTTGACCGAGGCCCGGTTAAAGGTGGGGGTCTGCGCGGTGGCCAGGCGCTTGCCGCCGCCGTGGGTGCCCTGGTCGCGCAGCCATTCGATGGGCGCAAAGTCGGGCTCATCGGCGTTGGGCGCGGCCTCGACCAGGCGACGGGCCAGGGCGAGCTGGAGGGTTTCGACGAGTTCGAGCGCGCGGGTGGCGCGTGGCGATTCGGGGTAGGTACGTTTCGCGGTGGTCATCGGAGAGCTCTCAGGGGCAGGGGGACGTGAAAGCACAGGCCACAAAGGGCACGAAAGCGCCGGGAAGTCTGGTGAGGGCCGGGCGTCCGGGAGCGCCGGCCGCCTAAAAGACGACGCCCACCATAAGGTCGACCCAGAGCTGGTAAAGCCCGTCAGATTGTCGCACCTCCATCAGCGCGATGGGCGAGCCGTAGGCGTGGCCCCGGGACGTCGAGGAGCGGTAGTAATTGAAGGAGGGGCCGGCGACCAGTGCGAAACGTCGGGAGAACCGGTAGCCGGCCAGAGCGCGCAGGTGGGTTTGCAGGCCGACGTCGGCGTTGAGTTGGGTGAGCATCGGGACCAGCGCGATGTCGCCAAAGTAGGGGCGGCCCTCAAAGGGCAGGTGCAGGCCCAGCCCGCCGCCCAGGGCGTCGATGCCGCCGGAGAGGGCCCGGCTCCACTGCAGCAGGTAGCGCAGGCGCCGGCCGCCCATGGACACGCCGGCGTAGAGGTGTCCGGGGAGCGCGTAGTGGGCGAAGGCCCGCGGCGGGTAGGCCGTGGCGATGTTGACCAGGCCCACCGGCCAGCTGGCGTCTTCGGAGACGTTGACCAGCCCGAGCTGGGTGCCCTGGAGGCGCCCGGCGACGTTGACCATCCCGACTTGCACCCCGCGCTGGCGCTCGGAGATGTTGACCAGGGGGCTGAGCTGGGCGCCCTGAATCTCGGCGGCGTAGTTGAGGAGGGAGGCCATCTGGACGCCGTGGAGCGAGCCGTCGACCCAGTTGGCGCCCAGGGCCATCTGGGCGCCGGCGCCCCGCTCGCGCAGGTGGTTGAGCAGGCCGACTTCGGCGCCCTCAAAGTGCGCGTGGCTGCCGATGATGTTGAGCGAGAGGGAGGGGTTGGAGCTGCCCACCGAGAGGCCCGGGACGACTCCCAGGCGCAGGGGGCCGGTGGGGGTAGTGAGGGCTGCGGGGAGCGTGGACGTGGCGAGCGCGGGGGGCTGGCGCGTGCGGGCCAGGTGCCGGGCGCGCTGGAGGGTGTGCCGGGCGATGGCGCCGGCGCTCTCCCGGGCCGCGGTGCTCGCCAGGGCGTCGGGTTGGGGGGGCGTGTGGCGGGCGGCGCTGAGCTGGCGCGCCCTGGCGAGCACCTGTGTGGCGTGGGTTTGCCCCTGTTGGTGGGCGGCATCGCGGGCGGCGGAGCGCGAGGCGGTGATCACCCAGGCCAGGCGGCTGGCGGCCTCCCGCACCTGCTCGGCGCTGGCATCGGGGCCCAGAGTGGCGCGGTGTTCCAGCTCGTGGGTGCGTAGCAGCACCGCGCACTCTCCCCGGCCGGCGGGCACCCAGAAGAGTTGCCAGTCCGGCGCCCGGGAGTCGGCGCGCGACGCCCGAAAGAAGTGCAGCTCGGGCAGGCGCAGCTTGAGCTCCCGCTGGAGCTCGGCGACCTGCTCGGCGCTGGCGCAGGCCTCCACCGCTTGCAGCTCCGCGCGCTGTGGGGAGCGCTCGGCCCACGCGCTCTGGGAGAGCAGGCTCAGGGTGCCGAGCGCGATGCAGAAGAGGGTTCTGCGCACTCAGCGCCCTCCGCAATGGGGGCTTTTCGCGCGTTGATCGCCCAGGAGTCGGCAGAGCTCGCTGATCGCAAAAGGTGCGGCCAGATCATCGGGCCAGGTGTCGGCAAAGGTGCTCAGGTGGTGGATGGCCTGCGCTTTGTCGCCGAGCTGACGGTAATAGAGAAGCGCCAGATCCAGGCGGATCGTCGCGGCGGCCCGGGCGTTGGGGGCGAGCTCGTTGAGCAGGCGCTCGTAGCTGCGGGCCGCGCCCTGGAAGTCGCGGCGGCGCATGGCCTCCTCGGCGTCCAGGCGCAGCGTGGCCGGGCCGGGCCGGCGAGCCTGGCCCCGGGCGGCGGGCCCGGTCGTGCGCGCGGCGGTGGCGGGATGGGGCGCCGAAGCGGGAGGCTCCTCAGGCGTTTGCGCGTGGGTTGCAGGCTCCTCGGCCTGTGAGGCCTCGTCGCGGGCCCGGGCGGCCTCCCGGGCCAGGGCCTGACGCGCGCGGTGGCTCTGCGGATCCACATGAAGCGTCACCGCTTCCCAGCGCTCCGAGGGGATGGGGCGCTGGCGGCCCTGCTGCCAGGCGCTCCCCCCGAGCACCGGCTGCTCCGGGCTCTGGTCGCCGCGCACGGCGACCTCGCCAGCGATCACGCCGAGCTCGCGCTGGTCGGCGTCGACGTAAAAGGCCGTCCCCACCACGGTGGCCTCGGCGCCGGGGAAGCGCACGTTGAGGTTCTCGTCGGCGGTGGGCAAAAACTCCAGGACCAGCGTGCCCTGGCGGGCGTCGATCTCCCAGCCCCCCTCGATCACCGAGATGCCCCAGCGCGCATCGTCGGAGGCGAAGAGGCGTAGCGCGTCGAGCTCCAGGGTCGGCGCCGAGCTCGCGTCGAGGCCTGGCGCGGGGGCGTCTTCGGTCAGCGCGCGCGAGGCCAGCGAGGGGGGCGTCTCCGAGCTGTCTTGAGTCCAGGAGCTGAGGATCAGCGGCCAGGCCAGAAAGGCCACCAGCGCGGCGGCCAGCGCGGCGACCAGGTGGGCGGCCGAGCCGCGGCGTCCTTCGCGAAGCGGCAGATCGTGGGCGTCGTCGTGGGCCGGGCGCGGGCGCCGGGGCGGCAGCGCCGGCCAGGTCTCTCCGGGGCTGCCCAGACGCGCGTCGTCGGGGCGCGCCGGATGGGGCGCCTCGGGCGCGTCGAGCGAGGTGCTGATGCGATCGAAGAGCGCGTCGGCGTCGAAGACCAGGGGATCGGCCGGATCCCAGATGACGGCCTCGTCGAGCATATCGACCATGCGCTCGACGTAGTCGCGACAGCCCGAGCAGTGCTCCAGGTGGGCGCTGAGCGCGGCCTGGCGCGCGTCATCGAGTTCCCCCCGGCGCAGATCGAAGGCGTCGATCCGCACATGATGGCAGGTGGGCGCTGAACTCATGCCCGCTCTCCTGGCTGCGTGGCTTCCAGCACGGCGCGCAACTCCTCGCGCGCCCGGCGAACCCGGGAAGCCACCGTGTTGAGCGGATCGCCGGTCAGATCGGCGATCTCGCGCAGCTTCATGCCTTCGATTTCATAGAGCACAAAAGCCTCGCGATGCTCAAGCGACATGCGCTCCATCGCGGCGTAAAGCCCGCGCAGCTGATCGCGGGCTTCCAGGCGCCGCCAGGCGCTGGCCGTCTGGCGGAGCGGGCGCCAGTCATCGAGTGAGACGGTCTTTTTGCGACGACGCAGATGATCGATCGCCACGTTGCGCGCCACCCGATAGAGCCAGGTCGTAAAGGCGCATTCGCCGCGGTAGTCGGCCAGGCAGCGGTGCACCCGGACGAAGACCTCCTGGACCACGTCTTCGAGTTCGCCGCGGGGGCCCACCAGGCGGCCGACGTGGTGGGTGACATAGCCGACGTGGCGTTCGTAGAGCTGCCGAAACGCGTGGCGATCGCCGGCCGCAGCCCGGGTGATCAGCGCGGCGTCACGATCAAACTGCGGTTCGGTCTGGGCCATGGGAACGGCTCAACGTCGGGTCAATGGAGAGGAGTAGGGGCGTCAAGGGTGTCACAGGCTCCGGGGATTTGCGAGACGTCTGGTGCGTGGAGCGTGGCCGGGGGACTGCGGGAGTTCGGGCTCCCGCAGCCTGCGGATGAGGGAGAAGACCGGCCACGCTCGCTGACCTCTTACTTAGAAGGGTACGCACAGACCATCGAGGCAGCGCGAGTTATCTGCGCAGTCGCTGCCCAGCGTGCACTCCGGCTGGCTCTCGTGGGCGGCCACGCAGTAGCCCTGCTCGCAGGTGTCGGTGGCGCCGCCGATGGCCTGGCAGTCCTCGTCGCAGGTGCAGGCGGCGCGGCAGCGCGCGTTGACGCAATCCTCGTCCGGGTTGCAGTCGGCGCCGACCCGGCACTGCGGTCCGGTGCTGTGGTCGGGGCGGCAGGTGCCGTTGAGGCAGGACTCGCCATCGGCGCAGCTGCTGGCGTCGGTGCAGCGCTCCAGGCAGAAGCCGTTGATGCAGCGTCCCTGACCGCAATCCTCATCGTAGACGCACTGATCGCCGCCCTGGCGGTCGGGCTGGCAGATGCCATCGGTGCAGATCTCGGTGTTGGGGCATTGGGCGTCGTCGGTGCAGGCCAGGCGGCAATCCCCGTCGAGGCAGAGCGCGCCGAAGGGGCACTCGTTGTTGAGCACGCAGCGATCCAGATCGCCGCAGCCTCCGCAGGACTCACAGGTGCCGGGCTCGTCGGTGTCCGGGCAGTCCTCCCCGGTGTCGGGCTCCTCGCCGGCGTCGGTGTCGGGCTCCTCGTCGGTGTCGGTGTCGGGCTCCTCGCCGGCGTCGCCCGGGGAGTCGTCGTCGGCACAACGCCCGTTGACGCAGCGCTCATCATCGTCGCAATCCGAGCTCCAGCGGCAGACGGGAGCCACGCAGACGTCGTCGTCGCAGACCCCGCTGTTGCAGTCGGTGTCGCGCTGGCATTCGCAGCCGATTTCCCCGTCTTCAGATTCCAGGTGGGCTTCTTCTACGATCAGACATCCGCTCGCGAAGACGATGAGAGCGGTCATCACCAGCGCCTTGAACATCGCTACCATGGTCGACCTCCAGAAATTGAGTTGAAGGGACGGTCGATTTTTCGTCCCGTTTTACACACAATGGCGAGCGCCTCCCCGCGCCCCGCGCGAAGGTCTCCCTCCCTTGGTCGCAAGCGCGGCGAGTTTTTGTGCACCTTCCCCTGTATTTTCTGGAGTCCCCCCATGTCCTCACGCACTTCTGTTCAACGTTTCTGGCCGGCGCTCGCTCTTCTGACAGGGCTGATCGCCTGTGGCGATCCCGCGATCACCCCGGCGGGCGGGTCGCCCGATGGTGGCGACTCCCAGCACGACGCCGGCGATGATGCCGATCTGGGGTACGACAATCCCGACGAGATTTTCCCTGAGGTCGGCCCCGATGAGATTCCCCCGGTGGATGAGCCTTTTGTGCTCACCCTGGATGGCCAGGAGTACGACTTTTCCGACGCCTATTTCGGGCTGACCCACCCGCAGATGAGCGAGCAGGGGCGCTGGGAGTTTTACATTGAGGTTTCCGAGGGGGGCGCTGAGGGATGCCCGAGCGAGGATAGCGCGACGCCGGCGCGCACGATGCTGGTGCTCGGTGTGGTGCTCGATATCGACGGCAACCTTTCGACCGACAACCCCGAGCTGGTGATCTTCGATTACATGGGGGATTTCATCGATCCGGCCGCCAACCCGCCGCTGATCCGCACCGAAGATGGGGCGCAGATCACCCCGATCGTCACCGATTACTGCCTGGACGATTGCGTCGGGCAGCCGGCGCCCTCGCAGCCCGAGAGCCGGTTGAAGCTCTTTGTGGCCGGGACCTTCCCCCAGGGGCAGGGCCAGGGCATGATCGAGGCCACCCACTGCGACTCCATGGATCTGCTCCCGCCGGCTGCGGAGTAAGGCCCGCGCTTGGGTCGGAGCGCCGGAGGGGGACGGGCGACACAAAAAAAAGCGACGCGCCTGTCAAAGGGCGCGTCGCTTTTTTTAAGGGCGATGGGCACGCGGCGCCCGCAGGGCGCGGCGCTTCCCGAGTCTCTCAGTGAGAGTGCGACTCGTTGCCGTCGATGCCGTGCGGGTGGCCGTGGGCCATCTCTTCGGCGTTGGCATCACGGATCATCGTGATTTCCACGTCGAAGTAGAGGGTTTCGCCGGCCAGGGGGTGGTTGTTGTCGACCATGATGGTGTCGCCTTCGATCTCGACGACCCACAGGGGCATCTGGCTGCCGTCGGGCATCTGCGCGGCGAACATCATGCCTTCGTGAATCTCGGCGCCGGGCGGGAACGCGCTGCGCTCCACCGGCTGCGGGCCCGGGCCCTGGGTTTCGCCGTAGCCTTCGGCCGGGGTGACTTCGGCTTTGAACGCGTCGCCGACCTTCTTGCCGGTCATCTGCTTCTCCAGGCCCGGCACGATGTTGCTGGCGCCGTGGAGGTAGGCCAGGGGGCCGTTGTCTTCGGAGGTGTCGAGGACTTCGCCCTCGCTGTTGGTCAGGGTGTAATGGAAGGCAACGACTTTGTTGTCGGCGACGACCGCGTTCTGGTCGGACATAAAGAGCTCCTCAAAAGTGAGCGTGGGCTGTGATGCCGTAAAAGGAGGGGTCAGGGTGTCAGCAGAGCCTCGACGCCGACCCGTTCGGCGTAGCGTGGGTCCAGCTCCTGGACCTTTTGGAGCAAGCTAGTAGCGAGAGGGCGATCATTCAAGCGCCGCAGGCTGATCATGGCCAGCTCATAGGCCTGTGACGCCTTGAGGTGCTTCTGGCCGGCCAGGAGCTCCACCTGGCTGCGGAGCATGGTGTCGGGCGCGCCGGAGCGCGCGGCGATGGTCAAGAGCCCCAGGCCGGCGTCGACGTTGTTGGGCTCAAATTCCAGCGCGCGCCGGAAGTACTGCTGGGCTTGTTCGTAGTGCTCGGGGCCACGGGCCGCGGTGATCTGGCCATCGGCCACCAAAATGGCGGCCTGCTGCGCCGGGGTGGGCGCTGCCGGCGCCAGCCCGGCCGGGGGCGTCAGGCCGAGCGGGGGAGGCGCCGGAGCCTGCGCCGCGGCCAGTTCCTGAGCGGCTTGTTCCTGAGCGGCTTGTTCCTGAGCAGCTTGTTCTGCATCGCTCGGCGCGTTCTCGTCCGGTGCGGGCGGAGTCGCCGCGTTGGCCGGCACCGCGTTGGCCGGCACCGCGCCCCCGGTGCGGGCGACGCGGGTGGTAAGGCGGTTGATCTGCTCGGCGATCAGCGGCGCGCTCAGCCCGCGAAAGGGCCCGAAGTTCGGGTCGAGCTCACGCGCGCGCTCAAAGGCCTGGAGCGCGGCCGCCGCCGACTCGTTGGAGCGCTCCATCAACCCCAGGTGCAGGCTGGCGTCGAGCACGTGGACCACCGCCTCGTTGGGGCGCGCGCGCTTGAGCTCCTCGATCAGCTCGCGGGCCTGCCCCTCCTGACCCAGCTGCAGGTAGCTCCAGGCCAGCGCCGGGGCCGCCGGGCTCTGCGCCCCGCCGGCCTCGACGGCCTGCTGGTAGAGCGAAACCAGCTCCAGGTAGCGACCCGAGAGCAAGAAGACCTGCTCGATCGACTCCAGGCGCTGCACCACATCGGGGCGCTGCAGCAGCGTGGGGGCGTTGGTGGCAAAGCTGTCGGCGATCTCGCGGTAGTTCGCGGCCTCTTCGGCGCTGAGCGCGCGCGGAGAGGCGGCCTGGACCGGCTCCGCTTGCAGATCGCGCCCCGACCAGGGGCTTAAGTACACAAGCGACTCGCCATCTGATAGCTCTGCGTCGGTGCAGCCCACCGGGCCCGCCGTCATCAGCAGCAGGGCGGCGAGGAGCAGCCGGCGCTTCAAACACCCTGGGGAGCGCTCTTTTCGGGGGTGAACCATCGTCTTTCCTTAGTAAGCAACCTGCCCGCGGTCGTGCCGTGTCCAACGAAGTACCATCGAGAGAACTGTCGAGCGCCCGCGCCATCGTGGCGCTGGGCACCAATCTGGGCCAGCGCGCCTGCGCCCTGGAGCGCGCGCTGGGCGCCTTAGAGCACCTGCCCCACACGCGCCTCGAGGCGGTCAGCGCCTTTTATGAGACGGAGCCCCGCGTTGTCGAGGATCAGCCGCTCTTTTTGAACGCCTGCTGCGAGCTGCACACCGGGCTGAAACCCCTGGAACTCCTCGACGCGCTCCTGGGCATTGAAGAGGCGATGGGGCGAGTGCGCAGGGTGCGCCGCGGGCCCCGCACCATCGATCTCGACCTCCTCTTCTACGACGATCTCATCCTCAACCATACTCGCCTGACCCTGCCGCACCCGGCGATCGCCGAGCGGGCCTTTGTGCTGGTGCCTTTAAACAGCATCGCCCCCGATCTCTTCCATCCGGTGCATCAGCGCTCGGTGGGCGAGCTGCTTCGGCGCTGCGCCGACACCGGTTGGGTGCGGCCCTTTGGGGGGGCGGAGCGCGCCGGCGACCTCCCCACCGGCGCGCTCAAGGTCGGGGGCTAGCCCGGCCGGCGGTCTTACGCCACGCCCAGAAAACGGGCCTGGGTGGCGCGCAGCTCGTCGCGTAGCTTCGCGGCGTCTTCAAAGCGCAGCTCTTTGGCGGCGGCCTTCATCGCCTCCTTGAGTTTTTCGATGCGCTTCTCCAAAAGCTGCGGGGTCAGCTCCTCGTCTGCCGAGACCGCGTCCACGCCAGCGGGGAGCCCGCTCGGGCCGGCCGGAGCGTCGGGGTTGGCCGGGACATGCTCCTCCAGGTCGGAGATGCGCTTGGTGACGGTGCGCGGCGTGATGCCATGCTCCAGGTTGTAGGCCGCCTGAATCTCGCGGCGGCGGTTGGTCTCCTCGACGGCCTCCTTGATCGAGTGGGTGAGGCGGTCGGCGTAGAGGATGACCTTGCCCTTGGCGTTGCGCGCCGCGCGCCCGATGGTCTGGATCAGGCTGCGGGTCGAGCGCAGAAAGCCCTCCTTGTCGGCGTCGAGGATCGCCACCAGGCTGACCTCCGGGATGTCCAGGCCCTCGCGCAAGAGGTTGATGCCGATGAGCACATCGAAGACCCCCTTGCGCAGGTCGCGGATCAGGTTCATGCGCTCAATGGTGTCGATGTCGCTGTGGAGGTAGCGCACCTTGATCCCGAGCTCTTCGAGGTACTCGGTCAAATCCTCGCTCATGCGCTTGGTCAGCGTGGTGACCAGCACGCGCTCGCCCTGCTCAATGCGCAGGCGGATTTCGCCGTAGACGTCGTCGACCTGCTCCAGCGCCGGACGGATCTCGATCTCGGGGTCGATCAGTCCGGTGGGGCGAATGATCTGTTCAACGACCACGCCCTCGCACTTCTCCAGCTCGTAGTCGCCCGGGGTGGCCGAGACAAAGATGACCTGGTTGATGTGGTTCTCCCATTCCTCGAATTTCAAGGGGCGGTTGTCCATGGCGCTGGGCAGGCGAAAGCCGTGCTCCACCAGGGTGGTCTTGCGGGAGCGGTCGCCCCGGTACATCCCGCCGATCTGCGGCACGGTGACGTGGGACTCGTCCAACACCAGCAGGTAGTCTTCGGGAAAGTAGTCAAAGAGGCAGGGCGGGGCCTGGCCGGGATCTCGCCCGGAGAAGTGGCGCGAGTAGTTCTCGATGCCGTTGCAGAACCCCATCGTCGCGATCATCTCCAGGTCGAACTGGGTGCGCTGCTCCAGACGCTGGGCCTCCAGGAGCATCCCGCGCGCCACCAGCTCCTCCAGGCGCTCGCGCAGCTCGGCCTTGATCGACTCCATCGCCATCTTCTTCTTCTCGGGGAGCACCGCGTAGTGGGTGTTGGGATACACCGCGATCTTGGAGAGCTGCTGGATGCGGCGGCCCCGGAGCGGGTCGATCTCGTAGATCGCTTCGACCTCATCGCCAAAGAACTCGATGCGGATGGCCTTATCCTCCTCGTGGGCCGGGAAGATCTCCACCACGTCGCCGCGCACCCGAAAGGTGCCGCGGTGGAAGTCGGCGTCGCGGCGCTTGAACTGCATCTCCACCAGCTTCTCCAGCACGCTGTCGCGGCGCACCTGGTCGCCCTCCTCCAAAAAGAGCAACATCCCCATGTAGGCCTCGCCACTGCCCAGGCCGTAGATGCAGCTGACCGAGGCCACGATCAGCACGTCGTTGCGCTCAAAGAGGCTGCGCGTGGCCGAGTGGCGCATCCGGTCGATGGCGTCGTTGATCGCCGAATCCTTCTCGATGAAGGTGTCGGTGGAGGGGATGTAGGCCTCGGGCTGGTAGTAGTCGTAATAGCTTACGAAATACTCCACGGCGTTATGCGGGAAGAGCTCTTTGAACTCGGCGTAGAGCTGGGCGGCCAGAGTCTTGTTGGGGGCCATCACCAGGGTGGGGCGGTTGACCTGCGCGATGGTGTTGGCGATCGCAAAGGTCTTGCCGGTCCCGGTGGCGCCGAGCAGGGTCTGGTGGCGCTCGCCACGCTCCAGCCCGGCGACCATCTGCTCGATCGCCCGGGGCTGATCGCCCTGGGGAGAGTACTCGGTGACAAGCTCGAACTTCTGGCGGCGGGGTGTGGTGCGGGGCTGAGACACGGAGACTCCCTGGCTGGCGATACGTCGAGGCGGCGGTGGGCAAACCCGGGCGCGACCCGGGGCGCGTTGCCGTACAAACCTGCACACCGACCCGGTGGGTGAGTGCGGTACATGCGTACAGGTTTTCGCACCTTAGCGTAACCCCCCAGCCGGGCCAACATTCCAGGCGCCCCCTCACTCTCACCCCGGGCTCGAAAGGCCTGGCTTAATCTCCGCCCGCCGCGGCCACAGCGGGCGCATCGGGCATAAAAAAAAGGGCGCCGCGTGCCTCCTTAAGAAGCACGCGGCGCCCCGGCGACGCACTCAGCGCCGGGCGGCGCCTTAAGGCTTGCGGCCCACCACCGGCCGCTCGTGATGCTCCCCCTCATCCGCGGCCGCCCCTTCGCCGGCCGGCTTTGCCCCCTCCTCGGGACGGGTGTGCTGCCCGGCCACGCCGGTGCGCTCCAGCGTCCCACTCTCTTGTTCTGGCGTGTGTCGAAGTGCCACCACTACGGCGACGACGATGATCAACCCCACCAATACCAGCGCTGCAACGATCTGCTTCATCGCTCCCTCCAGGCGTACGCGCCCCCCCTTCGAGGCGCTTAACGTCGTGTGAATGCCCCTCTTGTACCGCGATCGGGGGGGCCTGCCAAGGCGGCGAGGTGTAGCGATTGTTTAAGGGGGGCTGGGGGGCGGGGGGAAGAGGCTTGAGCCGGGGGGGACGCGCGAGGCAGCGGAGGGCGGAGACGTAAACCATCATGAGGGATGCCCTCCGGTCCGCTAAGGCGCTGATTTCGTTGGGAAACGTGAAGCGTGTGAGGTGCGGGATAGGGCACGCCTGGAACCCGACTGGAATCCGTACTTCCGAAGGTAACGCCTCGTGGATCCGGCACACCTCGGAGGGTGTATACGAACCGTCGCCATACGCCTGAATGAGCGCGTCGAAGCTCCAGCGGTGGGCCTTTTTGCCCGCCACCTGCCTCGCCACCGACGCCGACGACCCCACCGACGCCGATGACCCCACCGGCGGCACCCGCGAGCTCGCCACCGACAAAGCTCCCCGCACCATCGAGTTGGCTGACGGTCGGGTGGCAGTCGTGGAGGCCGCCCGCGTCGATGGTTTTCATATGGTCTATTATTACTTCGACGCCACGGGCCTGGAGGGTGCCACCACCGCGGATCTGCAAGCGTTTATGGCGCGCTCCGGCAAGGCGTTTGGCTCCAGGCACCCGGAGGTCTCGCTGTACTTCTCAAGCTCGGCGACGAAGGACGCGCAGGGGAGGGGGATCTGGGAGTTTTGTGTGACGTATGATTGGGGGTGAGGGGGGGAGGGCGTGTGGGGGAAGTCGGCGCTGAGAGTAAAATCCCCCCAGATAGTCCGGAACAACACCCTATGCGCCGATGCTCCTTCTTTAGCCGTGGTACTCTGCCAGGGGGAGGTCTTTAGATGCGTTGATGTCCCGACCCGTCGCACGGGCAATGAGTCTTCGGAGGTACGCGTCGTCCACAACGCCTGAATCAAGCTCGGATGACACACTCCCGATGACCCTTAGCCAGAGCTCCTCTCTGGACAATGGCTTTCGGGGATCGAGAAACCCCCTGTCTGCAAGAAACTCTTCGAGATCTGATATCTTGTTGGCCCGAAAGCGGGCCACATCGCCGCGCTCCAGGAGATCAAGTAAGGCCCGGGCGTCGCCGTTAAGCTCTTCACATCTCTCGCTGACCTCGTCGATAAAGGCACCGCTCACCGCCCCCGAAGCCTCCAGATCGGCACGTGTCACCGGTTTTCCTCGCCCCACCAACCACGCATCGGTAAAGGTTTCGAGTGCGCGTTGTCCCGCCTGAATGCGTGCCAGCAATTGGGGCGTCAGCGAGTTTATAGAGAGTTCGCCTTGCTCTTGAAGGCTCTTCAACGCTCCCCAGTACGTGATGCCTCGCTCCAAGACGCTGTGCAAGACCGTTGTATTCTCGATGAGAAACCAGAGATGGACGGCTCCTGCCGGGTCATGGGGGTTAAGACGCCGGGGAACCTTCAGGCGAAGGCCATATTCGGCGTGCGAGAGGCCCTGCGGTGGCGGAACCATGACCGGTGCCGGAGGCAGGCTCGTATCGTCGTAGATATCTCGGTAATTGGCGTTCCCTTCTGAGCTTCCGAGTTCAATGAAGCGAGAGCTGACCGTGGATCTTTCAAGGCGAAGTCGCCATTTGGCGACTTCGTCGTGCTGAGCTGTGAGGTAGAAGATCTGGCGGCCGGAGACGCTGATGCGCTCAATGGCTTCCATGATCGCCTCGGCCCGCAGATCATCGCTGTTGGCAAGCGTTTCATCGAGAATCAGGGGGAGTCTGGCGCCGCGTTCCTGGTGTTCGACAAAGGCCACGCGCACGGCCAGAAGAAGCTGCACGCGCGTGCCGCTGGAGAGCTCGTTCAAGTTCTGCCCAATCTCCCGGACCTCGTCAAACGCGCGAAACTGGGGCGAATCACCGCCTTCAATGACCAGACGGTAGCGCCCACGGGTGATCTCCGAGAAGAGCTGATTGGCGCGATGGAACACCAAAGGGCGATCGCGATCTCGGGTCTCCTCACGCAGAAAGTCGGCGAGATGATGGCCGATGAGCTGCGCGTAAGTCTTCTCCCTCTTGGAACTCAGAGTGTGTAAGGCATCCTCGTAAGCTCCCCGCTTATCCAGGACATCGTGGGATTTTTTGGCCGCTCCAATCCTGGTTTCAATATCCTGTCGTTCTTGGAGCAAATAATCCCGCTGTGCGAGCTTTTCCTCGATCTTGTTTAACTCGTTGGAGAGGGAGCTATCTGATGCCTCAATCAGCTCTTCTGTGAACCCCTGATGCGCTACGAGACGGCCCTTTTCGTACTCAAAGGTCGACGCTTTGTCGCGTGCATCGCTGGAGTTCTCTTCAAACGACGAAAGTTGACGGCACAGGGTCATAAGACCGTGGTCATCGTCGATAGCGAGATCCAGTCTCAGGAAAAGCGCTTCGAGAGCCTCGTCACATTCGCGCAATTCCTGGTCAGCGGCAGCAACGTCCTTCTCGGCTCTGTGCACTTCTTCGAGCAAAGACCGGAGGTTTGAGTGCTGGCGTTTGAGGGTCTCAAGTTCGGCGTGCGCGTGTGCCGAGCCATCAACAGACAAAACACCAAAAGGTCGTAGCGCATCGTGAATCTCTAGTCGAAGTGCGCTCGCCTGGTCAGCAGCGGTGGTCAACTCGGCATCTTTTGCCAGAACGTCGGCACAGGCTGCCTGCCATTCCTGAAGGTGTTTGATAAGCCAGAAGAGATCTGCCGGCTCTCGTTTTAAGGGCTCCTGGAGCGAGAGTCCCAGCGTGTCGGCCAGTGCCTGGCAGGCGTGTTCGAGCTTCTGCTCGCGGGCCTTGAGCTCGTCAAACTCGCGCTGTTCGCTCTTCCATCGCGCCGACTTCAAGTCGGATAGGACGGCCCGGGCGTGGGATTCCTCCAACTCGCGAATGCGCTCATCGACGGCGTCTTCGTTCCAGGTGCGGGGGGGCGTGATATCGAGTTTTTCGTATTCCTGTCGAAACATCGCACGGCGATTTTCAGCGCCAGCCAGGGGCGTGGGCGCGGAGGCCCAGAATACCCATCCCAATGCACCTGCGATGAGCAGGAGCGCACACCAGGCGACATGAAGCAAAAACACAAGGGTGAAGCCAAGAGCCGCGATCAGGAGCGCGCAGATAAGAACGACACGACGCGCGCTTTTCCGGGAGGGGGCTTCAGGTGCCGTGGAGGCCACGGGGCCGGGGCTTCGCAACCATTGTTGGAGGTAACGAAGGGCCTGCAGGACGCGCTCCGCGGAGGTGTGCGTGTCTTGGCCATCGAGGATGTCCTGAAGTGCCCGCATGGCCTGCAGGCCTCCTCGGACTTTATCGGCCTCTAACGCCAGGTTGTGAATCTCTCGAATCGCCCGGGCATCGATCGTGCCCGGGTCTGATAGAGCGTTTCCTTCGCCAATAAGCGCCAGGCTTGCGTCCCGGCGCTTCTGAGCCGAGTCAAACTCGCGATGGAGCGAGAGCTGGAGTTCCTCAAGCCTTTTGAGATCGTTAATACGGCGAGCTTGCGTATCAAACAGCGACTCCGGGAGGCCTGTTATGGGGATGGGGCTGGCATCGATCTCTTTCTTAGAGTCGTTGATGATGGCCTGCGCTTCATCGCGTTTGCGCGCGGCGTTAGAGCGCCGGGTGCGAAGATCCTGGAGTCGATCTTTCTCATCGCCGCGCAGCTTGTGCATCGCCGGAGGGAAGTCCTCCAGCTTTGCTTTGGCAGCCTGAAATGCCTGACGTGTGGCGTGATAACGAAGGGCGTGTTCGAGGAGGGACTTTCGTTTGAGCTTATCGTCGTGCTCTTCGAGCTTCCTGGTCAATTCTTCAAGACGAGACTCTTCATGGCTGAGCTCCTCCTGTTTTTGGCGGGCGTCATGCCAGGCGGTTTTGGTGTTTTTGGCGGCCTTCGTCAGACTGTCACTGCGAATGTTGGGTTCAGTAAAGCCGAGGGAATTTGCGGCCTTCGGGACGTCGTATCCGCCGACCGACTCCCTCATGATCGTTTCGGCGAAGGAGCGGTTATCCGCCTCCAAAAGCTCATGGAGGCAGAGGTAGTAGCGGTCCCTCGCCGAGGAGGGCGGTAGGGGAAGAGCGTCTTGAGCGGGGATTCCGTCGCGTTGCCGGGTCGAGCGAGCCCCCTGGACTTCCACATGCCACTGCTCTCCGCGGTAGCTGAGCCTAGCGACCAGCTCGGCGTTTTCTAACGCCGGCTTATCGGGCCAGAGGAGGGTTTCAACGGAGCGGGCCAGGGTGGTTTTTCCGGAGGCATTCGGGCCAAAGATGATGTTGATGCCTTCAGCCAGGCTGTCGACCTGAAAGCCGGGGGGGCGAAACGCAGCGGCCCGTCGGACCTCCACTTTTTCAAAGCGCACGTCGTTGCTGAGCATCACAGATCCTCCTGGATTTTCTGAGCGTGCAGGGCATCAAGGAGCGACAAACCCTGGGCGATGATCATCTGGGTGATGGCGTCATCCTTGATGAAATCCCGGGTCTGTTGGTCGGCAAGAAGGGGGGAGAACGCGCTTGCTTTGTGGGCCTTTTCTAGCGTTCTACGCAGCTCGTTGAAGAGAGATTTTCGGGATGCGTCGATAACCCCCTTTTGTAGGTCGAGAATCAGGCTGGCCAGAACGCCTGGTGGGTCGTTCCCGCGGGCCAGTATGTTAAGGTCAAGTTCGGGGGTTGTGTTGATAAACACAGTGTCGATGGACGCATGAGCTCTCTGATAGGAGAGCTCCAGATCGGTCTGCAGGCTCCGGTAAAGTGAGTCGAGACTGCGGTGAAGTTTGGTGCGGCCCTCCAGCGTGATGCGATAGACGACGTGTTTTAGTGTGTTCTGCTGCGCGACAAGGCTTTGAAGATCCTCGCGAATCTTCGATGGGACGACGTGTTTAAAGTCGTCCTCGCTTTGCACGGTGGTGAGATCGATTCGAAGGGGGCGATAGCGCAGGGAGGCCAGGGGGAGGTGCGTGGCCTGGACCGCTTCGCTCGCACCGACTTCTACCAGCCAAGGGCCATGGGCTCCGGGTTCGCCAGGGTGAAGGGGTTGAGGCGAGCCGGGGTAGAGAATCAGGCCATTTGAGGGGGTACGGTGCTCCTGAGGGGCGTGGATATGCCCGAGGAGCCAGGCGGCGACGGGATGCTGTGCGAGCTCCGAGGTGGTCACCGGCGCGTAGGAGCTTGTGGGCTGATCGAGGTCAGCGTGAAGCAGGCCCACCGTCGGTAGATCGCTTTGCAGGTCGGGAAGAGCAGCCAGGGGAGAGCGCTTCACATGCTGTGTGGGGTAGGACCAGCCGATGAGCTGCAGTACAGGCTGGCCCTGGCGCTCGAAAAGCGCTGATTCCCAGGTGCCCTCTTTGCCCAAAAGGTGAAAATGACTGTCGCCGAGTACCCTGTGGAGCTTTGAGAGAACATCAAAGTCGTGGTTGCCTGATACGGCGTAGGTTGCAATGTTGGCTTCCCGAAGGCGCTTCAGCCCACACTCGAGCGGTCCTATGGCTTCGTAATAACGGTTCTCCCGGTCGACAACGTCGCCCGTGAGCGCCACGAGATCCACACGATGGTCAATTGCGGCCTGTACGATAGCTTCCCAGATTGTCGCTACGCTTAGTCCGCGTCGTGAGGAGGGGATTCGGCTGGGCCGGCGGCCCAGGTGAAGGTCTCCTGTGTAGAGTATTTTTACTGGCTCGAATGCATTCATTTCGGGTGGCCTTATTGACTGTTTTGTAGTTCTTTGTGTGTATTATGTGAATAAGGTTTATCGGTAAGGGTAAGCGGATAACGTAAGGGTTAGGACTTGAGATAACCTGCACTCGCCCCTGTCGATGATATGATTCATCTAGCTTAACGGATTAGTCCTGGATCGTATATGGCCAAAATTACCGCGATACGATCAGGATGCGTCTAAGGCGTCAGCCAAGACTAGCAAAAATAGAAGTCGGGTCTATCAAGAGCGAGAGGCGAACGGGGGACGTAGAATTCGCCCCTGGAGGTAAAAATTACCCTCAGGTGGCGGATGAAAGCGGGTAGTGAGGTAAAAATTACCCCCGACCGCAGCAACCGCCCCACCGACGCCGACGACCCCACCGACGCCGATGACCCCACCGGCGGCACCCGCGAGCTCGCCACCGACAAAGCTCCCCGCACCATCGAGTTGGCTGACGGTCGGGTGGCAGTCGTGGAGGCCGCCCGCGTCGATGGTTTTCATATGGTCTATTATTACTTCGACGCCACGGGCCTGGAGGGTGCCACCACCGCGGATCTGCAAGCGTTTATGGCGCGCTCCGGCAAGGCGTTTGGCTCCAGGCACCCGGAGGTCTCGCTGTACTTCTCAAGCTCGGCGACGAAGGACGCGCAGGGGAGGGGGGCAAGAAACGCTTCCGACGGCGGTCCATGTACGATTCTCGGGGAAGAAACGCTTCCGACGGCGGTCCATGTACGATTCTCGGGGANTAAGTGGTTGAAATGTGGGGGTAAAAAATGACCGGGAGTCCCGGTCTGGGGGTGACTCCCGGTCATTTTAAGTGGTTGAAATGTGGGGGTAAAAAATGACCGGGAGTCCCGGTCTGGGGGTGACTCCCGGTTCCGTGTCGCGGGATGCTCAGTCGCGGTAGCTCTCGTTGAGCAGGGCGTCCATGGAGAGCTCCTGGGGATCGCGCCGCCAGCGGTTCTCCAGGCGCAGCACGCCGCGGGGGCAGACCTCGGCGCAGATCCCGCAGCCCACGCAGCTGGCCCGCACAAAGTCCTGGTTGCGTTGGGCGTAGGCGCGCACATCGATGCCCATCTCGCAGTAGGTCGAGCACATCCCGCAGCTGATGCACATGTTGTCTTTGACGCGGATGCGGTAGCGCCCGAATTTTTGCACCAGGCCCAAAATGGCGGCCATCGGGCAGAAGTAGCGGCACCAGACCCGGGTGCCGCCCACCGGGTAGAGCGCCACGCCGATGATCCCGGAGAGCAGCGTCACGACCACAAACCCGTAGAGCGAGCGCAGGCTGGCGGTGCGTTCGGCAAAGGCCGGATAGTTCTCTCCCACCCCCCAGGAGGCGATCACCAGGGCGGTGGTCACCAGCGCCAGAAAGAGCGTGATGTGGATCGACCACTTCTCAAAGTTCCAGGCCCGGGTGGATTTGTTGGAGAGGTGTCGAAAGGGCTCCCCGGCGGTGTTGGCCAGGCCCCCGCAGCCGCAGACCCAGGAGCAGTACCAGCGCTTGCCAAAAAAGATCCCCAGCAGCGGGACCAGAATCAGCGAGCCCAGCAGGCTGAAGAGGATAAAGGGCAGGGGCATCGACAGGATCGTCGAGGGGTAGAAGTACTCGATCTTCAGCGGCCACAGGTAGCTGAAGTAGTACTCGGGTTGCTCAAAGATCGAGAGCACCCAGGGTACCGAGAAGGCCAGGGTGGCCTGCACAAAAATCACCACCGAGGTGCGCACCACCTGGTAGCGGTTATGGCGGTACTTGTAGATGACGTACCCCCCGCCCAGGGTCACCGCCAGGGTGTAGAGCAGCCCGTAGAAGGTCCACTTGCTGGGCAGATGCAGCAGCTGTGCCAGGGGGGTGAAGAGATCCGGGACGGGCACCCCGGCCAGGGTGCGCCCCCCGTAGTAGAGGATGAAGTAGAAGGCAAAGAGCCCCACGGTCAAAAGCCAGGCGGTGGGCCCGCGGTGGGTCAGGTCGTGTTTGAGCCAGCCCAGGGTTCCTTTCTGTCTCACAGCGTGCGCTCCTCTTCCTGAAACGTCGACAGTTCGACGCGGCCAAACTCCACGTCGAACTGGGCGCGGCCCAGATGCTCGCGCACATAATCCAGCGGGCGGCGCTCGGCGATCCACTGCGTCAGCAGGGTGTGATCCCAGCGCGAGCCCAGCATGCTAAAGCCCAGCACCCGCTCCTCATCAAAGATGATGCGCTGGGTGATCGGGCGCGTGGGGTGCTTGCGGTAGAGCGAGCGGGTGCCCGGGGCCAGGTTCACGCACTGGCCCACGGTGGTGTACTCGATGCCGAAGAATTTGGAGCTGTTGTAGAAGATCGGCGGCTCGTAGCGTATCGCATCGCCCAGGATGGCGGCCGCGGCCAGCTGGCCCTGGAGTTTGGCCGAGTACCAGATGGTCTCCAGCAGGGGAGGCTGGTCCTCGCCACGGTCGATTTCGGCGCAGTCGCCGGCGGCAAACACATCGGGCAGCGAGGTGCGAAAGCTGCGGTCCACGCAGATGCCCCGGGCCAGCGCCGGCGCCGTTTTGACCTCGCGCAGCCACTCGACGTTGGGGGTCACCCCGATGGCTACCCCGAGCATCTGGCAGTCCAGGCGGCGCTCATCGCTTAAATGCACCGCGCTGACCCGGCCCCGGGCGTCGGTGTCGATGCGCTCGACCTCGCGCTCCAGGATGAGTTCGATGCCGTGGCGGCGGATCTCCTCGCTGATCAGCTGCCCCTCCTCCTCGGCCAGGGCCGCCGGCCAGAAGTAGGGCTCGCGCACCACGAAGCTCACCTGGATTTTGTGGTGCACAAAGCTCTCGGCGAGCTCGACGCCGATGAGACCGCCGCCGATGACGACGGCCTGGTCGGTGGACCAGGTCAGGCGCTCGCAGGCGTCGAGGTCCTGCATCGAGACAAAGTTCACCAGCCCGTCTTTCACCTGCTCCAGCCCCTTAAAGGGGACCATGCGGGGGCGCGCCCCCACGGCCAGCAGGAGGCGGTCGTAGCTCAGGGTGGCCCCGGAGCCCAGCGTCAGCGTGTGGGCATCGGCGTCGATATCGACCACGCGGTTTTGGATGCGCTCAATCTGCTGGCGCGCCCAGACCCCGCGCTCGTAGGGCTCGAGATCGCGGCGTTGCATCCGCTCCATGTAGGCGTACATCAGGGCGGTACGCGAAAAGAAGTAGGGGTGCTCTTCGCTGATGAGGGTGATGCGCGCTCGCGAGGGGTCCAGGCGTCGGCGAATGGCCAGCGCCGCCTCGGTGCCGGCGACGCCATTGCCCACGATGACAACATGCATAGGAAGGCTCAGCGGTGGAGAGTTCGGGGGGGAGAGGTATGACGCCGTGGCGTCAGCTGCTGCTCACGGCGTAGTAAGCGAATCTGGACAACGAGACCACCCGGGGCAGGCGCCGGGAGCGCCGGGCCGGGGCGGCCGACTAGCCTAACAAGAAGGATGCGGCGCTCCTATTCCCCCGGCGGCCTTTTCGGCCCCCGGGCCGTCAGCCGTGGCGAGGGGGGGGCGATGGCGGGGGCGCCCCTGCGGATCGCGGAGCTTGAAGTGTGAAAAGGGGCGATCATCTGCGGATCGCGGAGTTTGACGCGTGAAAAGAGGCGCGCAACGGCCGATCGCGGAGTTTGAAGCGTGAAAAGAGGCGATCATCTGCGGATCACGGAGTTTGACGCGTGAAAAGAGGCGCGCAACGGCCGATCGCGGGTTTTCAGTCGGGGAGGGGGGCGCGCAACGGCCGATCGCGGGTTTTCAGTCGGGGAGGGGGGCGCGCAACGGCCGATCGCGGGTTTTCAGTCGGGGAGGGGGGCGCGCAACGGCCGATCGCGGGTTTTCAGTCGGGGAGGGGGGATCAGCGGCTGAGCACCGGGGGCATTTTGAACAAGGCCCGCTCCGGCGCATCGTGGCTGGCTCCGGTGTTGTCCTGGCGCGTCGGGGGAGGTGTCGAGTGTCGAGTGTCGGGCGTCGGGCGCCGAGCGCGGTGCGAAAGTCCCGGCCCGGAAATCAGGACTGGCGTCATTGCCGATCCTCGTGTAGACCGCCCGGTGAGTGGACGCCGATCCGCTACCTCATCCGGAGGAGAAAGGCGGCGCTCTCACACTCTCAAGCATTGAAAATTCGGGGCGGTCATGATCGAGGTACAGGGATTTATCCTATGTGCCATAGCGTCGTTGGTCCGCGCTCTTTTTTGATGCGTGACGAAACCACCTGAAAACCCGTCAGGGCCCGCGCCTGGCCGGGGATTTCGCGGCCTCGACAGCTTCTCGTCGGATGGTTCGAGGAGGGGCGGCTGAATGAAGGTGTGAATTGTACCATTTCGGTAAAATTTGCGCGGGTCTGTAAAAAGGAGTTGATTCGCGTCGTCCGGGTCGTTAGGGATGCGCCCACATCGCCCGGGGCGGCGCATTTGCCGCCCGGGGCTGCTGATTGAAGGAGCCCTGCCTCGCCGAAATCCCGGAGAGCAGGGTTGATTGTTTAGATTTTGTTACAAACCTACGGGCGCCTTAGTGCCCGGTCGTAGTTCTCACTCATTGGGAGACACACATGAATGGAAGTAAGAAGTCTGTAGTCACCATGGCAGCCGCGCTCGGCGCAACCGCGCTGCTTGCCCCGCTCAACGCCTCTGCGCAGGGATTTGAACTCCAGCAGTTCAACCCGATGCCCAACCCCTCGGGCAACCTGTTCAGCACCTCGTCGGCCGATGTCGGCGCCCACCTGGACTGGTCCGCCACGCTCCTCTTCAACTACAGCAACGATCCCCTGGTGCTGCGCAACAGCGACGGCGATCGCATCGACAGCGTGGTCGCCGACCACGCCACGACGCACCTGCTGCTCTCGCTGGCGCTGCTGGATCGCTTTGAGTTGGGAGTGGACGTGCCGGTGGTGGTCTGGCAGCGCGGCAGCGGCGTCCCCGGTGGCGAGCAGGCCCCGGGCGAAGGCGGCTTTGGCGTGGGTGATATCCGCCTGGTGCCCAAGGTCCAGGTCTTCTCCACCCGCGAGAGCGCCCAGGATAACGGGGTCGCGCTGGCGGTGCTGGCCGATGTCTTCGTCCCCACCGGCAACGAAGAGAGCCTCCAGGGTGGCGACTTCCGCGTGGGTCCGCGCGTGGCGTTTGACGCCATCGTGGGCGGCCCGCGCATCGCGGCCAACCTGGGCTACCTCTACCGCCCGGGCGTGAGCTACGAGAACCTCACCGTCGACGACACCCTGGGCTGGAACCTGGGTGTGGAAGTGCCGGTGACGCCGGAGCTGCGCGCGACCGCCGAGGTCTTCGGCAAGCTCACCCCCCTGGCCGACTCCCTGGAGAGCTACAACTCGCCGACCGAACTGGTCGCCGGCGCGAAGTATCAGTGGGGCAACCTGCTGGTGATGGGCGGTGGTGGCCTGGGTCTGGTCAGCGGCTACGGCACCCCGGACTGGCGCGCGTTCGCCGGTGTGGGTTGGGCGCCGGCGCTCCTGGAGCCGGCTCCCGAGCCCGAGCCCACTCCTGAGCCGCAGCCCGAGCCCGAGCCTGAGCCCGAGCCCGAGTGCCGCGCGGCCAGCGTGGAGCTTGATTGCCCGGATGTCCCGGCGGCGAGCTGCGAAGAAGGTCAGCTGACCTCGTATGTGGCCGCCTGCGAAGAGGGCGCCTGCGCCTACCGCGAGGCGACCACCACCTGTGGTGAAGGCACCGTCTGCGGCACCGACGAAGAAGGCCAGGCGGCCTGCGTGGCCAAGGCCGAGTGCGAAGTCGATGGCGACTGCACCAACGCCCCCTCGCCGACCTGCGAAGACAACACCCTGACCACCTACGCCGGGATGTGCGCCGAGGGCAGCTGTGAGTACGCCCCCAGCACCACCACCTGCGAAGAAGGCTTTGAGTGTGGCCTGACCCGTGGCGTGCCGGCCTGCGTCCAGAAGACCGAGCTGGTCAAGATTGACGAAGAGACCAAGCGCATCGAGATCAGCGAGATCGTGTACTTCGCCACCGGCTCCGACGAGATCGAAGAGCGCTCCTTTGAGCTGCTCAACCAGGTCGCGCAGGTGCTGGAGAACAACCCGCAGGTCGAAGCCGTGCGCATCGAAGGCCACACCGATAACGTGGGTCGTCGCGCCAGCAACGTTGACCTGTCTCAGCGTCGCGCCGAGTCGGTGCGCACCTACCTGATCAACCGCGGCATCGTGGCCGAGCGCCTGAGCGCGCAGGGCTTTGGCCCGGATCGTCCGGTGGCTGACAACGGTACGGCGACCGGCCGCGGCAAGAACCGCCGCGTCGAGTTCCACATCGCCGACGACGAGTAATTTCTCTGCCGCCCCTCTCTCCGCCCCCCGTGGGCTGGAGCGAGGGGCGGCGTATGCAGTTTGTTTTCTTAAATGAAGTCGAGGTTTTGTATGAAAGTTCAATCGCGTGTCGCGGCTCTCGGAGCCGCGCTGGCAACGACTACGCTCTTTGCCGCTCCGGCGCTGGCAAGCGCGCCGCTGCTGGAGTGTCCGGGCGGGGGCTACGGCGACAGCCTGATCAGTTTGGTCCAGGGTGGCCTGGATGATGGATCGGCGTCCGTCTCGATTGCCGGGGTCTTCCCCAACGGCATGGATGTGCTCGGCGTGCGCTTCACCGACGCCTGGGTGAACATTAACGGCACGATCACCTTTGAAGATCCGTTGGCAGCGTACACGCCTGATGCCATCCCCGGGCTCTCGCAGCCGACGATCGCGCCTTATTTCGCGGACGTCGATTTCCGCGTTCCGATTATTTCCATTCCTCCCCGGGAGCGCCAGGGCGACATGACCTTCTGTGAGGACCCGGCCAATAACCGGGTGCTGATCACCTGGAAGGATGTCGGTTACTACAACAAGAAAATCGACAAGCTCAACAGCTTTCAGGTGGTGTTGAAAAACACCGAAGGGGAGTGTGCGGACGCGGAGACCTTCGATGTGGAGTTCCGCTACAACCGCCTGGAGTGGACCACGGGTGATGCAAACGACAGCGGGGGTTCGGGAGGTCTGGGAGGCCATCCGGCGGTGGCCGGCATTGATGCCGGCGATGAACTCTCCGCACAGGCGCTCCCGGGCAGTGGCACCGCCGCTGTGCTGGATCTGGTGAACCAAACGAACACCGGTACCCCGGGGGTCTTTGAGTTCCGCGTGGCCGGCTGGACGATGCCCTCCTGCGGCGACGGCGTTATCGACACCTGCGAAGAGTGCGATGGCGGCGCGGGATGCACGCCGATCTGTACCGTGAGCATGTGCGGCGACGGCTTTGTGGAGCCGGGCGTTGAGCAGTGCGACGGCGAAGCCTTCGCCGGCGGTGCGGCGAGCTGCCCGGCCGGCTACACGGGCACGCCCCTGTGCAACAACGATCCGAACAACGCGCTGGCCGATGGTACCTGCACGGTTGACGCGGTGCCGGCGGGCTGCGTGGATGTGGACGAGTGCGCCGAGACGACCGGCATCTGTGGTGACGCCTCCTGCGTGAACACCGATGGCGGCTACAGCTGCGTGTGCCCTGCGGGCTACGAGTTTAACGGCACCACCTGCGTGGACGTGGACGAATGCACCGAGACGCCTGGCGTCTGTGGCGCGGGCACCTGCTCCAACACCGGCGGTGACTACAGCTGCGCCTGTGACGCGGGCTACGAGTTCGACGGCACCACCTGCGTGGACGTGGATGAGTGCGCCGACACGACCACCTGTGGCGCGGGCACCTGCACCAACACCGACGGTGGCTACAGCTGCGGTTGCCCGGAAGGCTACGTGTCCAACAACGGCACCTGCGAGAACGTGGATGAGTGCACCGAGAACGCTGGCGTCTGTGGCGCGGGCACCTGCACCGACACCGATGGCGCGTACGAGTGCGCCTGTGAAGAGGGCTACGAGTTCGCCAACGGCACCTGCGAGAACGTGGATGAGTGCGCGCAGAGCACCGACACCTGCTCGGAGAACGCCACCTGCACCGACACCGACGGCGCGTACGAGTGCGGCTGCGAGCCCGGGTATGCCGGCAATGGTGAGGTCTGCACCGTGGTCGTGACCATTATCAGCCCCGACACCAGCCTCCCGGTGGGCACCCCCACGCCGACCTTCGAAGGGACCGGCGAGCCGGGTGCAGTTGTGGAGCTGAGCGTGGACGGCGAAGTCGTGGGTACCGCGACCGTGGACCCCGATGGTGAGTGGACGATCGTTCTGGACGAGCCGCTGGAAGACGGTGAGTACAGCGTTGTGGTTGGCGATGGCAGCAGCACCGACGAGGTGACGCTGGTGATCGACACCCTGGCGCCGGAACTCGAAGTCACGCTGCCCGAGCAGGACGTGCGCTACTCCAACTCGCCGGACGCGATCGAAGGCCAGGCCGAGCCGGGCAACCAGATCGATATTGTCATCAACGGTGAGCACGTGGGTACGACCACCGCCGACGAAAATGGCGAGTTTGAGTTTGAACTCGACGAAGCGCTGGAAGATGGCGTGTACGAAGTGATCGTCAGCGCCACCGACGACGCCGGTAACACCACCGACGAAATCGTGGACTTCTCGGTCGACGGCAGCGCGGAGCTGCAGATCGAGACCCCCGAAGACGAAAGCACCGTGCGCACCTCCACGCCTACCATCAGCGGTACGGCGGAGCCGGGCACCATCGTTGTGGTGCTGATCGACGGTGAAGAAGTCGCCCAGGTTGAAGCCGACGAAGAGGGTGAGTGGACCTACACCCTGGAAGAGGCGCTGGAAGACGGTGAGTACGACGTGGTCGTCCAGGCCGATTCGCCCTCGGGCACCCGTCAGGATCAGGTGGAGATCACGGTCGACACCACCACCACCGACGTCACGATCGTGAAGCCCGGCACCGATGTCCCCACCTCGGAGGCGACTCCGGAGTTCAGCGGTAACGCGGCCCCCGGCGCCACCGTCACCATCATCATCGACGGTGAAGAGGTTGCCGAGGTCGAAGCCGATTCCAACGGTCAGTGGAGCTACGTGCCCGAAGACGACCTGAGCGAAGGCGAGCACACCGTGACGGTGATTTCCGAGGACGAGGGCGTGGAGACTGAGGCGACGGTGGACTTTGAAGTCGACCTGACCCCGCCCACCCTGGAGGTGACTTCTCCCAAGGGCGACAGCGACTGGTTCGGTGAGCCGGTGGTCGTTGAAGGTGAGGCTGAGCCCGGCAGTGTGGTCGTGATCGAGGTCGACGGCGAAGTCGTCGAGACGATCGAGGTGGGCGAAGACGGCCAGTGGTCGACGACGCTGCCCGGCGATCTGGGCGAAGGTGAGCACGTGGTCACCGTCCGCGCCGAAGATCCGGCCGGCAACACCACCGAAGAGCAGCGCACGTTCAGCGTGACCTATGGCGAACTCGCCGGCGGTAGCGTGTTCGCGGGCTGCGCCTCGGCGCCGGGCTCCGGTGGCAACGGCCTGTGGCTGGTGCTGGCCGCGCTGGGTATGGTGATTAGCCGGCGTCGCCGCCGCTAATCCCCGCTAAGCGTTAGGCTCACAACGGTCCCCTTCATATTGGAGGGGACCGTTGTGCTCTGGCCTTGGTGGGCAGCGCCCCCCGAACCCGCCAAGGGAGGCGGTCCCGTTAGAATTGACAGCCCGAAGTTTAGGGGCATAGTATGCGCCGCAATGGCCGCGTATTGACTTTTCCTGCGGTGAGCTGGTTTACACGAGTTCGCGCGGCGCGACCAAAGTTGCGGCAAGCTCGGTTCCGGAGCAGACCCCGATGTTGAAGGGGGCGCCGGGTTTCCTGATGTAAATTCGATTGAAGGAGAGATTCATGAAGCGTGGAATTCAACTGTTGATTGTCGCCCTGGCAAGTGCTGGTCTGATCTTCTCGGGTTGCGACAAGCCCGCCGAAGAGACCGCCCCGACCGAAGAAGCCGCTCCCGAGGCCCCGGCCGAAGAGGAAGCCGCCGAAGAAGCGGAAGAGGAAGCGCCTGCTGAAGAAGAGGCCGCCGAAGTCAACGAAGACATGTACATCAACGCTGCCTTCGAAGTGACCTGCGTGAACGCGCAGATCGAAGACCCGGCGCGCGCCACCGAGATCAAGAACGAGATCTACCCGCGCTACGGCTTCACCGAAGAGAGCTTCAACGCTGCTCAGGAGCAGCTGGCGGAGCGTGAGAGCGTGAAGACCGCCCTCGAAACCCGCATGGAAAAGTGCACCGCCGAGCTGGCCGAGTCGCTGGCTGAGGCCGGTGCTGCCGAAGCCGGTGAAGAGGCTGCGGGCGAAGAAGCCGGTGGCGAAGAGACCGCCAAGAAGGCTCCGGCCAAGGCCATGCCCGCCAAGACCGGCGCGATGACCGGTAACTTCGGTGGCGGCGGCTTCGACGGTGCGTCGATTCGTATGTCGGTGCGCCCGGACTTCAAAGTCACCGGGACCGTGCGCGGCAACCGCGAAGGCGCGGCGTTCGCCATTCCCTTCAGCGGTGAAGTCTCCCGCGGCGGCGACATCAACGCCACCGGTGAGCGCAACGGCAACACCGTCAAAGTCAGCGGCAAGCTGACCGCGGCCGGTGCCGCCGGCGAGCTGCAGGGCTCGGTGCACCAGCGTGACTACAAAGTGAACTACAACGCCAACTAAGTTCGCTTCGGCCCCTTTGGGGCCAGCGAAGGGCGATAGCGCACTTTTAAGGGCCGAGGGGCAACCCTCGGCCCTTGTTGTCTCTGGTGAATTCCGGGGTGCACCGCTAAGTTGTCGCCACCTGGACAATGGGTTATGGTGGCGGGGCCTTGCGAAGGAAAAGGACGACCACACTCCGCGGTAGAGCGCGCGAAAAGGGTCACGACGAGGAGGCCAGAGGGTATGCGCTTTTGCACCACTTGCGGGCGAAATTTCGAAGAAGCCATCGACGTGTGTCCCCACGATGGGACGCCGCTCTTTGGCATGGCGGGGGACGAGGCTGAGGCCCAGGTTGAGATTGGCGATGGGGTGCCTCTGGGCGGCTCGGAGCCGGCGGAGGCCACGCTGACCTCGATGGAGGATTCTGCGGATCTCTTTGGTGAGGTTCAGAGCGGGGAGGATGAGGAGGCGGCCGTGGAGCTAACGCCGGCGCCGGCACCCTTGCCCGAGGTTGAGCCTGCACCTGAGGTCGACTTCGCGTCGCCGGATGAGGCGTTCGAGGCTCCGGAGGCCGAAGCGCCGGCGGAGGACGTGGAGCCCGAAGCGCCGCTGGAAGCTGTGTCGGCGGAAGAGGACGAGGAAGGCGCAGAGAGCGCGTTGTCCGAGGAGGAAGAGGACGACGCCGCGGCGGAATCGTTTGAGGAAGAGGCGGCCGTGGCGGCAGCCCCGAGCCTTGATGAGGCTTCGCTCTTTGGCGATGAGCCCGCGGTGCAGGAGTCGCCGCAGGAAGCCACGCCGGTGGCAGCCATTCCGCCCGGGGTCAATGAGCCCGAGGTGGAGGAGCGCGCCGCAGCCGCCGTGGCGCTGGAGCCCACGCCGGAGAAAGAGGGCGGCAAGGTGGGGCTCCTGCTGGCGGTGATCATTCTGCTCGGCGGTATCGCCGGCGCCGGGTGGTATTTTGTGGCTGGTCCCGGGGCCGGAAGCACGACGTCATCGACGGCACAGAGTGCCCCGGTGGAGGCGCCGGCTGTCGAAGCCGAGGAGCCGCCGGCAGCGCCTGCGGAGCCGGCCGTCGACGAATCTCCGGCACCTGTGGAGGGAGAGGAGGCCGAGGCCGCTGGCGAGGAGGAAGCCGCGATGGCCGAAGAGGCTTCCGAGGAGCTGGCCGTGGCGGAAGCGCCGGCGGAGCCGGCCGCCGAGCCCGAAGCGGTTGCCGAGAAGGCGCCGGAGCCGGTGGCAAAGCGTCGCGTGCCGGCAAAGCGTGAGAGCGCTCGGCCGGCGCCGGCGCCGGCGCCGGAGCCCGAAGTGGCGCCGGAGCCGGAGCCCGAAGCGGAATCGGGACGCACGATCGAGATCGCGAAGCCCGTCAAGCAGGTCAGACCTGCTCCCAGCCCCGAGCCGGCCGAGGAAGTTTCGGAGGACGGGGAGGAGGAGCTTTCCGCAGAAGAGCAGCTTAAACTGGAGCTGGAGCGGATGCGCCAGTAAGCGGTCGGAAAGTCCCCGGGTCGAAAGACCGGCAGGTTAAGAGCCACAAAAAAACGCCCCCGAAGTTCGGGGGCGTTTTTTGTGGGCTCAGCGTTCGTCTTCCGGCTCGCCCGCGGGCAGCGCGGGGGGCCGCGCTTCCCAGTCCGGACGCGCGGCCCGCATGGCGATCCAGTCCATCAGGAGCAGGGCTTTCTGGAAGGGGCGCGGCATCAAGGCGGTGAAGTACAGGCGGTAGGCCAGCCAGGCGGCGCGCCCCTCAAAGGCCCGCCCCAAAAGGTCGAGCGCGGCGTTGGCGCGGCCCAGGGTGACGAAGTCCCCGCGATCTTCGTAGCGAAAGGGCAGCGTCGCGCGGCCGACCAGATCGGCCAGCAGGTTCTGCGCGGCGTGGCGGCCGGCCTGCATGGCCACCTGGGCGTTGCGCGGTGAGGAGACCTGCATCTGCGCGACATCCCCCACCGCGTAGATGCGGTGGTAGCCGCGCACCTTGAGATTGTCTTCGACCTCCACGCGCCCGAGTTCATCAAGGGGCAGGCCGGAACGGGTGACCCAGGGGTGCCCGCGCCGTCCGGCCAGATGATAGATGTGGGTCGCCTCAATGCGCTCGCCATCATCGAGGAGGAGTTCGCCGTGCTCGAGCTGGAGGACGCGGCGGCCGGTGCGCACGTCGACACCCAGGTGGGTAAGGTAGCGCGTGGCGATCTCGCTCATCGCCTCGGAATGATCGGCCAGGACGCGATCGCGGGCCTCAATCAGCGTGATCGCCGAGGGCGGAGGGGTATCGGGGTGTTTGGCGCGCACGTCGGCCAGGGCGCTGGCCAGCTCCGCGCACCACTCCACGCCGTCGGTGCTGGCCCCGACAATGGCAAAGGTCCAGGGATCCTGGTCGCCAAACTCAAAGAGGCCGGCCAGGCGGTCACGGATGTCCACCGCTCGCCGAACCGAGTCGGGGGTCTGGGCCTGGTCGGCGCCCTCGAAGGCCTCATCATCCCGGGAGGTTCCCGGCGCCAGGATCAGATAGTCAAAGGGGACTTCGCCGCGGTCGGTGATCAGCCGACGTCCCTTGAGATCGAGCTCTTCGACCCGGGCGATGAGCACCTCGGTGCTCGCGTCAAAGGCCTCATCCAGGGGCGTGGTGATATGGCCCGGATCGAGCTCGTCGCTGGCCACGTTGTAGAGCAGGGGGCTGAACACAAAGGAGCTCTGGTCGCTGACCAGGGTGAGTTGAACGCGCTTGCGACTTAGCAAGGCGTCTTCCAGGCAGCGCGCGGCGTGATAGCCAGCGAATCCACTCCCGAGCACGACGATCTTACGCATGGACGCTCCGTCCCGAACTTCGAAGTCAAAAGAAACCCCGCATCTGGCGATGGGGGGCGACAGTGAACCCTGTTAGGGCAAGGGGTGCAAGCGCGATCGGCCGGGGGGAGGCGGCGGGCGGCAGGGCGATCGTCCAGACGTCAGGCGGGATTCTGGTAAATTGATCGATTAACGATCGTCTATAGAGATGAAATTCGCTTTGATATCAGTATCTTAGAGTGTGTCGCTCGGCCCTCACTCAATACTTCAGGGGTGGAGGTCTAAAGGCTTGAAATTGCAGAGGTTGTGTCGTGGATATTTCTATATGTAGTGGCATCACCTGAGGTGGGTATACCAGATGTTGGGGCTCAGGTGGTTGACACGCCGATCACGCTTGATAGAGTCCCGCCTCGCATCCAGCTGGCAGCCCGACCCGGCTGGCGAGGCGTCCGGACGCGACGTGTCGCTCGCATTGGGGCGGCCTGGTGGACAGTAAGGATGCTGTAGTTATGTTCAGATTTGTGGGGGATTTATGCCCTCTTTATCCATGGAGACGGAAGTATGACAACGTCGATCGAGCCGAACGTGAGCGAAACCCCGGCCACCAAGAAAAAATCAGCGAAGAAGGTCCGGGAGTTCAAACCCTCGGGTAAGGGGCTGAGCTTTAAGCGGGTGTTCACCACCGAGGGCGTGCATCCCTACGATGAAGTTGAGTGGGAGCAGCGCACTGCGTCGATCGGCAGTGAGACCGGCAAGCTGGTGTTTGAGCAGCGCGATGTTGAGGTGCCGACCTCCTGGTCGCAGATGGCGACCAACGTGGTGGTGTCCAAGTACTTCCGTGGGCAGCTGGGCTCCAAGGAGCGGGAGACGAGCATTCGTCAGCTCATCGATCGGGTGGCCAACACCATCACCGACTGGGGCATCAAAGACGGCTACTTTGCCAGCCCGGAAGACGCCGAGGTGTTCCGTCACGAGCTTACTTACCTGGTGCTCCATCAGAAGATGGCGTTCAACAGCCCGGTCTGGTTCAACGTGGGCGTGGAGGAGCGTCCGCAGGCCTCGGCCTGCTTCATCAACTCGGTCAGCGACACCATGGAGTCGATCCTGGAGTTGGCCAAGACCGAAGGCATGCTCTTTAAGTGGGGCAGCGGTACCGGGAGCAACCTCTCGACGATTCGCTCCAGCCGGGAGCAGCTTCGGGGCGGCGGGACCGCCAGCGGTCCGGTCAGTTTCATGAAGGGCTACGACGCGTTTGCCGGAGTGATTAAGTCCGGCGGCAAGACGCGTCGGGCGGCCAAGATGGTGATGCTCGACATCGATCACCCCGATATCGAGGAGTTCGTCCACAGCAAGGCCGATGAAGAGAAGAAGGCCTGGGCCCTGATCGAGGCCGGCTATGACGGCGGGTTCAATGTGGTGGGCGGCGCCTACGACTCGATCTTCTTCCAGAACGCCAACCACTCGGTGCGCGTTAGCGACGCGTTCATGAAGGCCGTGGAAGAAGGGGGAACCTGGCAGACCCGCGCGGTGGTCGACGGTCGGGTGGTCGATGAGTATGAGGCCCGCAAGCTGATGGCGGATATCGCCGAGGCGGCCTGGATCTGCGGCGACCCGGGGATGCAGTACGACACCACCATCAACGACTGGCATACCTGCTCGAACACCGACCGCATCTACGGCTCGAACCCCTGCTCGGAGTACATGTTCCTCAACGACTCCGCCTGCAACCTGGCCAGCCTCAACCTGATGACCTATCGCGACAGCGATGGCGAGTTTGATGTGGCGAGCTTCCAGGCGGCGGTGGCGCTGACGATCACCGCGCAGGAGATCCTGGTCGATAACGCGGGCTACCCGACGCCGGCCATCGAGAAGAACAGCCACGCCTTCCGTCCGCTGGGACTGGGTTACGCCAACCTCGGCGCGTTGCTGATGGCCCGCGGGCTGCCCTACGATTCGACGGAGGGGCGCGCCTATGCCGGCGCGATCACCGCGCTGATGTGTGGGGAGGCCTATGCCCAGTCGGCGAAGGTCGCCGCAACAACCGGGCCCTTTGTCGAGTACCCGCTCAACGAAGAGCCGATGCTCGGGGTGATCGCCAAGCACCGCGCCGCCGTGGAGAATATCAGCGACGAGTGGGCGGAGATGGCCGACACCGCGCTGCTCAAGGCCGCGCGTCAGAGCTGGGACCGGGCCCTGGAAGCGGGCAAGGATCATGGCTACCGCAACAGCCAGGTCACGGTGCTGGCGCCGACCGGAACCATCGGTTTTATGATGGATTGCGATACCACCGGGATTGAGCCGGATATTGCGCTGATCAAGTACAAGAAGCTGGTGGGCGGCGGGTACTTCAAGATCGTCAACCAGACGGTGCCCGAGGCGCTGATTCAGCTGGGCTATGAGGCGCGCGAGCGTCAGGCGATCATCGATTACCTGATGGAGCACGACACCATTGAGGGTGCTCCGGCTCTTAAAGAGGAGCACCTCCCGGTCTTTGACTGTGCCTTTACCCCGGCCAACGGCACCCGCTCCATCGCGCCGATGGGCCATGTGCGCATGATGGCTGCGGCGCAGCCCTTCCTCTCGGGGGCGATTTCCAAGACGGTGAACATGCCGCATGAGGCCACCGCCGAAGACATCGCCGATTGCTACCTGGAGGCCTGGAAGCTCGGGTTGAAGGCGATCGCGATTTACCGCGACGGTTGCAAGCGCACTCAGCCGCTGTCGACCAGCCTGGATAAGAAGGCCGAGAAGGTTGAGGTGTCCCAGCCGGCACCGCTGGCGGCCGCGCAGCCGGTCTGGGGCTCCACCGAGAGCCGCCGTCGTCTGCCCGATGAGCGTCCTTCGATCACCCATAAGTTCTCGATCGCCGGTCATGAGGGCTACATCACCGTGGGGATGTACGAGAATGGTCAGCCCGGCGAGCTCTTCATTGTGATGAGCAAAGAGGGCTCGGTGGTCAGCGGGTTGATGGACAGCTTCGCGACCTCGATCTCGCTGGGGCTGCAGTACGGCGTGCCGCTTCAGGTGATGGTCGACAAGTTCAGCCACACCCGCTTTGAGCCCAGCGGTATCACCACCAACCCGAAGATCCGTTTTGCGAAGTCGGTCACCGACTACATCTTCCGCTGGCTGGCCGATAAGTTCTTGCAGGAAGAAGAGCGCGATCTCTACCTGACCAAGAACACCACCGAGGCCTGGCGTCCCGGTGAGCCGCAGGTCAACGTGGCGGCAGCCCCGGCCGACGAGGAGCCCGAGGAAGAGGTCTCGGCCGCAGCGGAGAGCAGCGACGTTGAGGAGAGCGAAGGATTTGCCTCGGCGCGTGACGGCCAGGTGCTCTTTGATGCGACGGCCGGCAACACAGGGACGAGCGTGTACACCCTGCAGGCCGATGCGCCGCCCTGCTCGGAGTGTGGCAGCATTATGGTGCGCTCCGGCGCCTGCTATAAGTGCCAGAACTGCGGCTCGACCAGTGGTTGCAGCTAAGCGCTCTAAGGAGTGACGCGCCTCCCCGGTGAAGGGAGACGCAGAGAGGATTGAGCCGCCCCGGGTGTTCCCGGGGCGGCTCAATGCGTTTGGTAAGTCCGCCCGGCGTTGGTAGGCTGCGCACGTATGAGGACACGGTCAGCACGCAGATGGAAGGGGGGAGTGGCACTGCTCCTGGCGATCGGGATGGTCGCCGGCGCCTGGGCCTTCTGGAGCGGCGCCCGGGGGACGTTGCCCGGGCTCCTGACCGAGCAGGAAGGACGCCAGGGCAAAGTCGGGACCCTGCGGGCGCTGGAGACGATGGCGCGGGCGCGTGAGCTCGCTGGCCTGCTGGCTTCACCGCGTCTGGATGCGTGTGATCTGGGCTGGCAGGAGGGGCGCGTAATACGGGTGCGCTCAACCTTAAAGATTCGCGCGGAGCAGGGGCGTCTTTTCAGACGCTGGGAAGAGGAGCTTCAGTACACCCGGCGTGAGGACGGCCACGGGGAGCTTGTCAGCCGGGCTGATGTCGTCGATCTCTCGGGCGAGTCTTCGACCCAGCAGCAGCGCTGGACCTGGTCGAATGAGGGGGCCTACGAATGGCTTGGCGAGTCCAGCGCGGTGGCGCACTCGCCAATCAGCCCGGCATTGATGCGAGTTCAGCAGGAGGCCCGCGGGCGCTTTGAGGCCCTGATGCGTCTAACCTCCCCGGGGTGGGCTCCCACCGCACAGGGCGTGCTGGTGCCAGTGCCCGAGCGCGACTTCCGCTGTGGGGATGAGCCGGTGCGGGAGTTCGAGGACTGGGCCTCGGTGCTGACTGCGCGGGCCGAGTTGAGCGAGGCGCAGGTCACGCGCCGGGACCACGCCGGGGCTCGCTGTCGCAAACTTGAGGCTCGCTTTGCACTGCGCGCCGGCGGAGAGGTATCGATGGAGTTGGATGAGTGCACCCAGGCGATGGACGACGCGCCGCGGTGGGAGAGTCCCGCGGAGGTGGTGTCCCTGGAGGCGATGCGCGAGGATCGCGAACTTGTCGCGCTCCTGCAGCAGGTGCGGGCGTTGGTGGAAGACGGCGACGTGGTCGCAGGGCCGGGGTTTGCCGAACTGAAGAGTGAAGGTCAGGAGTAAGTGATGTCGAAGCGATCGCGGATCGCCAGCGCCGGCCATGTCGTCGTGAAGATCGGAAGCGCTATTTTTATGCGGGAGGGAGGACGCGTCGATCGGCGCACCTTTGCCGCGCTGGTCGATGATCTCGACCGTTTGATGACCGGCGGTGTCCGAGTGACGGTGGTCACCTCGGGGGCGGTAGCGCTGGGGCGCCAGGCGCTCGGGGTGACTCCCGGTTCTTGCGAGGTCGCGGAATTACAGGCGTTTGCGGCCCTGGGACAGTCGCGTCTGATGCAGATGTGGGAGGCGGAGTTTGGTCACTATGACCGCCGCGTGGCGCAGGTGCTGCTCGGGCGTCAGGACCTGGCCGATCGCGACCGCTATCTCAATGCTCGCCGCGCCCTGGAGACGCTGCATGCTTTTGGGGCGGTGCCGGTGATCAATGAGAATGACACCGTGGCCACCGAAGAGCTGACGTTTGGCGACAACGATCAGCTCGCGGCCATGTGTGCGGCGCTACTGGGAGCCGACCTGCTGGTCCTGCTCTCCGATGTGGAGGGGCTGCTGGAGGTCCATCAGGGAGAGGGCGGCGAACGACGCTTTGGGAAGCGGGTCGAGGAGATTTCGCTCGATGATCCGCGGGTGGATCAGTGGGCGGGGCCGCCGGTCTCCGGGGTGGGACGAGGGGGCATGGTCTCGAAGATTCTGGCGGCTCGAATCGCGGCGCGTTCCGATACTCCTACGGTAATTGCACCGGGCAAGGCTCCCGGTGTGCTCGCCGCGCTCTGGCGAGCGGAGGCGGTGGGCACGTTCTTTGACCCGGGACAGGGGGGGCAGGTGCGAGCGAAAAAGCGTTGGATCGATCACGGCGCGCGGGCTGCCGGGAAACTTTTCTGCGATGAGGGCGCCGCCAGCGCGGTGCGCGAGCGCGGCGCGAGCCTGCTGCCGATCGGTGTGACCGGCGTGGAGGGGAGTTTTGAGGCCGGTAGCGTCGTGGAACTTGTCGATCCGCGCCAGCAGGTCTTTGCGCGCGGCCTGGTGGTGTACGACGCCGACGAGATCCGCTCCATCGCCGGGTTGCGTTCCGAGGCGATCGAGGAGGTGCTGGGATTTACCGTCTTTGATGCGATCGTGCACCGCGACAACCTGGTGCTCACCTGAGCCGGCGGTGGTTACCTCTTAGATGCCCAGGAGGTCGCGAATGACCTCCGGGCCGAGGTAGAGCATGACCACGGTAGAGGCCATGATTACCAGCATCAAAAAGGGGTTGATGAAGTTCTCCACCCGCACCTTATCGGCTGCGATAACCTCGCCCTCGACCTTGATCTCGCAATAGGGGCGGTAGCCGATCACCGACACCAGCTCAGCTTCAATGTGGTGGAGCTCACCCTCTTCATCCTCGTAGATGGCTTCCAACAGCGGTTTGAGACGAGGACCGCCACGGCTGTCGAGCTTCTGGTCGTCGAGCCAGAGTTCGTACTGGGGCGCCAGGTAGAGCCAACGCAGAGTCCAGTCGCCCGTGACTTTAAGGGTGTGATCGCGCCATTGCACTTCCATCGTAGGCTCCAGGAGGGGAGGGCCGCCGGTTCGCTAAGTGTGAACGTCCCCCTCAGTGTAGCGAGCCGGAGCCGGCGCGCAAAGCGCGCCAGAGATGGGCTCACCGGGGGCCGCGATCAGAGCGCGGGCGATTCCTGGGCAATCTGCGAGGCGCCGACCAGGATGAATTTTTTATGCACGTGGAGCGCGAACGCGCAGTTCTCGGCGATGGAGCGCTCGGTGTAGGGCTCTTCCCGGCAGTCGAGCACGTCGGTCCAGCCGGCCACATGATCGGGGAAGTACACATCGAGGCCGGTGTTCTCGACAGGGCCGACCTGGGCGGCGTTTTGGGCTTCGTAGAGGTAGAGGGGCTGTTTTTCCATCAGTTTACTTCCATTGTGGAACAAAGCCGGCCTCCGGACTGCAGGTCGGGAGGCCGGCTTTATGATTCACGGATCACAGGTGGCGTTGCAGGGCGCTTATGCGACTTACTCGGAGTAGAGCTTCTCGCGGCGCTCCTGCTCTTCTTTGCAGGCGATGCACATGGTGGTGACCGGTCGTGCACGCAGTCGCTGCAGTGAGATGTCGTCACCGCAGACCACGCACTCTCCGAATTCACCCTGATTGATGCGCTCGATCGCCAGATCGATCTTGTCGATCAGGTAGCGCTCCCGGCCGCGCAGGCGCAGGCTCAGGCTCTGATCGGTGAGCGCACTGGCCAGATCGGCCTCATCAGCCATGTCGTCTTTGGACAGTTCGATTTCGTGCTTGATGGTATTGGCTGCTTTATGAAGGAGGCGCTTCTTCTCGTCGTTCAGAAGCTGCCGGAATTCCTCGATATGTTCAGGACTCATGGCATAACCCACACGCTGTCTCGGCCTGAAAGCCGAAGGATTAGAGATGGTTGCGGCGGCATAAGCCTCTGGAATAGCGCCAAACGTAAGCACCGTAGAGCAAACTACCCAGCGACCCTCAAGCGTGGTGCCGGCTCAGGGGCAGGGAGGCGCGTGGAGGCGACCCCGCCAAATGAGCCTGCGAAGTGTAGTCAAAACCCCGGAGAGTTCAAGGCTCCACCGCGCCCGGCCGGCTGCCCCCAACATTGGCCCGGGGGAAGTTCATTCCGATGAAGAAAAAAACTTTCGTAACATTCATCCTGGGCTACAATCGCCGCAGCACGATGGTCCTACAGCCCCCGAATACTTCCTGGCGATAGCGCGCCTTCTGAAGCCCCGGCTTGGCGCGTGATTTATAAGTAACTGGGCCAGGTTGACACTGTTTTTGCACGCGTGGCACGATGCGAGCGGATTTCTTCGAGTACAGCTTTAAGTAAGGAGCAGTCACATGGCGATGGCCAATGGACGCAACTGTATCGGTCTCGACATCGGCTCGAGCGCGGTCAAGCTGTGCGTCCTCAAAAGCAATAAGCGTGGTCTGAGTCTGCAGGCCTTCGATTACGCGCAGCTGCCGCCGGAGACGATTGTCGACGGGGCACTGATGAACTCGACGGTCGTCGCGGACGCCATCGTGGAGTTGTTGGGACGCAACAAAATTCGCCACAAAGAGTGCGCGATTAGCGTGTCCGGCAATACCGTGATCGTGAAAAAGATCCGGCTGCCCCTGATGACCCAGGAGGAGCTCGAAGAGTCGATTCAATGGGAGGCCGAGCAGCACATCCCCTTTGATATTCAGGATGTGTTCATCGGCTTTGAGGTGGTGGCTCCCAAGACCGAGCAGGGCCAGATGGATGTGGTCCTGGTGGCGGCGAAGAAGGACATGATCAACGACTACGTGGCGGTCTGCCACGATGGCGGCCTGGATCCGCTGGTCGTCGATGTCGATGCCTTCGCGCTGCAGAATATGTACGAGGTCAATTACGGCTTCCACCGCGGCGAGACGGTGGTGCTCCTCGATATCGGCAGCTCGGTGGTGACGATGAACGTGGTCACCGACGGGGTCACGATGTTCACCCGCGATCTCTCGATCGGCGGCAGCGACATCACCGAGGAGATCCAGCGCCAGCTCAACATCACCTACCAGGAGGCCGAACTCTACAAGATGGGCGGCAGCCCGGGGATGAGCTCCGATGAGGTGCTGCCCCAGGAGGTGGAGAGCATCATTCAGGACAAAGCCGAGGATATGGCCCACGAGATTCAGCGCTCGCTGGATTTCTATGCGGCCACCGCCGCCGACTCCCGGATCGACAAGATTGTGGTCAGCGGGGGCACCGCGGCGATCCCATCGCTGGTGCGTACCATCGCACGGATCAGCGGGGTGCCGGCCGAGCTGGCCAACCCCTTCCGCAACGTCACCTACGATGAGCGGCAGTTTACCCCGGACCGGATTCAGCGCTGGTCGCCGATTGCGGCGGTCAGTGTGGGTCTGGCGCTTCGGAGGATTAACGAACGATGATTCGCGTAAACCTCTTACCGATCAAGCAAGCTCGCCGCCGCTCGGCCGGTCGCACCCAGCTCTTGCTCTTCGCCGGCCTGCTCATCGCCGAGTTGGTCATCCTCTTTGTGTTCTATCTGGTGGAAAGCGAGAAGTTGGATACCCGCCAGACCGAGGTCACCGGTCTGCAGCGCGAGGTCTCCGCCATTGAAAACGAGGTGGCCGACGCGCGCACCCTGGAGAAGGAGGCCGAAGCGCTGGATGCCCAGCTGGCCGTGCTCAATGAGCTGGAGGCCCGGCGTATCGGTCCGGTGCGCATGCTCGACGAGGTCCAGGCGATGCTCAGCCCGCCCCGCAACGAAGAGGAGCGGGTGGCCCAGCTGCGCCGGGACTGGAACGTGGAGTGGGACACTCGTCGCCTCTGGATTGAGAGCTTCACCGAGGGAGAGGGCGCCTTCAGCCTGGAGGGCATGGCCGGTACGGCCGATGATGTCGCCGAGTTTCTTCAGCGCATGACCACCGCTCGCCACTTCAACAACGTGCAGCTCGAGTATGTTGAGACCGCCAGCTCCGCCGGCCGCAGCGGTGCCGGGGCGATGCGGATGGTTCGCTTCCGGATCTTTGGCGAGCTGAGCTACATCGGCTACGCCGCCGCTCAGGACACCGACGCCAACCAGGGCAGCTAAGCCGCGCCCGGTGAATTCGCCACTGGAGGGCGAAGACGATGAATGAGTTGATCGACCGATTTAATGCCTACCCGCTGGGGCAGAAGGTGCTGGCGGTGTTCGTCCTGATGATCGGGATTCTGGTGGGCTTTCTGACGCTGGTGCACCGGCCGATGCAGGATGAGATCGCCAAGGCGGAGACGCGCCGCAGCGAGCTCCAGCGGGAGCTGGGCCGGCTCAAAGAGATCAGTGAGAGCCGCGCCGAGGTGGTCGCGCGCCTCAATGATCTGGAGCGTCAGCTGCATATCGCCCGCGAGAAGCTGCCGGAGTCGGCCGAGATTCCCAGCCTTTTGCAGCGCATTCATAACCAGGCCAAGACCGCCGGGCTGGAGATCAACCGCTTCCGGCGCAATGAAGACGTCGCCAGCAGCGACTTCATCGAGATCCCGGTGGAGATGGAGCTGGTCGGCAGCTTCGATGAAGTCGCCAACTTCTTTTACTTCGTCGGCCGGATGACGCGTATCGTCAACGTCAAGGATATCAACGTCAAACGGCAGACAAGTGGGCTGGTCGCCGACGGTCAACTCCAGGTTTCGGCCCGGGCCACGACCTATCGCTGGAAAGCCAACTAAGCGGCGCGAATCCCGATGTGTCGGTCCCTCCCCGGCCGGGGAGGGGACGCTGAGATAAGGTGAGCAGGATGATTGAGCTTCAGAAGAGAGCCCGCACGCGGCGGGCCCGGCCCGGGGCGCGGCGGTGGTGGATAGTCGCCGCGCTGGTCGTGCTGAGTGTGCCGACGCTGGGCGCCTGTGGTGGCGATCAGGCCACGGGAATTCCGCCCGAGGTGCTGGAGCGCCAGAAACGACGCCAGCAGCGCGCCGAGAAGGCCCAGGAGGCCTCTCCCGGTGCCGCCGCCGGCGCGGACTCCGCGCAGCTCGCGGCGTTTGATCCGGCTGAGGACTATCAGCGTCCCGATTATCCGGTGCGCCGCAACCCCTTCCAGCCCGATCTGGACGTGATGCAACCCGAGCCGGCGACGGTCGATGATTCGGTGCGACCGCTGGAGCCCCTGGAGGAGTTTCCGCTCAGCTCGCTGAATCTGGTGGCCGTCATCAGCGAGACGGCGGTGCCGCGGGCGATGTTCGTGGATCCCAACGGGCTGGGGCATTTTGTCAAAGAAGGCGATCGCATCGGCCGCAACAGCGGCGTGGTGCGGGTGATTCGAGATAATGAGGTGGAGATCCGCGAGGGCGGCGCCGATGAGAGCGGCGCGGTGGTGACGGTGCGCCTGCGCGATCAGCAGCTGCGGGTGGCCGACAGCGGATTGACACCTGAGGAGCGTGAGGCGCTGAAGCGTCTGTTGGAATCTGAGGAGGGTCGTGAAGCGATTGAGCGCTCCTATCGCGACATGGCTCCGGGTGCGTCGGCCGCCGATGAGGCAGCCTCCCAGCGCGCATCTGACACACGGTTCCCGGGGCTCGCCCCGCCCTCACGGCGGCAATGATGAAGATGAACGACGTCGATGAACGACGGGGTGTATTCGGTTGGAGCGCTCGCGCGTTTGGCCACGAAGGCATCACCCATGCTGCAATACGCAGGAGTCAGGCTATGAGATGGAAGATACCGGTAGTGATGCTGTGCGCGACTCTGGGCTACGGTGCGCCAGCCCTGGCGCAGACGCCGGCGGCGGTGGCGCAGAGCAGTGAGCTCAACGCGGTCAGCACCTTCTCGGTGGATGAGGCCAGCGATGGCACCTACATCCGCATTGAAGGGAGCCAGGTGGCGACCTTCTCGGTGTTTAAGCTCGACGATCCGCCACGGCTGTTTGTGGACCTCTCCAACAGCGAACTGGCCGGGGAGACGGTCAGCAAGCAGGTCAACAACGGGGTGATCTCGCGGGTGGGGCTCATTGAGTTTGAGGACAGCTTCCAGACGGTGGCCCGCCTGGTCATCGGGTTTGAGGAGAGCGCTCACTACGATGTGCGCACCGAGGGCAGCGATGTGGTGGTCTTTGTCGACGGCGCCGGTCGCCGCGGGCAGGCCAGCGCGGCGGTCGCTCGTCAGGACGGGGCCTCAGCCCAGGAGCTGGAGCGCAGCCGTCAGGCCTATGAGCGTGCCAGTGCCGAGCTGGCCAGCACTCAGCAGGCGCTGAGCCGCGCCCAACAGGAGTTGGCCCAGGCCCGGGCCCAGCGTGAGCAGGCCCGCGGCCAGGAGCGCGAGCGCCTGGAGCAGGAGATCGCCACGCGGACCCGGGCGCTGGAGCAGGCACAGCACCAGGCCAACAGCCGTCAGGCCGAGGCCCAGGCGTTGCGCCAGCAGCTGGCTGCGGTGGAGGCCGAACAGGCCCAGAGCCAGCAGCGTCTGGTCGACGCCCAGCGTCGCGCCGACCAGGCCGAAGCCGAGCGTCAGGAGGCACTGCGCCTGGCCCGTACCAAGGAAGCCGAGGGCGAGCGTGCGCGTCAGCGAGCTCAAGAGCTGGAGGCGGAGCTTCGTAGCACCCAGCAGACGATGGCCAGTGTCAATCAGCAGCGCGAAGGTGCTCAGTCTGAGCTGGGGCGTCTCAGTGAGCAGGTTGAAGCCTCCGAGCGCCGTCTGGTAGCCGAGCGTCGCCAGCTCGAAGAGGCTCGTCGCCGCGAGGCCCAGTTGGAGGCGCAGTTGCAGCAGCTGAGTTCGTCGAGCTCCCAGGCCGATCGCGAGGCGATGGCCCGTTTGCAGGCCGAGCGTCAGCGCCAGCGCGAGTTGCAGGTCGAGGCCCAGGCGCAGGTGGAGCGTGTGCAGCAGGAAGCCGCCCAGGCTCAGCGTGAACTCCAGCGTCTCAACAATGCGCTGGCCCAGCGCGACGCCGAGATCGAGCGTCTGCGCCAGGACGTGCAGCAGGCCCGTCAGGAACAGGCTCGCGAGGTCGCCAGCGCCGATGAGGCCGAACGCGCTCGCCTGCGCGCTCTTAACGAGGCGATCGCCCGGGAAGAGCAGCGCGTGGCGTCGTTGGAGCAGGCCCGCCGCCAGGAAGAAGGGCAGCTGGAGAACCTGCAGGCGCGTCGTTCCCGAGAAGAAGATGGTGTGGCCGCCGTGCGCCAGGAGCGGGAGCGCCTGGAAGACGAGATGGCTCAGGCCCGCCAGGCGCTGGAGGCCGAGCTGACTCAGGCTCGCCGGGCGCTTGAGGCCACCCGTGAAGAGGCCGCGCGCGCGGAAGCCGCTCGTGAAGAAGCTACGCGTGCCGCGGCAGCTCAGGCCGCACGCGCCATCCCCGTGGACCCGAAGAACTCCAACGCGGTGCGTTCGGTACGACTGGAAACCGGTGATGACGGTCGCTCGCGCATCGTCGTGCAGCTTGAGCGCCCCGGTCAGGTGGAGACGACGCAGAGCCGCGATGGCCGTGCCGTCATGATCTTGAATGACGTGGCGCTGCCCGAACACCTGGAGCGCACGCTCGCGGCCGACAGCCAGGGCGGCGCGGTGCGCTTTGTCTCGAGCTTTGTTGATGCCCGCACCAACACCGTGCGCATGGAGGCCGAACTTAACGACGAGGCCCGCGCCGAGTTGAGCCAGCAGGGCAATGAGCTGGTCTGGGAGTTTGCGCCGACCCGTCCGGTGGCCACGCAGCAGCTTGCTGCCGATGCGTCTCCGCGCCGCGTGCGTGCCGGGGAGAGCGTGACCTCGGCCCCGCCGAATTACCCGCGTGTGGTCACCGACCCCTCGCAGGTGAGCTCGGTGCCGGGCATGAGTCGCAAGCGCATTACCATCGATCTGCGCAACGCCGACATTCAGAACGTGCTGCGCCTGGTCGCCACCGAGGGTGGTGTCAACATCATCGCCGGCGACGGGGTCTCCGGGGCGGTGACGATGCGCCTGCGCAACGTGCCGCTGGACCAGGTCTTCCTGAATATTCTTCAGGCGCTGCAGCTCGGGTTTGAGGTGCGTGGCAATGTCATCCGCGTGGCGCCGGCGTCGGTGCTCAGTGAAGAAGAAGCCGCGCGTGCCGAGGCCCGCAGCCGCGCCCAGCGCGTCCAGCCCCTGGAGGTGTTCCTGCTTCCGGTGAACTACGCCACGGCCGATGAACTCGTCGCCCAGGTTCAGGGGCTGCTCAGCCCGCGGGGCAGCGTGTCGGTTGATGAGCGCACGAACACGCTGATCATCAAGGACCTGCGTGAAAACCTGACCTCGATCCGCATGCTGGTAGAGACGCTCGACTCGCAGGTGCCGCAGGTGCTTATTGAGGCGCGCATCGTGGAGACCAGCGACACCTTCAGCCGTCAGATCGGTATTCAGTGGGGTGGCGACATCGGCTTCTCGCAGGGCACCGGTAACCCGACCGGGCTGATCTTCCCCAACGTGCTCGGACTGGCCGGTGGCGCGACCGACGGTCAGACGCCGATTGCCGGTACCTCGTCGAACCCGAACTTCGCGGTGAACCTCCCGGCACCGGTGGGTACCGGGGCCGGTGGTGCTATCGGCCTGACGATGGGGAGCGTGGGTGGGGCGGTGAACCTGAACCTGCGCCTCTCGGCGCTGGAAGAGGCCGGTCACGCCAAGATCGTCAGCGCGCCGCGCATTCTGACGATGGATAACAAAGAGGCCTCGATCTCTCAGGGAACCAGCATTCCGATCAGCGTGGTCGGAGCGGCCGGGGTGCAGACGGTGTTTGTGGATGCGACCCTGGAGCTGACGGTGACCCCGCATGTGACGCCGGATGGCAACATCCGTCTGGCGATTCAGGCGACCAAGAATGAGCCCGACTTCCAGAACACCGGTGCTCGCGGCGACCCCACGATCATCCAGCGCCAGGCGGAGACCGAGCTGCTGATTCCCGATGGAGACACCACGGTCATCGGGGGCATCTACACCCGCAACGCCGGTCATAGTCTCTCGGCGGTGCCCTTCCTGCATCGCATCCCGATTCTGGGCTTCTTCTTCAAGACTCAGTCGGAGAGCGAGCGGCGCTCGGAGCTGCTGATCTTCATCACCCCGCGTATCGTCAATCGCGCCGAATCGCTGGGCGGGATGTCCGCCGGCAGCGTCTCCGGCGAGAGCTGGGACGAGGAGTGAGCGAGATGCAGTGGCGATACCCGTTGGAATTTGAGAGCATGGGGGGAGAGCCCCCCCGGTCGATGCCTTTAGCTGGCGCCGCTGTGCGCCAGGCCCATACGAGGAGATGGATGATGAGGACGCCCATCAAAGTAGCAAGCATGGCCACTGCGGTGCTGGCATTTGGCCTGAGCGGTTGCGTGGAGCAGGACGCCTCGCTGCAGCTAAAAGGAGGGGTGCTGGCCACCGCCAGCGCCGGTGACGCGGCTTGTGAGATGCCGGGAGACTATGAGTCGGCTGTCACGTTTTCTGCGAGAGGTGCCATTGCGGGTGCGGAACTCGCAGAGTTCGGCCAGCCGCTGATTGGCGACACGTACGAAAGCAATTCGCGCAATGTGTTCTATCTGGGGATTGCGTTTCGCAATCGCCTGCCAGACTCGCGCAACGTTGGCGCCACCGGTGGTGGCGGCTCAGGTGGGTTTGAGGGGCTTTACCTCGATCAGAACTCGGTGCTCGTGACCGGAGCTACGGTGAGTGTCCCTCCAGAGCTCAATGATTTTGGTAATTCGGCCGCTGACGTGGACTTTGAACCGGTGCATCGAGACTTCAGTGCGATTGCTGAGAGTGGAGACGGCTCGATTGTCATGCAGCTTCCGCTGATCAAGGGGAACTCCGAGTTGGAGCAGTTCTACGCGTTTGTGGAGTCGGCGGGAGCGCGCGAGATCACCTTTGTGCTCACGGTGCAGCTTGAAGGCGAGACCTTTGCCGGGAACAAGGTGACCTCGAACGTTTATCAGTATCCGGTAACGATCTGCCCGAGCTGCGATGCGGGGACAACCGGGTTGTGCGCGGTGAAGGGATAAAGCTGAAGTCGTCTCCTCGGTGAGACGGAGTGACTCTTTGAAGCCCCCCGGTCGCGATATGCGGCCGGGGGGCTTTTTTGTGTGGAGGGTGACTCCGGGTTCCGGGACTCCCGGTCGGTGGGACTCCCGGTCAGGATGGCTCCGGGTTCCGGGACTCCCGGTCGTAGTGACTCCGGGTTCCGGGACTCCGGGTTCCGGGACTCCCGGTCGTAGTAACTCCGGGTTCCGGGACTCCGGGTTCCGGGACTCCCGGTCGTAGTGACTCCGGGTTCCGGGTTCCGGGACTCCGGGACTCCGGGTTCCGGGACTCCCGGTCGTAGTAACTCCGGGTTCCGGGACTCCCGGTCAGGTGACTCCCGGTCGGGTGACTCCCGGTCCGGGGAAAATATCGTGGTGCGTGAGCGCAACTGCGCTCCTCGGCCCGGCCCGCGCCAAATGCATGAGGGGGAGTTTATACAAACAACGCTGTTGATGTTGGTGTTAGCTGGCGCGAGTCAGGCGTCTTCGGAGAGCGACCAGCATGAACCCCAGGGCACCGAAGAGCGCCGGGATGCCCGGATAGCCCGGCATTGCCTGGCAACCACCGCTTACGCCGGTGGAGGCGCTGAGCAGACTCATCTCACCTTCCTGGGTAGGCCCCGGTGGTCGGGGGGATGGCGTATCGGAGTCGGAGCCAGGAGAGGTTTCGGTGTCGGAAGGGATCCCGACATCGCCTGGATCGCCGGAGTCGTTGGAGTCACCGGCATCCGAGGGTTCTTCCGGATTGGGAGAAGGGTCACGCTCCAGGCGAATGCTCCCCCAGTTGGTGACGCCGGACACCAGATCTTTGTCGCGTGATGCGCTTAAATACCCCGGCGCGGTGGCTTCGATGGTGACCATGGTTTCGGAGAGCAGTACGGCTTCAAAGGTGTAGACGCCGTTGGCGCCGGAGGTGGTCTGCTGGCCATCACTCAGAGTGACGGTGGCGCCGGCGATGACGCTGTCGATGATGTTGTCGGGATCTTCGTACACGTAGCCCGTCAGGCGCACTGCCGGATCGCTGTTGGCAGCGCTCAGGGTGCGCAGTTCCGTGTTGGGCTGGTAGTGCACCAAAAGCCAGGTGTAGTCGCGGCCGTGTCCGGCCCAGGAGATCGCACCCCACTGGCAGATCCCCCGCACCAGGCAGCGGTCCGAGCCCGGGACATTGGGGTTGTCCTCGTGGGCGGCGCAGCTGCCGTGGCCGCACCAGGACCCGGCGCAGGCGTCGGTCGGCGGCTGATCGGGGACGAGGGCGCTCTGGTAGGCCGGGCGCGAGCCGTGGCGTCCGCAGCTGGCCGCGTATTCGTACTTGTCGATGGTGCTGGTTTCGCCGCGTTTCACCATGATTAGTTCGCTGACGGCCTCGGCTGCGTCCGTGGTGATCGTCAGGCGTTGGTCGTCGTAGCGCTGGTTGCAGGCGGTGTCGTCGATATGAAACCAGGTGTAGTTATGAGGGGGAAGTGCGCGATTGAGTTCGCGGCGGTTGCCCGGGCCGTAGCGCAATACGAACCAGAGCCCGTAGCTACGCGCGGCGATGGCAAAGGCCTTGTAGACCTCGCTGGCGCCGGGCAACGAGCGGAATACGCCGATCTCAGGAGGGAGCACGCCTTTGACGTACTCATCAAGGGTCATCTCGTTGATGGCCACGATCGGGTTTGACGCGTCGGTGCATCCCTGACGTCCGGTGGGATCGCTGCGCCGACCCACCCGGATGATGGGAGGTTGGGAGGGGGGGATTTCATAAAAGGTGCTGGCCAGGCTGGGGTTGTTGCCCAGCAGGCGCCAGAGCTCCATCGGACCTGCCGGATCGTTGATGCGCCCGGAGAAGCTCGGAAGTCCCACGGGAAAGGTTGTCGCCGTGGCGCCACGGTCATGGAACTCGGAGGTGTAGACGTGAGCGCGGGCCGGCCGTACCTGGGGGACGCGTTGATGGACCAGACGGCTGGCGTGGATTTCGCCAAAGACGGGGGCTGCGATGGAGAGTTCGTAGACGCCCTCCGGGAGGTCGAAGGTCCAGCGACCGTGGGCATCGGTGGTGGTGCGCTCTCCCAGTCCGAGCACCTCGATGGTCGCGCCTGCAATGGGCGTGTCCGTCCAGCCGTCGGCCAAACGCCCGCTCAGCTCCCCGGCGCTGGCGGCGGGGAGGTAGACCATCATGACCAGGGCAACCAGGGCGACGAAGAGCGCACGCATGGGCTATCTCCCTTCCGCGTAGAGGGACGAGGGTGTCGGTGAAACGTCGTAGAGTCACCTACACCCTAGCATATCGGAAATAAGATTCGCCAATCTCCGGGCGCCAGGGAGGCTCAGGTGGCTGCTACGAGCACCAGCCCGGTGTAGGGAGCGATGCCGATGAAGTCGGTAACCGGAGCGAGTTCGCTCTCCAGCAGGGCCAGCATATCTCGCAACCAGCGCGTGGCCAGACCGCTGGTGGCCGGGGGGAGTTCCACCAAAATCGGCCCGATCACTGGTTCGAAATATCCGATGGGATCATCGCCCCAGGGGCGTTCTCGCAGACGCTGCGGGAGGAGGCGAAGTTCGTCTTCGTGGAGTCCTCGGACCCAGGTTTCGCCCGTGAGCAGGTGGGTTGCCAGGGCGGTGGCAAAGAACGCGTCGAAGCTTACTTCGTCGGGCTCGTTGGCGATCTTGTCGTTGTAGAGCAGGGCGGCCAGGTCTTCGACCCGGTGACGGGTGACCCCGAAGAGCCAGAGCTGCTTAAACGCCAGCATGCCGATACGCAGGGCGGCCTGATCGATCTGGGGCTGCGTGTGGAAGATATCGAAGGTGTCGCGATCGGCGGCGTAGGTCGGGCGCACTGCGTTCAGGCCTTCGAAGAGCGCCTCCTCATCGGGGTTGAGGAGCGAATAGGGGAGCTCCTCGACCAGGGTGAGCGTGGGGCGTTGCGCCAGCTGTGCGGCCTTGAGTTGGAGGTTGCGGGTCAGGGAGTAGCCAACCTGAAAGAGCTGACGCAGGGGCACGCTGTGAAGCGCGCGCCCCGCGCGATCCGTGTCACTGCGCGAGACAAACTCCAGTCCCAGACTCAGATAGCCACCGGTGCGGCGAACGACTTCGCGGCCGGTTTCGATTTCGCCGGGTTCGATGCCGTCGGCGATCATGGTCCGGTTGTTGAGCGCGGTAAGTTCGGCGGCGATCCGCTCCATGAGGGCTTCGTCGTCGAGTTGATCGACGATCTTGAAGAAGAAAAGACGCTCATCGAGGTTGTCGACCAGCACCTGCGGTACTTCCAGGCTCTCCGGGGGAGTGAGATGGACCTTGGCCTGAAGCTCCCCCTTGTCCCAGCGCTCGCGAAAACGAACCGGGTTGAGGTAGGCATACACGTCCAGCGCCTCGGTGCGGGCCACGTAGCCAAACTCCTCCAGGCGGCTGGTGCGCCACTGCAGGGCCATCTCCTCCATCTGCGAGGTCAACTCCCAGCGCACGGCTTCAAAGAGGGTCCAGGCCATGGCCGGATCCACCTCGTAGAGGCGCTTGACAGTGGCGCGCATCAGCGCGGCGATGTCTTCGTCATCGGTATAGACCAGCGCGTAGGCGTTATCCGGGCTCAATTCCACATTGTCCGGGAGATGATCGGGGATGCCTTCATCGGGGTCGAGCACCTCGACGGCCAGGATGTGCTCTTTGAAAAAGAGGCTGATAACCTCCGGATCGAGCTCGCGGATGACTTTTTTAAGGTGATGATCGTCGGACTCGGCGACCAGCACGGCCATCCAGGTGGCCATTCTCTTGCCGACTAAGTGGTCGCCCTCCCAGCAATCCAGGTCGATGATAACCTGAAGTTGTTCGGGGCTGGCGTAGGGGACCAGGTCGACGCCCTGATCAAAGCCCGCTTCTTTGATCAGCCGGAAGAGGCTGTGCGGGTTGAGCGAGGGGATGAAGCCTTCGGCATCGGGGCGGTCCAGGATGGCCTGAATCTGCTCCACGGGATTTCCCGGGCCCAGAGAAGAGTCCTGTCGTGCGATGAGGGCTCGGGCAATCGCGGGCGCGGAGGAGGGCGTTTTCAGCTGCACGATCTTATCGTCACTGCTCATGGTTCGACCTGTAGGATGGGGCGCAAAGGGTGCGGCTGGATGGCTTTCGGTCCGAAGGTTTTTGGGACCAAAAGACTCCCGGCCCGTGCAACCGGGAGTCAGGTCAACATGACCGGGAGTCAGGAAACTCCCGTTCTAAAAAGACTCCCGGTCAAGGTGTCCGGGAGTCAGGAAACTCCCGGTAAAAAGACTCCCGGTCAAGGTGTCCGGGAGTCAGGAAACTCCCGGTAAAAAGACTCCCGGTCAAGGTGTCCGGGAGTCAGGAAACTCCCGGTAAAAAGACTCCCGGTCAAGGTGTCCGGGAGTCAGGGGCCATGTGACCGGTATTACGAATGTCGGGTTGCCCGGGATTCTGCGTATCATCGGGGGCAGCATGACTTCATGGCGCCTGTTGGGCTTTCTTCTGAGCGATACGCTCGTCGATAAGAGCCACCGTCTCTTTTACGCCGTAGAGATGGATGAAGGTGCCCAGGCGAGGCCCACGATCCTGTCCGATAAGCATGCGATACATGGCGCGAAACCACTTACCCAGCGCCACGCCGTGATCTTTACCGGCGGAGTAGGTCGCTGATTGGAGCTCCTCGGGATCGCTGCCCTGATAGTTGACCAGGAACTCGCGAAGCTGTTCCAGGCTGGGCATCATCTCGTCGCCCGGGAGCTCGTACTCTTTGGTCGGAACGATGAAGTCCCGGTAGTAGCGCCCGGCGCGCTCGATCATGTCGTCAATGATCGCTTCGTCGTCTTTGGAATGGGCGTCGTAGCGGCGCAGGTAGTCCCAGATGATGTCTTTGTCGTCGGTGTTCAGGACGCTGACCAGGTTAAGAATCATGGAGTAGGTCAGGTCGCTTTCAAAGCCCACCGCCTCGCCGGCATCGAGTTTATCGTATTCGATGAAGGTGATGGGGTTGTTGAGCCGGTCGTTCTCATCGTCGGTCAGGCCGAAGTTGTGACGGGCCTGCAGATGGTCGTCGGTGGAGCGGGGGATGACGTCAAAATGGAGTTTTTTGGCTTTGACCGGGTTCTGGAAGATGAACCAGCTCAAGCTCTCCAGCGTGCCGTATTGCAGCCACTCGTCGATAGTCAGACCGCTGCCCACGCTCTTGGAGATCTTGGCGCCATTTTCATCCAGAAAGAGCTCATAGAACATGCCGGCGGGGGGCTCGCCGCCGAGCACCCGCACGATCTTCGAGGAGAGGGTTGCCGACTCGATCAGATCTTTGCCGTACATTTCGTAGTCAACGCCAAGCACGTACCAGCGCATCGCCCAGTCGACTTTCCAACCTACTTTGACGTTGCCATCGGTCACCGGGACGGTGTCGTGGTTGCCGCAGGACTCAATGCCGCGGAAGGATTTGTCGCAGGCATAGGAGACGGTGCCGGCCTCCGGGTTCACCGCGGTGATGCGGGTGGTGTAGACCTTTCCGCACTGGCGACAGATGGGAAAGAAGGGGCTCCAGTCCTCGCGCTTGTCCTTGCTAAGCGTCGGCGTGATGACCTGGCGAACTTCGTCGTAGCACTCCAGGATGCGAGTCAGGCCGGGGTTGAAGACGCCGCTGCGGTACTGCTGGCTCGATGAGACGAAGTCGTACTCAAAACCGAAGCTGTCGAGAAACCCGCGCAGCCGGGCGTTCATGTAGCCCGAGAAGCTGTCTTCCTCACCGTAGGGATCGGGGATATCGCATAGCGGCTTGCCCAGGTGCGAGGCGACCAACTCCTGGTTGGGCACGTTCTGCGGCACTTTGCGCAGCCCGTCGAGGTCGTCGCTGAAGGCGACCAGGCGAGTGGGGCGTCCGGTCAGGTGCTCGTAGGCCTTGCGCACCCAGGTGGTGCGAGCGACCTCGGCGAAGGTGCCGATATGCGGCAGACCGCTGGGACCGAAGCCGGTTTCAAAGAGCGTGGGTTTATCGCCGGAGTCGTCGCTGGCAGGTTTTTTTTCATCGCGCTCCACAATTTTCTGGGCTTCGCGGTAGGGCCAGGCTTTGAGCTCTTCGGGCAACTCACTCATCGTGTGCTCTCGGTGGTACGGGTTAGGCCAGGTTGTTCTGGGGGAAATACAAGGAAGGCGCCCGCGCCAAAGGCTGCGGGCGGCGGCACTTTAGTGGTGCCGATACGACAATGCAACTGCCTGCAGGGAGCGCAAACTTAAGGCCAGTCCACGAGTTCGCCAGCGCTATTTCGCCACAGGGAGAAGGGCGCGACGTCGCGAATGGAGCGGGTGCCGAGCTTAAGCATCAGCAGGCGATCTACGCCCAGGGCTACGCCGGAAGAGGGTGGCATTCCGTATTCGAGGGCTTCCAGGAAGGCGTCCGGCATGGGCAGTGCCGGCAGGCCGCGGGCACGGCGAGCGGCCTGATCTTCGGCGAAGCGCCGACGTTGTTCGACCGGGTCGGTGAGTTCTCCGAAACCGTTGGCAAGTTCGACGCCGTCGACATAGAGCTCAAAGCGCTGGGCAGTGCGGGGGTCCGTTTCGGAGCGCCTGGCAAGTACGGCCAGCGGGGCGGGCCAGTCGGTGACGAAGACGGCGCCCAGGGTCTCCAGGAGAGGGTCGATATGTTCGACGACCAGGGCGAAGAAGAGCTCGTCCCATTGCCGGACGGCGGTCAGGTGGGGCGGCAGAAGATTAAGGCGGTGAACCACCGTGCGAAGCGACTCAAAATCCAGGTGCTCCAGGATGTCGAAGCCGCAGGCCTGGTCAACGAGTTCCTGCATGGTGATGCGGTGAATGGGCGAGGTGATGGGGCGCGCGCTGTGCTCGTCGAGGGTCTGTCGGACCAGGGCTTCGACGTCGGCGATGATGGCATCCAGGGGCTCCCAGGCGCGGTACCACTCCAGGAGGCTGAATTCGGGGTTATGGCGAGGGGTGACTTCGCCATCGCGCCAGACGTGGGTGAGCTGGTAGATGCGCTCGGCGCCCTCGCAGAGGAGGCGCTTCATGCTGAGTTCGGGCGAAGTATGTAAGAAGCCCGGGGAACTCCGGTGGGGGCCCTCCAGGTGGAGAGGGGCGGCGAGCGGGGAGAGGTGCACGTCGGTTCCCGGGGCGCGAACCCAGGCGGGGGTTTCGACCTCCAGGAAGTCGTGCGTGAAGAAGAAGTGGCGGGCGCGTTGGTTGAAGGTCGCGCGGGCGTTGAGGGCGCGACCAAGCGAGGTTGTGCGTTGGCGCGAGAGTCGGGTTGACGCGATGGTGGGGCGGGTGATGACCTTCCAGGATGTGACGCGAATTTGGTTGCCCTCGCGCAAGCCACAGAGCTCGACCAGGGCGTGATTGTCGTCGTCGGTCGGGGGACTCCCGGTCAGGTGACTCCCGGTCAGGCGACTCCCGGTCAGGTGACTCCCGGTCAGGTGACTCCCGGTCAGGTGACTCCCGGTCAGGTGACTCCCGGTCGCGAAATCGACTTCGTACTCGCAGTGCAGGTTACGCAGGCGCCACGTATCTTTTTGTTGCACGAGTCTTCCACGGGTCCGTACAGTGGAGTCACTCGAAAGTCGGTCAAGGCGTTGAGATTCAGTCATGATGGGGTACGCTGTGGGCCACGGTTTACAAGCGGCTGAGCATCTCGGGGATGCCTTGCACGCCTGCGTCAGGCGGGCTAGATTGGCGCGTCAAGAGCTGTTTGTCGAACGGTTAAAATCAACAAGCCGTGGTCGCTGTTGGCCACGCACGCTGCGGTAGTGACCTTGCCGAGAGCGTCGAGTGCTAACACGCCTTACGAACCTGGAGTGATCGATGGCCAAAGAGTTCAAGAACCTCGTGGAGATTTTGGAGCACAGCGTGTCGACCTATAAGTCGTCACCGCTCTTCGGCACCAAGACCGGAGGGGCCTATAAATGGATGACCTACGGGGAGTTCGGCGTTCAGGTCGAGCAGTTCCGCGGGGCGTTGGCCGATATGGGCGTCCAGAAAGGTGATACGGTGGCGGTCATCGCCAATAACCGTGTGGAATGGGCCGTGGGGGCTTATGCGACCTATAGCCTGGGCGGGCGCTACTGCCCGATGTACGAGGCCCAGCTGGTCAAGGACTGGACCTACATCCTGCGTGACAGTGGGGCGAAGGTGGTTCTGGTCGCCAATCAGATGATCTACGACCAGGTCAAGCCGCTGCTCGACGAGCTCGATACCCTGGAGCGTGTGATTTATTGCGACGGGCCGCGGGATTCCGAGGACAGTTTTCAGACCCTGCTCGATCACGGGGCCAAAAATCCGGCTGAAGTCGTCTATCCGCAGGAGGACGACATCTGTGGGTTTATCTACACATCGGGTACGACCGGTGATCCCAAAGGCGTGCTGCTCAGCCATAGCAACATTATGAGCAACGTAAATGGCGTGCATCAACTTCTGGAAATTGGCCCCGACGATGTGAGCCTCTCCTTTTTGCCCTGGGCACATAGTTTCGGGCAGGTTGTGGAGTTGCATTGCCTCCTGTCGATGGGAGCCGCGCTCGGGATTGCCGAGAACGTCAACACTATCATCGAGAACCTTGCTGAGGTCCGCCCGACCCTGCTTTTTGCCGTGCCGCGAATTTTTAACCGCATCTATAACGGGGTGCAGCAGAAAATGGAGGCGGCCGGTGGCATCAAGCAGCTCCTCTTTACAAGAGGGATGGCGAACTCCGAGGAACTGCGTGCCGTACGTGAGCGCGGAGAGTCGGGCGGGCTGACCGCGATGATGAACAAATTCTACGATAAGCTGGTCTTTTCCAAGGTACGCGAGCGCTTCGGGGGCCGCCTGAAGTACGCTTTCAGCGGAGGAGCCGCGCTTAGCCCCGAGGTGGCACGCTTTATTGATAACCTCAATATCATGGTCTACGAGGGTTACGGCCTGACTGAGACTTCTCCGATTGCAACCTGCAACTATCCGGACAACCGCAAGATCGGCAGCGTAGGAAGGCCGATTCCCGGTGTGTCCGTGACGGTTGCGGACGTGGAGGGATACCCCTCGGGAACCGGAGAAATCTGTGTGAAGGGGCCGAATGTGATGAAGGGCTACCACAACCTTCCCGAGCAGACTGCCAAGGTGCTCGATGAAGACGGAACCTTCCACACCGGCGATCTGGGCCGCGTGGATGAAGATGGCTACGTCTGGATTCTCGGACGGGTCAAAGAACAGTACAAGCTGGAGAACGGTAAGTACGTTGTACCCGGTCCGATTGAGGAGCAGCTCAAGCTCTCCCCCTATGTCAACCAGGTGATGGTGGAGGGCACGAACAAGGCCTACAATGTGGCGTTGATTGTGGTCGACCTGGAGAACCTGGGCACCTGGGCAGATAATAATGGGGTATCGCGCGATGAACTCTTGACCCATCCAAAGGTCAAGGAGCTCTATCGCAAAGAGATCGAGCGGGTCAGCTCGACGCTCAAGGGCTATGAGCGGCCGAAACGCTTTGCGTTGATCGAAGAAGAGTTCAGTGCGGAGAACGATATGCTTACGCCGAAACTCAGCGTGAAGCGTCGAGTGGTGTTGGCGCGTTACGGAGAGTTGCTCAACAGTCTTTACAACGATGAGAAGACGGCTGCTGCCTGAGTTTAAGTCGTGTAGGCAGGCGGAACAGCCTGTTTAATTCCGCGTAGTACAAAGCCCCGTCAGCCCTTGAGCTACGGGGCTTTTTTGTATTCGACGAGGAGTATTTCTCAAAACCTGGTCAGGGGACTCCCGGCCAGGGGACTCCCGGCCAGGGGACTCCCGGTCAGGGGACTCCCGGTCAGGGGACTCCCGGTCAGTGCGAGCAACTTTTTGAGCGCACATCAGCAACATCTGGGACAAACACGCGACAATAGGAGGGCAACGAGTTGAATCGTCTCGCACCCAGGAGCGACTTGATGACCCGTCCTCGCCAACACCTCGCCGGCCAGGTTGTTTTGTTTACTCGTCGTACATCTGAGCGCCGCTATTTTCTCCGACCTGACAAGTTTATTAACGACGCGATGGCCTACGATCTCGCTCGCGCGGCACTTCGGCACGGCCAGAAACTACATGCGGCGATGGCCATGTCGAACCACTTCCATGCCGTGTTTACTGACGAAACTGGAGAACGGAGCGAGATGGCGCGTGATGCATTGGCCAGTATCGCTCGCGCGAGAAACAAAGACCTCGGGCGGAAAGGGCACTTCTGGGAGTCTGGAACGTATGGCGACTGTGTGCTTCTTGATACAAACGCGATCGAGCGAATGCTCGTGTACACTTGGGCTAATCCGGTGCGAGCAGGGCTGGTGTCTCGCGTGGATGAGTGGCCGGGTTATATGATTAGGCCCCGTGATTGGGGAAAGACCATTCGTGTGTACCGGCCTTCAAACTACTATGGTGATGAGTCGCCGGAGTTCATCGATTTTACGCCCCAACCGCCTCCAGGGTATGAAGAGTGGCCACTAGAAGAGACGATTGCGCATTATGAGCGGCTGATTGCACGCGCCGAGACCGAAATTCATGCCGAACGCGTCAGAGATAATTGGCCGCCTTTTCTCGGTGTCGACAAAGTGTTGATGACAGATTCTTTCTCGGCGCCCGGTACGCCGGATAGTGATTCTAAAGTAAATCCCGAGTTCGCGACGTTGGATCCCGTTCTGTTGAAACGGGCGAGGAAAGCGAGAAAGGCATTTTATGAAGACTATGCGCAGCAGCGGCGGCGTTGGAAACGCGGGAAAGCACGGTGTATCTTTCCGCCGGGGACGATCTGGCTTAGGCGTCATGGTCCAGTAAAGTGCAGGAAAACGCCCAGTGATGCGCCATCCATTCAGATTGTGCGAATCGCAAAGATACGGGTACAGAAATCAGGCGAGCGACAACGGGCATTGATTGGAGTCAACTCGGCGTAGTTGAAGAAGACGTTCGGGCCGAGATAGTATTAAGTGTGAGTCTGGACTCAATAGATTGCGGGCGCACTTAGTTAAGCTGCCGGCCTGATGGTTATGGTGTCTGGCCGGAGCAATACCAGCCCAGGGAGGGGCCGGTTTGCTAGTGATAGGGCCTGTGCAGATAAACTGGCGATCGCAGTTTAGAAAGCGCTTGAACACTAACAAGCAAAGAAGGCCGGGCCGGCCTTCGAACTTCAAAGACTCGGACAAATGATAGACGATACCTTATAGTGTCGAACATCTTTTCGAACGATGGACTCCGGGGCATTTAACTCCCGGTCCTTTGTCTATAGAGCAGGCAAGTCGGTCTGTTCCTGCTACATTGATGCGAGAGCTGAACGGAGATCTACTTTGAGCATGTTGGCTTGATTGATGTCGTCTCGCTCTGATGAACTGAGTTCAGATTCGCCGAAAAGGTCAGCGCGATCGAGCGCGCTTGAACTACGCGCAAGCATGGAAAGGGATTGCTGTTGCTTCTCCTGTTGCGCATCGCTGATATCGGCTCGTGATACAGATCGTTCTGGGTTGAAACGACCTTCCGGGGTGATAACGAGTTGAGCATCAACCTCACCAAGGCAGAGCGTTTCAATGATCTCTGCAAGTCCTCCCAGGTGGGGCGGAATTCCGAGGTAGAGCAATGTAGTCTGCCTGGTCGAATGGGTAGAGGCCAGGTGGGTGTTGAGCAACTCAACGAGCTCTCGTAGCCCCCACTGAGTAGCGGCCTCTTGGGGGGCGGATACCTGTCGGAACTCCTGTAAGACTGGAAGGCAAAGAACGTTGAGTACTTCCGCGTGCCGGCCTCGTTGAGCTGCTCCGAGAGCTACTGCAACCCGTAACGCGCTGACTTGCTGATCCGGGGTCTTGCCTGGGGCAATGAGAGTGTGAGCGTCGGAAAATACGGAGGCCGCATCCAGCACATAGAGCTCCGGTGACTCCTCAGATAACGCCCGCCTTATATGCGAGGCCAGAGAGGTAAAGAGCGCCGATGGGTGATCTGGGGAGTCTTGCGTATCGATGACAAGATTGAGTCCGCCGCGTACGACCGGAGCGATAGTATCCACCGCGTCGAGGCCCAGGAATAGCGGTGGTCTTTCGCCCTGAAGCTCGGTTAGCGTCGGAGCGTAGGGCCAGATGCGTGCGATGCCTTCCGACTCGGGAACCACAATCGCGTGACCGGGAGTCCCCTGACCGGGAGTCCCCTGACCGGGAGTCAGGTTAATCGCCGATGTCTGGTAGCTTCGCTCAACGGCTAGTCCCGCCTCCACCCAGCTTGGCCAGTACGGAGCCCATAGTTCTACACGACGAGCCCCCAGGTGGCGGACCACTGCTGCGTAAACGCGCTCATGTTGTGGATGTAGGATCGCTACAGCTTCTCCTGGGGACGGGACTTCATCCCCCAGATACGCCTGCCAGCCCTCCCGAGTCCTGACTTCCAGATTGGGCTCGGGCTTCTGGTATGCGTTCAGCTCTCCAAGCTCTTCCTTCATGCTTTTTCTCCCCTGCCTCTTTTTCCCGGCGAAAAGGCAGATCTGGGCAGTGCGCGCGGAATCGCGGGCCTACAGCCCTGTCTCATCGTGGCGCGTAAAGTCGATGGTCCAGCCAAACTCACCGATCAGCTCTTCAGCGACGATCTCCAGCGCACGGAGCTCGGAGTGCGAGATGCTGCCGACTGCCACAAAATCACGAAACGCCCCCTGGTCGGGGGCGTTCCAGAAGTGCGCAGCCTCGGCGGTCTCCACCCGGAGCCCCTGTACCGTAGCTCCCAGGGCGTTTAACTCAGATTGAAGGTGGCTCAGATCGACGTTGCGGCGATCGGCCCGCACGCTCCAGGTAGGCATCGCAATCTCCAGAGCCGGACAAAACGAGACGAGCCCCCGCTCGGGATAGGGGCGAGACAGGGGCTCTGCAGATTAATCTTCGTCTTCCTCAAGCTCTTCCATCAACTCGGCAGCCAGGTCCTCTTCGGTGGCCACCTCGCCACGTTCCCGGCGCTCCAGTCGATCCTCGGCCCACTCTCGAAGGCTCTTGGCTTTGTCATCAAGCGCCTGACGCAAGAAGTCCAGTCCGAGGTACTTCTCGCCCAGGATATAGGCCCGTTTGCGCACGGCGGTGTCCGGCAGGTCGGCGGCTTTGCGCAGAAGTCCCAGACGAGTCTCCTCGGGGATGTCTTTCCACTGCTCGTCGAGCAGGTCGAGCGCACCGCTGGCAACCTGGTCGCCGCCGTGGCCGCGGACCGTATTGGGCTTGAGCAGGCGCTTGAGCAGTTCCATGGAGTCTTTACCCAGGCGGGCCAGCCAGACTACCGAGAGACGACGCACACCGCCGGGAAGGAAGCGAATGCTGAGTCGATCCTGCTCTTGGGCAGTGGTCTCAATCGGGTGCTGATACTCGCCACGGGGGAAGGGAATGGCGTGCTCGACAACAATCTGACAGACCTCGCGCTTGAGACTCTTGTTGAGCGCGTTGAGTTGCATCAGATGATCGAAGATCACTCGCCCCTGGTCGCCGATGGCTTCTTTCGCGGTCAGGATCATCAGCACGAGCTCAATCATCTGCTCGCGACGAATCTGCGGGTCGCGGAAAATGCCATCACAGGCCGGCATGATAAGCGAGGCATCTTCGACGTAGTTGTCGGTCAGACGCGGCAGCCAGATAAGTCCCTTGCGCAGCCCCAGGTAATCGTCGTGGCTCAAGAGCCCGGCACCGGCCAGCCAGGCCGAGAGCTGAAAGATGCCCGGCCCAGGCTCCTGCCCCTGCTCCAGATGCATGTTGATCTGGAGCACCGCGTGGCTGAGTTTTTCTTTCACGTGCGGTGAGATGCCCTCGGCGGCCACCACCCGCTGGGCGAAGAGGCCCAGGTAATAGGGGTACTGGAGGTAGCGCCACAGGCGCTCCTCGTTTCCGGAGCCGCCAGGATAATCCGTGCTGTTGGAGAGCGCCGCGGTCGCCATTTCGATCAACCGGGGGATCTCCTCGTCGGTGGCATCAAGGTGACGTTGGAGGAAAATCGTAGTGTTCAAGGGGCGTCCTATCGGTTACGAGGTTGGGGAGCATGTCGCTGCCGGGCCCGCCTCAAGTAGTGCCTGCGTCTAAGATTCTGGCCCGCGCCGGATACAACGGCCTCCCCGGGCTGATTATTCGAGCGACGAGGGTAGGCAGCACGGTCCTGAAATACCGGGGCCAGAGAGCAGGCTCCGATAGCACGCCTGCCGGCGCCTGACAACCGGGGCGACTCGGGCTACTCTGAGGGTGATGACGGTGAGCGCTGCCGGAAGATGGCGGGCAGCCGTCATGTTGGTAGCGCGTAGGTTGGGTTTTTAGGAGGTACATCCGGCCGTGTGTCGCGGTCGCGGAGAGGTCTGATGCAGAACGACGATAACCAGGAGCGCTCGCCGGTCGATGTTGAAGACGTCGATGTTGACGCTGCCCTTGATGAACTCCGGGCCGAGGAGCACCGCCGGCTCTTGCGAACCGGTGTGCTCAGTCTGGTGATTCTGGCGGTTCTGGGGTTTGTGGCCTGGTGGATGGTCACCAATACAGACACCCTGTTTAGGCCTAATATCAAGGTTGAGGCGGGCGAGGAGGAGGTGCTCGCGGTGACAAATGATCCGGTCTGTCGTGGGATCATTGATGAGGTTACCCTCATGGCCGAGGAGTATCAGGCTCGTGAGCGCTTTATGGAAGACCATGTTCTGGGCGCCGATCCTAAAAGTGTCGATCAGGTGCGCGAGACGGCTACCGCGTTTCGCTCACGCCATCGCAGCGTTGCCGAGCGCGTGGATAGCGCGGTGTTGCGAGAGCGTTCATTTCGCCGACAGCTCAACGACTGGTTCGGCTTTATGGACAACGAGTTTCGTATCCTCGAAGAGATGGCAGATCGCCAGCTTAAGCTCCTCCGCGATGAAGACGTTCCCGAACCTCAAGGGCTCTGGACTGACATGCCAGCGTTGCGCGACCGCGTGCTGCTGACCATCGACGATAATTTCCAGTCGTTTCGGGTCTGGCATCAGGTCGGACTGCATCCATGCGGACCGGCTCCCGAAGGGGTGGAGCCCTGGGTGCCGTCGGAGAAAGTGAAAAAGTAGGGAAGGGACTCCCGGTCATGTGACTCCCGGTCATGCGACTCCCGGTCATGTGACTCCCGGTCATGTGACTCCCGGTCATGTGACTCCCGGTCATGTGACTCCCGGTCATGCGACTCCCGGTCATGCGACTCCCGGTCATGTGACTCCCGGTCATGTGACTCCCGGTCATGTGACTCCCGGTCATGACATGCTTTGTGCGCGATGATGCGCTAGGGTGGGCTTGTTACGGCTCACCACTTCGCGCGCTCGGCGCGCCCTGCTGTAGGACCCGGTATGCTCCCCCGGAGATCGCTCGCGCTGCTCGCTTTTGCCTTCTACGCACTCTCTGCCTGCGACGACGTCGCTCAGGCCCCAGATGACGTCGATGCGCAACGACCCGACGGGCCTGATGTCGCCTTTGCCTGCACCCCTGGTGAGATTCTGGGGTGTCCGGGACCCGAGAGCCCCTCACGTGAGGTCTGCGCCGAAGACGGCGCGAGCACTCGGCTTGTGGAGTGTCCGGCGAGTTCGCTTTGTCGCGAGGGCGCGTGTGTGGAGGTGAACTGTCGGCCCAATACCCGTCGATGCGTCTCGGAGAGCCAGCCTCAGGTCTGCCGACCCGAAGGCGATGATTACGCCTTTGAGAACGCCGAAGCCTGTGCCCCGGGCACCCGCTGCCAGCGGGGGGTGTGCCTGAACCGCTGCCAACTCGCCGAGCAGACCAGCTCGTATATCGGTTGCGAGTACTGGGCGGTGGAGCTTGAAAACTCCGAACTCTACCAGAGTGAGACAGGCGCGATCCTCGACGATGAGGACGAGCGTGCTCCATTTGCGGTGGTCCTGGCCAATACCGACCCCCTTATCAGCGCGCGGATCAGCGTGTGGGCGGCTCCCGAGGAGCATGCTCAGTTTGTGACCTCTCGCGAGGTCATCCCCGGGCGAGAGTTTCCTGGTGAGGAGCGCGTCACCGTCTATTCAGAAGTTGTCGATGCGGATGGCGGGCGGGTGGGGCAGCCGCTGAGCGGGCCCATCGATCAGGTGGAACTTCCTCCCAACAGCACCATGACCCTGCTCCTGCCCAACCGCACCATCCCGCGGCGCGCCACCTCCATTCGGCCCTTCGCCTATCGGGTGGTCTCGTCGGAGCCGGTGGTTGCCTATCAGTTCAATCCTTTCTGCTGTAATTACAACTACACCAATGACGCCAGCCTGCTCCTTCCCCGGGGCGCACTCACCGAAAATTACATGTATCTGGGGCAGACCGTGTGGGCCAATGCCTCCACGGAGAGCTTGTCTGTGCCCCGGCCCGCCACGCTCAGCGTCATCGCGCTCGACGAGGAGACTGACGTTACGGTGCAGCTGCGCGCGCCGGCCGATGCCGACAAAACCTACGACGACCTGATCTTCGCCATCACCGAGCCCGAACGCGTCTCCGGGCCCGATGAGAGCGGTCGCATTACTTTTACCTTGCAGCCCTTTGAGGTCTTCAACCTGGGGGGGCGCGGGGTTGGGCCCGTCGAAGATTTGAGCGGGGCGCGGGTGGAGGCCTCCAAGCCGGTCTCGGTGTTTAGCGGGCACAGCTGCGCCAATGTGCCCTACACCTGGTCGGCCTGCGATCACCTGGAGAGTCAGCTCTTTCCGCTGGAGACCTGGGGGACCATCTTTATTGCCTCGCCACTTAAACTTCGAAATCCCGATCCTCCGGCGGGCTCTCGCGAGGCCACCTACTGGAAGTTCGTGGCCAGCGAAAATGACACCCTGATTCAGACCGGTATGGATCTGCGACCGCCTGCCGTCTTGCAGCCCTCCGGCGAGTCGGTGCCGGGCTGCGCGAGCTTCTCCAGCGCTCCGGCCACCGGCAGCTTCGTGCTCAATGCCGGCGAGAGCTGTGAATTTGGTACCCGGCACATGTTCCGCGTGTTGGCCAGCCGTCCGATCGCGGTGGGGGCCTTTTTGAGTGGGCAGAACACCGTGTATGAGCAGGTCAACTGGGAGGATCGCGCCGGGGATCCGAGCTTCTTCCTCTTGCCCCCCGAGGAGCAGTATCGCACCGACTACTCCTTTCTGGCGCCACCGACCTATTTTCAGAGCTACGCGATGGTCACCATGGCCCCCGGCTTCACCCTTACGCTTAACGGCGAAGAGATCGACCCGATGGCATTCGACGCCGAGATCATGGACGACAACAGTCGCATGCGCGCGCATATCCCGCTGGAGCCCGGTCCTCAGACCATTGAGAGCCTGGTGCCGCTGGGGCTGGTGGTCTACGGCTACGACAACTACGTCTCCTATGCCTACACCGGCGGACTGAACCTGACCAAACTCAACGTGCTCGACTGAGTGCACCGGTCGTCGGGGGGGGCTCCATCGTAACTCTTCGTGACGACTTCGTCGGGGATGCATCATCGGGTTTGACCCCGGGCGCGCTTCGCGATAGACGGCGCTCGCCAGAACCCCTCCGGTTATTTTCAGGACCCAGCCTCTATGTACTCCGACGATCCGCAACATTCGACCTCTCCTCAGATCGTCGATGGGCGCTATCGCCTCGATGTGCTGCTCAGTGAGGGGGGCGTGGGTACGATCTGGCGGGCGCAGGACCTGGTCGCCCGGCGCCCGGTTGCCCTGAAGCTGCTCAAGCCGGAGGTGGCCACGTTGCCCCACCTGCGCCGGCGCTTCTCCCGCGAGGCCCGCGCCGCCAGTCGCCTGATGCATCCCAATGTGGCCGCGGTTCACGACCATGGGGTCGATCCCGATGGTCGCATGTTCATCGCCATGGAACTGCTGGAGGGGTTGGTCGTCACCGATCTTATCCGTCAGGGGCTCTCGTTGGCGCTGATTCTGGAGCTTACGGACCAGCTCCTGGCCGGGCTCGCACACGCGCATGCCCGCGGCGTGATCCACCGTGACTTAAAGCCTTCCAACCTCATGGTCGTCGGCGCCTCGATCCCGGAGCGGCTGGGAACGCTCAAACTGGTGGATTTTGGCATCGCCACGGTGCTTACCGACGCCGACCCGCGGGAGACGGCGCATGGCGAGGTGGTGGGGACGCCGCGCTATATGAGCCCGGAGCAGGCCGCCGGCGAACGGGCTCTGACCCCGCGGACCGATCTCTACAATGTGGGGCTGATTCTCTACGAATTGATGTGCGGACGTCCGCCTTTTGCTCAGGAGCGGGGACTGGCGGTGATGGCGATGCACGTGCATGACCCGATTCCGCCGATGGTTGCGCGCTCCGGCTTGCCCCTTCCGGTGGCGCTGGAGGCCTTTGTGTCACGTGCGCTGGCGAAGTCCCCGGCGCGGCGCTGGCCCTCGGCCGGGGAGATGCGCGTGCAGCTTAAGGCCCTGCAGGCCGAGTTGGCCGGTGATCCGCTCATTCACACCTTTCCTCCGGCGCTGGCCGGTGATGTCAGCGCTGAGGGGCAGCTCCCGGTGACGCTGGAGGAGAGCATCGTGGGTCGACGTCGCTCCGGTGCGCTTCGCGATCCGCTGCCCCCCCCGGTGCCGAGCAGCCCGAGCCCCGAGTTCCCGACCGCGGAGCAGGCCGATCTCCAGGCGCTTAATGCCGGGGTCGCCGGCATTAAACAACTTCCCTTTGTTGGGCGCCCCCGGGAGCGACAGCACCTCCAGGAGATCGCCGGTGCCGTGCGAGAGACCCAGCGCGGCCAGATCATTTTGATGGAGGGAGAGGCCGGCGTGGGCAAAACTCGCCTCACGATGTGGCTCAAGGAGCAGGCCGAAGAACGGGGGATTTTGCACGGACATATCGGCGCCTTCACCCGGGGCGGCACCGAGGGGTTACGCGGGCTTCAGGAAGTGCTCGACAGCGTCTTTGGCACCCGCGGTCAGCCCCGCGCCGAAGTTCAGACGCGGGTGAGCGCCTGGCTCGCCAGGTGGGGGCATGATGATGGCATCGATGCGCGCATCCTGGCGGATTTTATGCGGCCGGCCGGACCGCATAGCGCGGTGCGCGAGACGCCGGCCGCGGTCGCGCCGACCACCCTCTTTGCCACCATCCTTCGCGTGTTGGAGCGGGCGGCCACCCGCCGCCCGCGGCTCATCATTTTGGACGACGTGCACTGGGCGGGGCGAGAGCTGGGAGATTTTCTGGATTTTCTGGCCGTGGAGCTGCGTCACCGCGCGATCCCGCTGATGGTGATCTGCACGATTCGCTCCGAGGACATGAGTGAGAACCCCGCGTTGGAGCGCCGGTTTCATGCCCTGAATCGCTATGTCGGGGAGTCGGTTGAGCGAATGAAACTGGGCCGTCTGGCACCGGACAGCGGTTACGAACTTATTCGCCTGATGCTCCCGGTCGATGAACGCTTAACCCGGGTGATCTTTGAGCGCTCCGGCGGCAACCCCCTGCACCTGGTGCTCTTGCTGCGCTACCTGCGAGACGAAGGGCTGATCCGACGCGATGGCGAGCGTTGGGCCACGGCCGATGTGGACGCAGTGCGCGAGGCGGTGCCGCCCAGTCTGGGCGGGCTCTTTGAGGTGCGCCTCCAGCAGATCGAAGCCCGCTACCACCGTCAGGGCCAGCTCGGGGAACTCTTGCGGCGCGCGGCGATTGCCGGGCCGCGCTTTACCTACGAGGTGCTCCGGTCGATGATCGAGCGCGAGGGCGACGCCGAGCGCCTGCGTTGGTTTGACGAGGACCTCGATCATCTCCTGAGCGAGGGCGTGCTCATTGAGAGCCACGGGCGTCGCGAGGACTGGTACGCGTTTAGTCACGGGCTCTTGCGCGACTATTTTCTTCGCCAGATCGGTGGCGCGTTTCGCGCGCGACGCCTGCACCGCATGGCCGCCCTGGCCCGCGAAGAGGTGTACGCGGAGCGCGTCGATGCGTATGCCGCCGAGATCGCGGCGCACTGGCATGCCGCCCGCGAACTGGAACGCGCGCTGGGCTGGTACATGCGCGCCGGGCGCACAGCCTCGGGAGCGGCCATGCTGCGCCAGGCCGCCGGAGCCTACAGCCAGGCGCTGTTGATCATGGACGAGCTGCTGGGGCTTGATACCGCCTCGGAGCCCCCCGGGTTGGCGCGTCTGGATGCCCGCGCGCGGGAGCTGGGCCTGAGCGGCGCCGATTACGTCGATACGCTGATGCGCCTGGGAGATCTTTACGAGGGGTTCGGTGAGTTTCCCGACGCCGAGGGATGCTACCGTCGGGTGGTGCGTCTGGTGGGCCCCAGTGATGCGCCGGATGCCCGTGCGCTCACCGCGCTGGCCGGGAGTTGGCTGGGGCTGGGGCACATCGCCTGGCAGCGTGGAGACTTTGAGGCCGCCCACTGGGCGTTTCGACGGGTGCGCGATGAGGTTGCCACGCGCGCGGAGCTCGCGCCGATGCGTGACCATGCCTCTCGCGGCCTGGCGCGGGTGGCCTGGCATCGCGGCAGCTACCCCGAGGCCGTGGCGCTGGCCCGGGAGGCGTTGCTGGGTGCTCAGGCCCGCGGCGATGACGCCGGCGTGGCCCGATCGTTGTGGATCCTGGGGGAGGTCGCCCGCATTCAGGGCGATGGGGAGCAGGCCCGTGAACTCTACGGGCGCTCGATGGCCATGAGTCAGCGCGCGGAGCAACCTGTTGAGATCGCCCGCAACCTCTTGAGCCTGGCGCAGCTGGCGCGCTTTCAAAAGACCTTCGATGAGGCCGAGGAACTCTATCAGCGTGCGTTGCGACGCTACGAGGCCCTGGGAGATCGCCGCGGGGCCGGTCAGTGTTACAACGGCCTGGGCGACGTGGCCCGCTTTCGCGACAGCTACGACGCGGCACGTCGCTTCTACGACCGGGCGCTGGCCACCTACCAGAGCATCGGCGCGGAGCTCGATGTGGCGCTGGTGTACACCAACCTGGGGCTGACCTCGATCGCACTCAACGATTACGCCGCGGCCTGCGACTACCTGCTGGCCGCCCGCGAGCGGGTGGCCCACGAGGAATACCCCTATTTGCAGGCCGGCGTGGAGTACAACCTGGCGCTGGTGCGCGCGTTGCGGGGCGAAGACGAGGATGGCGAATCGATGGGACGCGTGCTCGAGCTTTCGGCGCGCTTCCCGGTTCCGGATCTCGACTACGCGCAGCCCCTGGAGCGTCTGGCTCGGCTTCGCGCCGAGGCCGGCCACGCCGCGGAGGCCCGCGCCCTGTGGCAGCGCGCCCGCGACATCTACCGGGAGCTGGAGCTGGAGGGCGATCGCGCCCGCGTGGAGGCCCTGATCGACGAACGCGCCTCCACCTCCTGAGGCGAAACCTCGGGAGGCGACAGGCGCGTGTGGTGGATCGATGCTGCGGGGGGCTTAGGCCGGGGGAATCTGCCCCAGAATGCGCCGCACGCCGGTAACCGCGCGGTACATGCCCACGTGTCGGTAGACGCCGGGCTGGCCGACGATCGTCAGAAAGAGGGGCTCGCCATCGACCTCAAAGCTCTTCACGTGGATGGCATCGCTTTCAATGCCCGGCACAAACTGGGGCATCCGTGCCAGAATGCGCTCGCGGTGCCCCTTCTCGGTGCTGCGGCAGAGCAGCGGCGCGTAGGCCGCCAGGATGTCCGACTCGGCCGAATCGCCGGCCTGGGCGATGACCAGCCCGCGGCTGTCGCCCAGGGTGAAGTTGCGCAGGTGCTCGCGCTCAAAGATGTGTTCGAGTTGCAACGTCAGCGCGGTGATGGTCTGGGTGCTGCGCTTGCGACGACGTTCCAGATTAACAGGCAGTGCGCTCATGATCCGCTCCTTGGATGGTGGCGCCTCGGGCAACGGGCCCATTCCATGGGGCCGATTCGCCAGGGCGGCGCTTCCTCTTGATGGCGTCCGCACGGGGCAACTCGTATCGTCAACGCATCCCTGCGCATCGAGTCCGTCGGGGGCGTCGCTCCTCCTTGAGTGACGCTGCCGAACCAGCCCGAAGACCGGTTGGGCGGTGTGCCGCCGTGGAACGTCCTCAGGCTACGGCAGGAGGCCGGACCGTCAAAAAAATTGATAGCTTACGCACACCTCGATCGCTGGAATGTTCCTTGCACCAACCCGTCTCGCGTGCAAATGTTGTCGGCTCGGTGTATGACACTGCCCCCAGGCCCGGCGCCGATGAAAGATAACGACTCACCTGAGAGATAGACGATGGTCCCGAACTCCAGAGCGCTCGCCAGCACCACCGCGGCCGCGCTGATCCTTTTCAGCGCCCCGGCGTTCGCCCAGTCCAATACCCCCGACGCATCGGAGAACGCCGAGAGCGCTCCGGTGGAGGTCGCTGAAGCCGAAGAGAGTGCAGCCAAAGAGCTGGAAGAGGCTGCCCAGGATGAGCTCGATGCGGAGCTCGATGAGCTGCTGGGGAAAGACAGTGGCAGGGATGATAAGCCCTGGTCGATCGGTGCTTCTCTCGGGTTTTCGGTGGGGCAGGGCACCTTTGTGCGCGTCGCCAACGACTCGCCCTGGGCCGATGAGGTCCACGACGGCAGCGGCGCGTACAATCGCGTGAGCATGCGTTTTGGAATCAGCCCCAGCTACAGCGTCGGTGATTTCAACTTCTCGGGTAACCTGGGCTTTAGCCAGGGGCTTACGCCCAACAACGGGATGAACGGTCCCTACGAGACTCGCCTCGGCGATCTCGGGTTGAGCGCCGGGTGGAAGGGCTGGTCCTTTGATGCCATCGGCGTCTCGCTTCGCCCCTCGCTCTCGATCTCACTGCCGACCAGCCGCACCTCTCAGGTGGCGACGATGCTCCTCTCAAGCTCGCTCGGGCTGAGCGCGTCGAAGACCTTCTTCAAGCGTCTGACCATCGGCGCCTCCCTGAGCGGCTCGCGCACCTTCCACCGCTACACCTCGCCGGTCATTGAGATCGACGACATCGGGGAAGAGAACGCGATCTACCGCTACGATGGTAGCGAGGCGGTGGCGCCCGGGCTCTTCGCGGTGGGCGGGATCAACACGCCCTATTCGCTGGGCACCGGGCTCTCCGCGTCGATGAGTTTCCCCAACAAGCTCAGCGCCAGTGTGAGCTACAACCTGCGCACCTCCTGGGCCTATCGCGTCAATGAGTCTGATGAGTTCAGCTCTCAGTACGAGTGTCGCGGTCTGGGCTGCGCCGGTCAGGGAGCTTCCGGCTCCATCTCGCTGGGCTACCCGGTCACCGATTGGCTCTCGGCCAGCCTGAGCGCTTCAACCTTCGGCGGCCCGCGCACCCCGGATCAGAAGTCCTTTGTGTTTCCCTTCTGGAACTTCAACGGGGCGGCCACCAACCAGAGTTCCATCGGCCTGGGCCTCTCCGGAAGCTACTGAGCAGCGATGGGCTAAGCGCCTGACGTAAGACTAAAAAAAACCGCCGGCCGATGAGGCCCGGCGGTTTTTTTGTGTCCAAAACAGGGGGGCGAGTTCAGCGGATATTGAGGGACCAGTCGTAGTCCAGAAAGCTGATCGCCGGGTCACCCTCGTGCTCCTGAATGAAGGCGCGCACCTCATCGGAGGCGTAGACCTCGACGTAGCGGGCCAGGGTTCGGGTGCTCCCCCGAAAGGCCGGGTCGACAAAGTCGCGTCCGTACCAATCCATGATTTTGGTCAGCTTCAGCTCCCCGTCGTCAACATGGACGAACTTCGGGTCGCTCAGGGTGGCGCGGGTGCGGGCGTCGAGCTGGGCGTTGAGGTCTGCGCCGGTGAAGGCCTCGGCGGCCAGGTGAGGGCAGCTGCGGGCGGCGCAGTTCACGGCAAAGTGAATGCGGGGATCCTGGTAGAGGGGACGAATCAGCCCGTGTTCGATCTCGTCGAGGCTCAGCGTGTACCCGGCCACCGGATAGCGGGAGCTTGTCCAGGGGTTGTCGATGTCGCGGATCGAGTCGACCGGAAGATGGTCCAGGATGAGTTTGAGCGTGTAGGCGTTGTAGGCATTGAGCAGGAGCGCGAGTTGCTCGTCCTGGTTCAATGTGGCGGCGTCGGCCGCGGCGATGGTGTGGAGGTAGCTGTCGAGCACGGGCTCCTGCTGCTGGAGCCCGTGGTAGTCGACGGTTCCGGTTTCGGGGTTGACGTGCGTCTTGAGGAGCGCATCCAGAGGGCGGTGATCAAAGCTCGCCAGGCCGCTTTCTTGTCCGGCGTGCAGCTCGGCGACCAGCGGGCTGTCCAGGAGGGCGGCGCGAGGCGCGCAGCTGCTCAGCGCAAGGAGCATCAGGGGCGCGACCCGCAGGGGAGCGCTGGCGCGGGACCATCGTGCAGCCATCATCGAGCCTCGGAAGAAAGGGGGGGGGGGGCAAAAGAGCTGGCGAGCGTCAGGAGTGATAAGCGCCCCGACGCTCAGGGCAATGCTGCCGGGAGGGCGGGGACCTCGACGCGGAAGAGGTAGTCGCGCCAGTGGGCGCGCATATGGTCGAAGTAATGCACCTGGCGGGTGCCCCAGCGACGCTCTAAGTGGGTCCAGAGTGCGTGAAGGACCGGCTCAAAGGTCCTCTCGTGCTCCAAAAGATGTTCCCAGAGGGCCTGGGCAACCGGGTAGTACGACCAGTGCCAGCGCTCTTCCATGTGGGCGAACCCGCCCAGCTCAGCGTGGTGACCAAAGGGTTGGAAAAAACCATAGTCCAGCGCCTGCCCGTCCAGCCACTGCCAGGCCTCAAAGAGGGGGCCCTCCTCGGTGAAGAGCCGGGGGTTGAGCCCCAGGATGTCGAATTCCGTTCCCCAGTGATGGCGGGAGAGGCCCGGGGCGGCGCTGGCCTGGATGATCTCCTGCTCGCGCTCGGCACCGTTGAGTTCATCGAACCAGCAGCGTTGATGACGCGGGCTTTCAGGCTTCCAGGTCTGCCCGGGGGCCAGTCCGCAGCGTTCCCCGGCGGCGGTGGAGACTTTGTTGAAGGTGCGTCCGGTAAAGCGCATCTTGCGGTACCAGATAAAGCCCTGAGACCCCAGATCGCGGTAGTCTGAGCGCAACAGCGCGCTTACCGCGCGGGTGAGCCAGCGGGGATCCTGGTCGGTGAGTCTGGCGAGGTCGTGCTCGGAGGCAACACGTCCGCCGAAGTGGTCGCGGATGCGTGGGAAGAGGCGAAATCCGTGGTCGGGCTCAGCGCTGGCGGCGATCATGGCCGCGATCAGGCAGCGAAGTTGGCTTGAGGCTTCCTGGAGCGCGGCCTGCGGAGGTCGCTCCTGCCCCAGGACCCAGCGGTGCAGCGCCTCGGGGTGGGTCAGTGAGAGCAATCGCACGGCTTCACGCCAGCGTGCGGTGCGCTCTCGCCGCCGGTCGGCGTGGTGCAGCGCCAGGCACGTTGTCGGCGGCTGAAAGTCTAGGGCTGTGAGCAACTGGTCCACGCTCCAGGCTTCCTCCGCGGAGCGCGAGACCAGCGACGCGGCCCGCGGGCTCAGGCTGGCACGGGTCGTCTCTTGTTGTGCCGTGGCGACGACCGCCAGGCCGGTGGCATGCGCGAGCTGGCGGGCTCTGGTAAGCTCGGCTGCCGGTGGAGCGCTTTCGGCGGCGAGTGCGCTCAGCGAAAAGAGGCAGCAGAGCAGTAGCGCTGTTGCACCGGTCAGTCCCCGCCGAAGATTAAGAATCGTCGCGCTCTTCATCGAGCGAGCCCTAGCACAGCGGAGCCCCACGTGTCGAACTTTCCCACGCGCAAACACGCGCTCGTGCTGGCGATCTGCCTGGCCTTCTCAGGGGGAAATGCCGCCGCGAGCGAGCCCGGGGAAGGAGATAATGGCGTGACGAAAACGCAAGTGTTTTCAGTGTCTTCAGATGACCGGGAGTCCCCTGACCGGGAGTCCCCTGACCGGGAGTCCCCGGGGGGGATCGTCATCGAAGCCGGAAGTGGGTCGCGGGAAGCGATTGTCATTCCGGGCATCTCTGACATGGCGTTGGAGGGGAGTGAAGGCGATGAGCCCGGGACGGTGTTCTCATCTCCGGTGACGATTGAACATGGAGAGGCTTCGGCTCCCGGAGGCGTGGGCACGCGGACGCTGCGCTTGACCTTTGAGAGAAATGGCGCGTCCGTGCTGGTTCCGGCAAAGATCGGGCACGTGGACGTCTATTTTGTGCTCGACACCGGGGCGAGCTACACGACCCTGACCGCGGGCATCGCGCGGCAGGCGCGCGTGACGCCGCCCGAAGGTGCGCCAACCACGCTGATGCAGACGGCCGGCGGACTTCGCCCGGCGCGCTTCGGATTGATGGAGACGCTTAAGCTGGGCGACCACACGCTGCGGAACGTGAGCTATACGATCTGCGATGAGTGCGGCTTTGGTCACTACCGCGCAAAACCCATCGTGGGACTGCTGGGGCTCAATGTGCTGCAGCGCTTTCGCATGAACATGGATCATTTGCACGGGGTGGTCGAACTCACCCCCCACGCCGACTTCGAGAATCAGAGCGCCGATCTGCGCCCCTGGCTCTCCCTCCAGCTTGTCATGGAGCGGGGCCTGGCGGCGCGCGGAGCCCGCACAGAGACCCTGGTGCAGGTGCGGAACTGGGCCCAAAAGAGCGTCCGCGGGCTGGTGGTGGAACTCACCTGCCAGCTCGTTGACGGAAGGATGGAACGCGTGCGAACTCGCCAGGCCAGCGTCGGCGCCCGGGCGGTGGCAAACGCCGAGCCTCGCCAGAGCACCTCAGCCTGCCAACACTGGCAGGCTGAGGTGATCGAAGGTTACTGGCGCTGAGTTTCCGCTTCAGTGCCCGTTGGCGTGGACACCATCGGGGAGCGCGACGTTGATGGCCTTGGGATACTTTTTGCCGTCGTTGCCGCCGTACTGGAAGTCGACCGGGATCACCTCCCCGGGGACGTAGGCCGGCAGGCGTGCGCGGAGGTCATCATCGACGACGTTGGCGATGTGGAAGAAGAACTTGCGCTCATCGTCAGTCTGAATAAAGCCGAACCCCTTGTCGGTGAAGTAGGCGATGACGCGTCCGCCCATATCCTGACCGATGTCGAGTTCGTCGTCGAAGGACATGCGCTGGAGGCGCTCGACATTTTCTTCGAGATCGAAGAAGTGGAAGGAGCAGTCCTCGTTGACGCGGATGCCGATGGCTTTGACCTGGGCGTAGCGCCGATCAAAGAGGAACGAGAGGCAGGCTCCGAATGCCACCAGCAGCCCGCCGGTGCTCAGCGAGGTGTCGGCCAGCTCGATGTAGATCGCTTTGAGAACAATGCCGCGCCGGGCCGCCTGAATAAAGGTCTGCTGCTCCTCCAGGTTGTCGACCGTGCCGGTGACATGAACGCCCAGGTTGACGTGGGCGTGAATATCCTCAAACCCGGTCAGCGTGAAATCGAGCAGGTAGCGCTGCTGAAAATTGTCGTCTTGATCGACTCGGGCGCCTGCGCGCTCCGAATACTGGCGCAACGCGTCGGCCAGATCGATATTGGATGGGTTGGTGGAGAGCTTGCTGGTCACTTCATCTCCGATCGCCATAGTATCACCTCACAGCAGCGTTCAATGCCTGCGCGCCTCGCGCCTGAAACGACTCAAGCGGGGGAATGCGTGAGCGAGGCCTTTGGAGAAAGATAAACATCGTCGGGCATCTCGCCAGTAGCTTTGTGCCGCACACCGACGTTTCGTAGTACATAAAAAAAGGGCCGGCCGAATCATTCCCCGCTGTCAAGTCCATCCGGGATCTCACCGCCGGACCGGGGGCCGTGGCCAGCTTGCCCGGGAGACGCCCGTGGAATGCCTGGCCTGGCGCCGTGGGTTGTGGCTCTCCACGGGGCTTGCATCTGTGCAGCTCTCCTGTTGTATCACAGGGCCCCCACGCCGGGAGATTCTCCCGGCTCCTTTGTGCGTTTTCACTCCAGGATACTCCTCGATGACATCGAGCATGACTGACCCCACGATCGCATCCACGGCCGGTGAGGCCGAAGCCCACCGCGGGTATGTGCGCGACATCGACCAGCGTGTGGCCCGGCTCTACGGGCTGGGTGGGATGCCTTTTTTTGTGGCGCTGCTGCTTTTGCCGACGCTGGCGGCGCTCTTCGATCTGTGGACCTCCGCGCTTTTGTGGGTGCCCGGGTTGACCGCGGCGCTGCTCGTGCTCTTTGTGGGGCGAAAGGCCATCTATGAGCGACGCACTCGCCTGCGCGCGCGGGTTCGGGCCTACGGGGAGACCAACGGGCTGAAGATGGAGGCGATCGCCGCCTATTTCGTGGCTCAGGGAGAGTACAGCTTTTTTGCGGCCCTCTTTGAGGATGAGCCCCGGGCCCGTGGCCGCCTCGGCACCGCGGAGCGAGAGCAGGAGAAGGGCGCATGAACGGACTCTGGGAGCTTATGGAGGCTGCCGGCCCGATGATTGTGCCGGTGGCGCTGGTGTCGCTGGTGGGGGCCGCGCTCTTTTTTGAGCGTCTTTTTGCGCTGCGCACCGGGGCGGTCGCTCCGCGTGGCGTGGCCGACCAGGTGATTGCCCGGGCAGGTAGCTCCACGACCCATGCTGCTGAGAGCTGTGCGGGCGCCACGGCGCTGGAGGCGGTGCTCGCCGAAGGCCTGCGTTTTGCCGGTGCCGAGCGCGCGGCGATCCGCGAGGCCATGGAAGATCGCGGTCGGCGAGAGCTCGCCACTCTGGAGCGCTTCGTGGGCGGGGTCGGAGCGCTGGCTACAGTGGCGCCGCTGCTTGGGTTGTTGGGAACGGTGACCGGGATGATTCGCGTCTTTCGCGCGGTGGTGGAGGAGGCGACGCCTCGCGGCATGGTCGACCCCACGCTCTTGGCCGGGGGGATCTGGGAGGCGCTGATCACCACGGCCGCCGGACTGGCCGTGGCCATCCCGCTGTACCTGGGCTACCGCTACCTGTTGGGACGCGTTGATCGCTGGGCTGCGGAGCTCGAAGAAAGCGCCGCGCGTTTGCTCGATGTGCTGGCCCCGCCGCCGGCGGCGACCTCCCTGCCGACCCGCCACCCCGGCGGCGAAGCCTCCGAGCTGCCAGCGTCGGGGGCGGACGAACCCACGCTGAGTGAGGCGATGTGATGGGCGTTGAAGGTGCGCTGCGACTCCCGGGGGAGGTGACTCCCGGTTCTTGTAAGTACACGCGGATGCTCAGAAATTGTGCATCTCGAGCGTCGGTTCAGCGTGCCTCAACGGCGACTCCCGGACCTGTCTGGGAGGTGACTCCCGGTTCTTGTAAGTACACGCGGATGCTTAGAAATTGTGCATCTCGAGCGTCGGTTCAGCGTGCATCAAAGGTGACTCCCGGACCTGTCTGGGGGGTGACTCCCGGTTCTTGTAAGTACACGCGGATGCTTGGAAATCGTGCACTTCGAGCGTCGGTTCAGCGTGCCTTAAAGGTGACTCCCGGACCTGTCTGGGAGGTGACTCCCGCTCAGCCCGCAGACGTTTCCCTTCGCCTGCCGACACGACTGCCAGGGGGCACCTCATGAACTTTCGGGCCTCCCGAAACGGCCGGCGCCGGGTGGAAACCACCCTGGAGCTGACGCCCCTTATCGACGTGATCTTTCTCCTCCTGATCTTCTTTGTCATGACGACCGCCCCGCAGAGTTCGCCGCTGGAGCGTATCGGCGTGGATCTTCCGCAAGCCGCAAGCGGACAGAGCGTGGAGAACGATGAGCCCGAGCGTGTCGTGCTACGCGTCTCCCCCGGCGGAGCAGTTTTTGAGCAACGCGAGGATGGCAGCGAGCAGGCCGTCGAAGCGCCGCAGGAGTACCTGAGCGCGCTCCACGCCGAGCGGCCCGAGGCCACCGTCTGGCTGTTTGGTGACGAAGAAGCCGCGCACGGTGTGGTGATTCGCCTGCTCGATGCGGCCCGCGAGGTGGGCTTTAAAAAGGTCCACATGGCGGTGCGCCCCCCGGGGTAAACGCGCTCGGAACGAGGGGTTTTCTTGCCGCCTCGTTCCCCGATGCTAGGCTGGGGCCATGGGCGCGCACGGATGCGCGCTGACGATGAGGATGCAGGATGCGCCTGGCAGCGATTCTTACATTTGTGGCGGTGGTCTGCGGGCTTGCCTACTACGTGCTCACACACCCTTCGGTTGAGAAACTCGAGGTGTTGCGCGGTGAACTCGCGCAGCTCGAGGAGCAAAACGAACACCTGGCCGACAAAAATCGGCGCCTGGAGCGCGAGATTGTGGCCCTTCGCGATGATCCTCGCCTGGCCGAGCGCCGGGCCCGGGAACGCGTGGGGCTCGCTCGCCCCGATGAATTGATCTTTCAGTTTGAAACCCCCGAAGAAGCCCCCCGGGTTCGGGTGCGCCTGCGCGTGCCTCAGGAAGGGGAGGCCGAGCTGGCGGGTAAGCCGGTCGAGATCGATGGCCTGGCACCGGCGTTAGCCGAACTTCGTCAGGAGATGCCCCACGCCGAACTCGTGGTGTGGATCTCGGAGGATGTGGGGCCCCTTTTACATCAGCAGATCATCGACGTGGTGGATGCCTCGCCAATGGCACCGGCCAGGATCGAGGAGTAGGGCAGGGCGCATGCGAAGAGGCCAGGAAGGCCGACGCGCTCTTAGATAGAGGCTAAGGAGGCCGACGATGAGCACCCGAAGTGTGACACGACGCCCCTCAACGACCACCGGCCGGGGGTGGACGGCGCTGGCCGCGATGTTGCTTGCCGGATACGCGCTTGGTGTGGTGGGCCACGTCGCGCTCCTCCCCGCACTGAACCTCGCGGGAGTGCTCGCCGCGCTGCTCATCACGCTGAACCTCTGGTTTCGCAACCTCCGCCAGGGCCCCGCCGAGATGGCGATTGGACTGGGAGGGGTGGCCGCGGCCCTGATGCTCGCCAGACTCAGCGCCGGGATGGGCCTGGAGCTCTCCGGCCTGATCGTGCTGGTGCTCGCTGCGATCGCCGCCACCCGCTCCGCGCGTACGGTGGCGCTCAGCCTGGCCGGGGCGGGACTCGCGGAGCTGGGAAGTCATCTTCTGGGCACTGCCGACCCCCGGGAGCTCAACCCGGCGCTTATCGGCAGCCTGGCCGAACTGGCCTGGGGCCCGCTCCTGGTCCGCACCGCGCTTATGCTGGGGGCTGTCGCCCTGTGCTGGCGGACGCTCGGGCGCCATACCCAGCAGAGCCGCAAACAGGTGGAGGTCGAACTCACGCAGGCCCGCGAGAAAATGGTCCAGGAGGCCCGCGAGTTTCGTCTGATTCACGCCGGACGCGGTCAGGAGGCCGTCGACCGCCGGCAGGCCGAGGAGCTCATCGTGCGCGGCGCGGTGGATGCCGTACACCACACCATCTTTGTGACCCTGGAGCTTGTGAGCACCGCGCTCAAAGCCCACACCGTGGTGCTGTTGTGGTTCGATGTGCGCAACGAGCGCCTGCGCATCAAAGAGCTCGTCAGCCAGAGCGATGCTCTGGTCGACGGCCCCATCGATCCGGCCGGCGGAGTGCTCGGTGGGCTCACGCGCCAGCGCGAAACCCTGGCGCTCAAAGGGCTTCGTCCCGGGTTTCGCGGGCTGGCCTACTACCGCCATCCGCAGGACGTCACGGACTTTCTGGGCGTGCCGGTCATTGAGAACGGGCACCTCCGCGGGGTCCTCTGCGTCGATCGTCGGGGCGATTATCCCTTTGAGCCCGAGGACATCCGGGTGGTGGAAGATGCCGCCGCCTACGTGATGCGTGCGGTGGAGAATGAGCGCGTGGTGGCCACCATTGAACGCGCGCGCTTTGAGGTGAGTCGCTTCTTTGAGGCCAGCCGCAAGCTCAACGGCGTGCTCACCCCCGATCAGGTGTATGATGTGGCCCTGGAGAGCGTGGCGCAGATCGTGGCCTTTGATTTCGCCGCCATTACTCTCTTCGACGAAGGCCAGAACCTCCATCAGGTGGCCAGAGTGAGCGGCGAAGGCGTCGTCAGTGAGGAGGGCTGGGACCGGGTGAACTTCTCCGCAAACCAGGGACTGGTATCCATGGTAGTCAGCAATCGCCACTACCTGCCCTTTGGCGGGCACCTGCGCGATCCATCGGCGGTGATCTTCGGTCCGAAACAAAAGGCGCAGGGGCTTAAAAGCCTTATGGTGCTGCCGCTGATTGTCCAGGACCAGGCCGTGGGTACGCTGGTCATCGCGCACCGCGAGCCCAATCAGTTTCCGGCGGAGCGCCGCGAGATGCTGGAGGTGATCGCCAACCAGGTCGCCGTCACTTTGCAGAACGCCCGCCTCTACGAGCGGATGGAGGAGATGGCGAGCATCGATGCGCTCACACGCTTGCCGAACCGCCGCACCTTTCAGACCCGGCTCGCCGATACGATGGCGCGTCATAAGCGCTCCGGACGCACCTTCGCGGTGGTGCTCACCGACATCGATCACTTCAAGTCGGTCAATGATACCTACGGCCATCCGGTGGGCGATGAGGTCTTGCGGCAGGTCGGGCGAGTGTTCCGCGAGGGTATGCGCGAAGTTGATATGCCAGCCCGCTACGGCGGGGAGGAGTTCGTGCTTATTCTCGAAGAGACCGATATTGAAGGCGCCCGTCTGGTGGCCGATCGCCTGCGAGTGGCCATCAGCCAGCTGAAATTTGAGACCGATAAAGGCCTCTTACAGTGCACCATCAGTATGGGCATCGCCATCGGGCCCACCGATTCCGAGCACGAACACGCGCTGGTAGACCTTGCCGACCAGGCGCTCTACCATTCCAAGGAGAACGGTCGTAATCAGGTCACGGTGTACAGCGAGAAGGTCGCCAGCGGGGCGGCCGCCTGACCGCTCGCACAACCATGAGAGAGATGTCGCCGGACGAATTGGGTATGCATGAAGTGTTGATGTGGACCTCCCACTTATTGCCGAGGAACCATGAAGAAGAACTTCGTCGTCGACACCAACGTCTTGCTCCACGATCCCCGGGCGATCTTTCGTTTTGAAGACAACACCGTCATCATCCCGATCTACGTGATCGAGGAGATCGACACCTTTAAGCGCGATATGAGCGAGCTGGGCCGAAACGCCCGCGAGATCAGCCGCATCCTCGATGAGTACCGCGGCCGGGGCAATCTCGGTCAGGGTGTGGCCCTGGACGGGGGCGGCACGCTGCGGGTGAGCTTCGATCGGGTCAAAGAACCGGTGGAGTTCCTCGATACCCACAAAAAAGACAACCTCATCCTGAGTGTCGCCCTGGAGGTGCAGCGGCGAGAGCCCGAGGTGCCCTGCATCTTTGTGTCCAAAGATGTGAACCTGCGGGTGCGCGCCGATGTGCTCGGACTGGCGGCCGAGAAGTATGAGGAGCAGGATGTCGTCTCGGTTCAGGAACTCTACCCGGGCTCCAGTGAGCTGGAGGTCGACAATGACTGGATCGATCAGCTCCACGAGCGCGGGGAGCTGCTCACCACGCTGGAGGAGCTGGCCGCGCACCGGGTGGAAGGCGCGCGCGGGCGAGGCACGCACTTCTACACCAACGAATATCTCCTCTTGCGCAACGCTCGCGGTCCCCAGACCACACTGGGTAAGATTCAGGTGGATGCAGAGAGCGGCCAGGTGACCATTCGGCCCCTGGCCCGGGCTCGGGATCATGTCTGGGGCATTCGGCCGCGCAATCGCGAGCAGGCCTTTGCGCTGGATGCGTTGCTCGACGACAGCGTCAACGTCGTCACATTGATCGGCAAGGCCGGCACCGGAAAGACTTTGCTGGCGATCGCCGCCGGGCTGCAGAAGGTGACCGAGGAGCGCAGCCATCATAAGCTCCTGGTCAGCCGACCGGTCATCCCGATGGGCCGAGACCTGGGCTACCTGCCCGGTACGGTCGAAGAGAAGCTCGATCCCTGGATGCGCCCGATCTTCGACAACGTGGAGTACCTGATGGGCATCAGCCATACTGACCGGCGCTCCGGTCGCGGGGCCGACGAACTCAAGTCCATGGGGATCATCGAGATCGAGCCCCTGACCTACATCCGCGGTCGCTCGCTGCCCAACCTCTATATGATCGTGGACGAGGCCCAGAACCTCACGCCGCACGAGGTGAAGACCATCCTGACGCGCGTGGGAGAGGGGACCAAAATCGTGCTCACCGGCGACCCCTACCAGATCGATAATCCCTACGTGGATAGCGAGTCCAACGGGTTGAGCTACCTGGTCAACCGCTTCAAAGGGCAGTCGCTGGCGAGCACCGTGACGCTCTTTAAGGGCGAGCGTTCGGACCTGGCGGAGATGGCCGCCAACCTGCTTTAGAGAGGCGCAGGGAGCTCCAGGGTGAGCCCGGGAGCTTATCTGCGAAGAGGTTCTATTGTCAGAAACTCTCAACCGGCCTTCGGGCCGGTTTTTTTATGCCCGCCGTCGTGTGGTAGTAGGTTGTATCGCCTTTATATATGCGGGTTTGAGCGGACCGGGAGTCCCCCCGGCAGGTGACCGGGAGTCCCCCCGGCAGGTGACCGGGAGTCCCCCCGGCAGGTGACCGGGAGTCCCATAAGGCGAGTTCAAGGAGAACAAATCATCGGAATTCGGGCACAAAAAAACGCGCTCCCTTTTATGGGAGCGCGTTTTACTGAGAGACCTACCTCAGGTCGTCATCAGGGCGTGGCCCGAACGATGTCGATCTGAACTTCAAAGGTACCGGTGGAGCCGTACTCCACGCTGTCGGCCATGATGAAGTAGGTGCGGTTTTCGGCAGCGGTGAACGTGAAGGTTTCGGTGCCAGCACCAAAGATCTCGTCGGCACCGGCCTGGCAGCTCTGAGTGGCAACCGAGGGGTTGGTGCAACCGCGGGTCAACCAGAGAGCAGCGTTGAACTGGCTGGTCATGGACACCGTGATTTCATCGCCCACGGAAGCAGGCACGGAGAAGACGACTTCACCACCGTCACCGCGCCAGCCGGTGCAGCTGGCGCTCGTGGCGTCGTTGTAGGGCGAGTAAACACTGCCGTAGCCGCTCAACGAGTCGGAGTGGGTGTAGGCGTCGCCCGTGACCTCGATCGGACGGTCACAGGTATCACCCAGGCGATCCTGGCAGAAGGCTACGGTCTCGCCCTCGCCATTGAGCTCGGTGTTGCAGCCGTAGTCACACTCGGTGAGTTCCTGGTTGCCGCGCTCATCGCAGATTTCGATGGTCGAGCCGCCGTTGATGCAGCGCTGAATGCTCAGCGTATCGCAGGGCGTATCGAAGAAGTCGATCTCGATGGTGAAGCCATCATTGCTCAGCGCGGCGTTGGTGTGATCAACGACCAGGAAGTAGGTGCCGCCCGCTTCGGAGATGTAGTCCAACTCGGCGCGAGCGCCGGTATCGGACTGTACGCAGGAGGCATCGACGAGCGTTTCGTCACAGGTGGAAAGCAGGTAGAGCGTTGCACCGGAGGTAGTGGCGGCGTTGAGTTTGGCCGTCAAGCCCTGTGTCGGCGCCAAAGTCACCTGGTAGACGGCATCGTTGCCGTTGGTTTCGGAGCCTCCGTAGCAGCTGGCTTCGTTGGTGAGGACGAAGTCGGCGAAGAAGCGCGGCGCGCCGCTCTTGCCATAGACGTCGGAAATGGTGGTGGGAGCGGTGATTTCCAGCGCGTTGTCGCAGGTACCGTTGGCGATTTCGGGACCACCACACTGCGTTCCGTCCGGAGTACAGGCGAAGGGGCAGGGAGTCGACTCGATGATACTGTCGCCGGTCTCCGAGCAGATCTGGAAGGTGTCGTTGGCGCAGAACTGGCTGCTGGGAGCACAGACGCCCTGACGCTTGTTGAGGTTCAGCGTGAAGGTGCCGCTTTCGGTGGCGGTGGTACCGGCATCGACGACCACATAGTAGGTGCCGGCTTCCGCAGCAAAGTACTCCACGTACTGGTCTCCGTCGCCTTCTAAGGTGCCGGCGACGCAGTAGCTACCAATGCTATCGGTACCCGGGCAGTTCGAGAGGACGTAGACACCGGCGAAGACGTCGCTCACCAGGGTCGCTTCCAGAATGTCGTTGGCTTCGAGTTCCACGGCAAAGACAGCATCACGGCCGGCAGGGGCGTTGCCTTCGAAGCAGCTGGAGGGAGCGTTAAAGGTCGCGCTCAGATTAGCGAAGTCACCTTCATACGACTCGCCAGCGGCCAGGTTGATGGCGTCGACGCAGCGGTTGCCCGTGGGGTTGGCGCAGGCGCCGTCCGCGCAGCCGCCGGCGCAGGTGTAGTAGGTGGCAAAGTCGCCGTTGCAGATGGCCAGGGTCTCGGCATCGAAGCAGCCCAGGACATCACCGTTGGCCAGGCCGTCGCAGACCGGGTCTTCAATGGCGACATCAAGCACAAACTCGCCCTCAGAGACGCTGTCGGACTCCGCCTGCACGACCAGGATGAACTCGCCGGTGATGCCAGCCACATACTGGAGGATTTCGGTGCCTGAGGCCGTGGCGTTGGTGGCGCGCTGGCAGTTGAGCACGGCTTCTTCTTCGCTGTCCGGGGCCGGCAGCAAGGGGCAGCCGCTGGCGATCCACATCGCCATGTTTTCATCGCTGGCCAGGGTGGCGGTCATGCGCTGGCCCTGCTCCAGGTGGAGGGAGAAGTAGCCGGTGCCGCCGGTGAGGGCTTCGGTGCGGCTGCCACCGCCAACAAAGGTGCACTGATCGGAGACAATGTTGCTGCTGGTATCGGTGGCAAACGCCGGGTCGATGGCCAGGTCGCCAATGGTGCTGGCGTAGGTGAACCCTTCGGCCTCCAGATCGACGGCCGCGGAGCAGACCGAGTTGGGGGCCGCGGCGCAGGTCTCCGGCGTCTCACCGCAGCCGAAGTTGCAGAGGGGAAGCGGGCGGTAGGCGTTGCCGAAGGCATTGCAGACTTCGCGCTGTCCGTCGGCACACTGGTAAGTGTCGGGCTCGCAGAGGGGCTCGGCAATGGAGAAGTTGATGGTGGCCGGGTTATTGAGCGTACCCACGCCCGTATCGACGATGACGATCAGGTTGATCGGGGCGTCGGTTTCGTTGGTGTAGGCCGAGGCGCGCACAAACTCTTCGTCGCCGCGGATGAAGTCGGTAGCGGTGGGGTCCACGCAGCTCTCGACCACATCGACACACTCTTCCAGGAAGTAGATCGCGCCGTAGTCCACGGCCGAGGTCATTTCGACGGTGAGCTGCTCCCCGGGGCCGACCGTAGCGTTGAACGAGACATCGGCACCGGAGGTGTTAAAGAGGCGGTTGACCGGCACGCAGGCCGATTCCTGGGAGGGCTGGTAGTAGTTGGAGAATTCGGTCCAGTCGATCTCAAAGCTGTCGCCATCGGCGACCTGGTAGGCATCGGCGCAGCTGTCAGCTTCGGGCAGGATGCAGCGAAGTTCGTCGCCATCACAGCCTTCGCGGCAGTTGATGCGTGCCTCCTGGGTACCGTCGGCGTTGCACACCACCAGGGTGTCGCCGTCACAGGAGCGGGCGTCGGCATCGCAGACGATCGTCGGATCGACGCAGCTCACCGAGAGGTTGTTGCGGTCGTAGACGCATTCCTCGTTCTCCGAGCAGCTCGCGCAGAGGTCCTCTTCCGGCTCACAGCGGTTGGCGACACAGAGGTTACCGGCCAGACATTCGTTACCGGAGGTGCAGATCTCGGCGTTGACACAGGCACGTTGCTCCGGATCGCAGACGCCAGGCTGACCGGCGCAGTTGAGCAGGGTACAGATGAACTGCTCACTGACGCAGGAGCCATCATAGCAGTAGCGGCCCGCCGAGCATTGCTCGTCGGACGAGCAGGTTCCCGTTTCGGTATCGGTGTCGGGAACGTCGGAGCACTCGTCGACGCTGGGATCGCACTCGTCGGCATCCGGGCCGACGTCGGGCTCTTCACAGCTGTCGCCTTCGCAGTCCGTGTCGGGCTCTTGAACGTTACCGTCGCCGCCGCAGGCTGTTGTCAGTGAAAACGCGAGTGCCAAGCTGATTACCGCGAGGCGGTATCGCCACCAAATTGCCATGGCTTCCATCCTGATGTTGGATTTGTCTGAGCTGTGCTGCGTGAATATTGCGAGTTGTCGGGGCGCTCGACACCGTGGCGCGAGCTACGATCGGAGTCAGGGCGCCACTGAAGACAGTAAGGTACCGGGGAAGGCTCCGAGCAATGGGGTCAGAATTGGTTAAATCGGGGGAAACTGTCAAGCTGCATCCGATTTACCTTGCCTGTCGTCGGTTTAAGGCGTGCTTAGGGGCAGCACACTGGCGAAGGGCGGGCAAGAAAAAACGCTCGCCAGGAAGATGGCGAGCGTGTGGCGCGTGTCGGTGCCGGGCTGCGGGTTAACGCAGCGCCTGGCCGAAGATTTTTTCTTCGACGATCCGGTCGGCGACCACGTCGGTGGGAAGGTTTTCGGAGCTGGCGCGATCGAAAATGGCCAGCATGGTCTCGTAGATCTCGGAAGTTTTGGCCAGGGCGCGCTCCCGATCGTAGCCGACGTATTCCAGGGCCACGTTGATCAGGCCCCCGGCATTGATCGCGTAGTCCGGGGCGTAGAGGATGCCTCGGTTATGGAGTTCCAGGCCGTGGCGATCCTCTAAGAGCTGGTTGTTGGCCGCGCCGGCGACGATCTGGCAGCGGAGCTGGGGCAGGGTGGTATCGTTGATCGCTCCTCCCAGGGCGCAGGGCGCGTAGATATCGCAGTCGATGGCGTGAATCTGATCCACATCAAGCGCGGTGGCGTCCAGTTCCCGCACGCAGCGCGTGACGGTTTCCGGATTGATGTCTGCCACGCTCAGGCGAGCGCCGAGCTGGTGGAGGTCGTAGGCCAGCGCGGAGCCGACCGCGCCCAGGCCCTGGATGGCGATGTGGACGCCCTCCAGGCTCTCGCGGCCCAGTTTGAAGCGGGCGGCGGCCTCAATGCCGCGGCGCACCCCGAAGGCCGTCACCGGGGAGGGGTTGCCTGAGCCGCCCTGCTCGGGAGAGGCGCCCAGGGCATGGGGAGTGTGGCGGCGGATGGTGTTGATGTCTTCGACGGTGGTGCCGCTGTCTTTGGCGGTGATGTAGCGTCCGCCCAGGGAGTCGACAAACTCTCCGAACACTTCAAAGAGACGCTTGCGCTTTTCAGGGGGGAGGTTGGCCGGGCGCATGATCACGGCTTTGCCGCCGCCATGAGGGAGACCGCTGATGGCGGCTTTGTAGGTCATCCCCCGGGCCAGGCGCAGGGCGTCACGGGTAGCTTCGGCGGTGGAGGGGTATTCAATGAACCGGCAGCCACCGATGGCCGGTCCCTGGGAGAGGTTGTGCAGGGCCACGATGGCCTGCAGACCGGTGGCGGCGTCGGTCTTAAAGTGAACTTCGCCGAAGTTAAGCGAGTTGGCGTAGTCGAATAGGTCCACGGGCGTTCTCCTCAGGCGTTTGGCGTAAGAAGCGTGCGGGAAGAGCGGCCCGAATCTCGGGCAGCGCTGCTAAGGTATGTGCGCATTTATAGGGATGGCGAGCCTGCTGAGGCAAGGATTGATGTTGACGCGTAGCGTCACGTCTGCAGGGGCGGAGGCGGGGTTTGGGCTTGACCGGCGATCGGGTGGCGAGGAAAGTTGGGCCGACTCATACATCCGGGTGATTGTGGACGGTGGTCACCGAGCAGTGAGCCAGCGTCGGGAGTGATGAAGATGACGACATCTGTGATCTGCACGCAGTGTGGGGCGAGGAACCTGGCAACGCAGCAGGTCTGCCGGCGATGTAAGGCGCCGCTTGGCGAGGAGGTTGTGACCACGGCGACGGTGCGGGGCACGCCGACCTCTACGTTGCTTCAGGAGCGGTGGGCGGTGCTCGGGCAGGGCGCCGGACAGGGGAAGGAGCGCTGGCAGGCCGGCCACGATGTGGAGCGACGGCGGCCGGTGATGCTCCAGGGATATGCGTGTGCGGAGGGGGAGCAGGAGGTGGTGCGGGCTCACGCGGCGGAATACCAGGCGCTTCGTCACCCGGCGTTGCTTGAGGTCTGCGCGGTGGTACGCGGCGAGGAGGGCGTGTGGGTGATTTACGACTGGCCTCCCGGGGCTCGTCTCGATGAGTGGCTGGTCACGCAAGACGTGGTGCCTTTGTGGATCGCGTTGCAACTCTTTGAGGACCTGATCGAGGGGCTGCGGGCGATGCACGGCGCGGGGTTTCGTCACGGGCGCCTGGAGCCCTCGCGTGTGTTGATCTGCGAGCAGATGGAGGGACGGCTGGGGGCGAGTTTGAGCGGGGTGTGGTTGGGGCCCGACGCGCCGAGCCCCGGCGGGGACTATCGGGCCGCCGGGGCCATCCTGCTGCGGATGCTCGGCGGCGATGGTCGGGCGGGAGCGATCGCGGATGGGCTTGATGCGCTAAAAGAGCGGGTAAGCGGGGATGCCCGGGGGGCGCTTCGGGAGCTGCTGGAGGGGCTTCTGGATGAAGATTCTCCGGGGCGGCTCGACAACCCTCGAACGATTCTGGAGGCGGTCGCCCGGGTGCGCGCTTTACTGGGGGCCGAGGTGATGTGCGCGGTGGAGGGTGGGCCCTTTGTGCGCGGGAGTCGTGAAGATGATCCGGATGCGCGTCGCGAGGAGATGCCCGCGGCCAGCGTGGAGGTCGCGGCGTTCTTTATTGATCGCGCGCCGGTGAGCGCCGCGCAATTCTACGCCTTTGCCATCGCGACCGGTCGTAAACTCGATCCGGAGTGGTTTCAGTTCAACGCTCCCCGGGGAGCCGGGGAGTTGCCGGTGGTGCACGTCACCTGGCGCGAGGCTCGGGATTACGCGCGGTGGGCCGGCAAGCGCTTGCCCACCGAGGCTGAATGGGAGAAAGCCGCTCGGGGCACCGACGGTCGCACCTACCCCTGGGGGGATGCACCACCTGTGCCGGAGCTCGCGCTCTATGGTCAGAATCCGGCGCCGGGGGTGTGCGGTGAGCGCCCGGCGGGCAGGAGCCCTTACGGCGTGGAAGACATGGCCGGCAACGTTTTTGAGTGGGTGGGGGACTGGTATGAAGGGGACTACTACTCCCAGGCGCCGCCCCGGGATCCGGGCGGACCTCGTCGGGGCACCAAAAAAGTCTTGCGCGGCGGGTCATTTGCTCATCCGGCGTTTGCGCTGCGCTGTGCCACCCGCGGTCGCTATGCTCCGGAGGAGCGGCGGGCGAATCACTCTTTTCGTTGCGTGTGGTCGCTGCGCGAGCCGCAGCCGCGATGATGTTGCGGGGTGACTCCCGGTTCTTGCAAGTTGCGGAAATGTCAGGGGAAAATGCATGTTGCGGGGTGACTCCCGGTTCTTGCAAGCTGCGGAAATGTCAGGGGGAAATGCATGTTTCGGGGTGACTCCCGGTTCTTGCAAGTTGCGGAAATGTCAGGGGAAAATGCACGTTGTGGGGCGACTCCCGGTTCTCGTCCTGGGGTGACTCCCGGTTCTTGCAAGACGCCGAAAGGTCAGGGGAAATGTAAGTCTCGGGGGTGACTCCCGGTTCTTGCAAGGTACTGAAATGTCGGGGGAAAAGTGATTTTTAGAGAGGTTGTGGAGGTGACTCCCGGACCTGTCTGGGAGACTTCCGGTGGTTGGAAGCGGTGGGGCTATCGGTCATTCGTTGGAGCTGAGGATATCAGGACGCCGGGGGAGCGGGATGAGTCACCGGCATGCACCGGCCTGGGAGGCGCGTTGTGCGGTGGAGGGGAGAGAGTCGACTCGACATCTTCGGGGGCCGGCTCTATAACGCTCGTGGGGAGCTATCTCACTGCAATCACAATCGAAATGTCGACCGTTAAGAGACGAGCGAGCGATGGCGACGAACCCTTCGTGGGTGGTGTTAAAGTTCGGTGGCACGAGTGTGTCGAGCCGCGGGCGGTGGGAGACCATCGCCGAGGTGATCTCGGAGCGCCTGACCGAGGAGGCGACGGGGAGGGTGATGGTGGTTTGCTCGGCGCTCAGCGGGGTGACAAACCAGCTCGAAGAGATCATCGCTCAGGCTCCGCGGGGGGCTCATCACGAGGTTCTGGCGGCCATCGTGCAAAAACACCTGCGCCTGGGAGATGACCTCGGTGTCGATGCGGAACTGCTGCTGCACGAGGAGTTTTCGGCGTTGGAGCGTCTGGCGCTGGGGGCGTCGCTGGTCGGGGAGGTGAGTCCGCGGGTGCAAGCGCAGATTCTGTCGTGTGGCGAGTTGATGTCGACGCGGCTGGGAGCGGCCTTTGTGGGAGGGCTGCTCAAAGAGGTGCGCTGGATGGATGCGCGCACTCTGCTGCGCACGGTGGCCGAGCCCCATGCTTCACTGCGCCGTCGTTATCTTTCGGCGGCCTGTGAGGCGTCCATCGACCGGGAGCTTCAGGCGCGTCTGGCCGGTGCCTCCGAGCGGGTGGTGATGACGCAGGGGTTTATTGCCAGCAATGACGCGGGGGAGTCGGTGCTGCTGGGGCGTGGCGGCAGCGATACCTCGGCGGCCTATCTGGCAGCGGCGTTGCAGGCCGAACGTCTGGAGATCTGGACGGATGTGCCCGGGATGTTCTCGGCCAATCCCCGTCAGGTGGCTACGGCGCGTCTGCTCAAACGTCTGGATTATGCCGAGGCTCAGGAGCTCGCCACGATGGGCGCGCGGGTGCTTCACCCGCGCTGCCTGGGGCCGGTGCGCGAGCATAACATCGCGCTGCACATCCGCTGCACTCCCGAGCCGCGCCAGGAGGGCACGGTGATCGCGGCCCAGGCTGTTGGTCAGGGGCCTCAGGTCAAGGCGGTCTCGGCCAAACACGGCGTGACCGTCATCTCGATGGAGACCCTGGGGATGTGGCAGCAGGTCGGCTTTTTGGCCGATACCTTTGCGGTGTTTAAGGAGCACGGGCTCTCCATTGATATGGTGGCCACCTCGGAGTCGGAGGTCAGCGTGACGCTGGATCCGATGGCCAACGCCCTGGACCCGGCGGCCCTGGCCAGGTTGCAGCGCGATCTGGGACGCACCTGCAAGGCTCGTATCGTCGAGGGCTGCGCGGTGGTCAGCCTGGTGGGCAGGCAGGTGCGCTCGATCCTCAGCCAGCTGGCTCCAGCGCTCAACGTCTTTGAGGAGCAGCAGATCTATCTGGTCTCGCAGTCGGCCAGTGATCTCAACCTGAGCTTTGTGGTTGATGAGGCGCAGGCCGATCGCCTGGTGAGCCGCCTCCATCAGCTGCTCTTCGGGGAGCAGGGGCCCGACGCGCTCTTTGGTCCCAGCTGGGAAGAGCTCAGCGGTCGGGTCTTGCCGCAGGCGCCTTTTGCGGACGCCTGGTGGCGAGGCCGGCGCGATGAACTCTTGAAGCTGGCCGAGCAGGGGGCGACCTACGCCTACAGCCCCGAAACCCTCCGTACTCAGGCGGCGCGTTTGACTTCGATGGCGTCGATCGACCGGGTGTTTTTTGCCATCAAGGCCAACCCGAACCCCGAGATCTTGCGTCTGCTGGAGGCCCGGGGCCTGGGGTTTGAGTGCGTGAGTCCCGGGGAGGTCGCGCACATTCGTGAACTTTTCCCGCAGCTGGAGACGGGGCGTCTGCTCTTTACGCCCAACTTCGCACCGCGTCGGGAGTACGAGCAGGGCTTTGAGGCCGGGGCGATGGTGACCCTGGATAACCTCTATCCGCTGGAGGCCTGGCCCGAGGTCTTTGAGGGGCGCGAGGTGCTGGTGCGGGTCGACCCGGGGCAGGGCGCCGGGCATCATCGTTACGTGCGCACGGCCGGTCCGAAGTCGAAGTTCGGCGTCAGTGTCGAGGAGTTGCCGCGCCTGGCCGAGTTGGCAGAGCAAATCAATCTGAAGGTGGTGGGCCTGCACGCGCACGTGGGGAGCGGGGTGCGCCGGGCCGGGACCTGGTCGTCGACGGCGGTGTTTTTGGCGCAGTGTCGCGCGCATTTTCCCGACGTGCGTTGGCTTAACCTGGGGGGCGGCCTGGGGGTGCCGGAGCGCCCCGGCCAGGAGGCGCTCGACCTGGGAGCGGTCGATGCCTCGCTGGCGGAGTTCAAAAAGGCCCACCCGACGCTGGAACTCTGGCTGGAGCCGGGGCGTTTTCTGGTCTCGGAGGCCGGTGTGCTGTTGGCCCGGGTCACCCAGCTTAAAACCAAGGGAGCCTATCACTATGTGGGGCTGGAGACGGGCATGAATTCGTTGATTCGCCCCGCGCTCTACGGGGCCTATCACGCCATCGTGAACCTCACCCGTCAGGGCGAAGCGCCTGAGGTTGAGGCGGAGATCGTGGGCCCCATCTGTGAGAGCGGCGACGTGTTGGGTCACGCGCGCTGGTTGCCGCGCTGTGCCGAGGGAGACGTGCTGCTGCTGGCCAATGCCGGTTCATATGGTCGCGCGATGAGCTCACGCTACAACTTGCGCGAGCCGGCCGCCGAGGTGATGTTGCCGGCGCTGGAGCTCGGGGAGTGAGCCTGAAATGGTCCTGGCTGCCTTAATGAATGCAGGTGGCCGGGCAGGTGCGAGGGAGGTTGCGCTGGAAGCGCAGGTGATCTTTGAAGATCTCTGGCCCAAAGACACCGGCGGCTTCAAAGGGCCAGGAGAGTTCTTCGGCACAGAGGTCTTCGATGACAAAGGGCTCGGAGCGAAAGGTGCCTTCCAGATAGAAAGGATGTAGTTCTTCGCGGCACCAGTTACGGCGCATCTGACGCACCTGGGTGGTGTTCCAGAGCTGGTCGAGGACTTTGTCTTCGTATTCGGTGAGAAAGCCCGGGTGTCGGAAGTAGGTGCGGTTTATCCGGATGTAGTCCTCGCGCATGCGCCAGGACTCCGGGATCAGCAGGTGGTTCCAGCAGCCATCATCAATGCGCAGATTGCTGACCATCGCCGCGGTGTGCTGAAAGCGCAGGCCCAGGTAGGGGGTCAGGGCGTGAGCCACAAAGAGCATCAGCGCCAGGGTGGCGAGGAGTCGAGGTGCCCGGGAGGTGAGGGCGGGCGTCTTGGGGCGCCGGCGCCAGCAGGGGCGCGGCGGCAGCGGTGTGAGCCCCACCCAGATCAGGAGGCCCCAGAGCAGGGCCTCCCGTGGGATCAAGGACAGCGCCGGGAGCTGGCCATGGGCCACCAGGCTGATTGCGCACAGCGCCGTGGTTGCCATGAGAAGCACCCGGCGGTGCCGGCGAGCGCTCTTCCTAAAGGCGTGAAGATCCTGGCGGGTTAAAAACGCGCTGTGACCGATGAGCATCACGAAGGCAAAGGCCGGCGCCATCGTCAGGGTCAGGGGGATATGAAAGGCCAGGGCCAGCAGGAGCGCGCCCTTGCGTCGCCCCCCCAGGTAGAGAAGCGCCACTCCGAACTCGGCGCCTAGCACCAGAAATGGCGCGAGCGTGCGAAGCGTCTCCACGCCGGGCAACGCGGCGGGGCTGAGCTGGTAGTAGTTCAGCAGCTTGTCGACACCGTACGACCCGCAGCTGATGGGAGGAGAGAGAAAGTCGCGGTTGAGTTTGTGGAAGGCCGAGAGCGCGTAGACCGCCACGGTGAGCCCGCGAAGGTAGAGCCAGAAGGCTTCGACGAGCGCCGGGGAGTCGGGAGGATTGGGGTCGCGGTCGCCGGGCTCCAGTTCGTGGGTGGTCTGGCGGCTGGCGCGCAGCCCGCCGGTCAGGCAGGTCAGTGCGGCGGCCAGGGCAATAAGCATCAGGAGAAGCGACTGATTGAGGTGGTCGCGTCCCAGTAAGAGGGGCAGTGCTTTGCCCAGCGCGCAGAGCGTCCAGGCCGGGGTCGAGGGCATGAAGGGGAGCGCACAGATGCCGAGCAAAAACAGGATGTTCCCCCAAAACCATTCGGGCACCCAGGCGTCGGCGAGCCAGAGATGGCAGGCGCCAGCGAAGGCGTAGAGGGCGGTCATCAGGCGAAAGTGTCGGCCGGGCGGATGCCACCCCAGGACGAGCGTGAGGGGACTTTGAAACATAGGGGAATAGCCGGGCTGCCAAGGTGTTCGCCCTGTGTCAGGCGCGGATTCGCGGACGTTTTCAAAGCGGAGCTTGCCAGAATGACGCGCGAGGCGCACCTTGAGCCGGTGACGGTCTTTTAAGGGCGCGTCAATCATGCTAAGGAACGCGCCAACACTGGCAGCGGGCCAGGCCCCCTCATCGGTCGATGTGGCGCAGGTTTTGCGCGGCAGAGGTGGTCGGCCGAACCCTCGGAGTTGTTTTCATGATACCATTGAAGAAGGCCCTGAATTCGTCGATCGGGCGCAAGTTCGTGATGTCCATTTCGGGCATCGCGCTTGTGCTCTTTGTGATCGTGCACTTGCTTGGAAACCTCACGCTCTATGTGCCCGACGGTGGGGAGGCGTTTAACATCTACGCCTCGAAGTTCGCCGCGCTCGGGCCCTTTTTGTATGTGATTGAGCTGGGGCTTCTGGGTGTGATCGCGTTGCACATCACCTGGGGGGTAACCACCACGCTTCGTAATAAGGGCGCCCGCGCCAATAACTACGAAACGGGAGTGGTGACCAAGGGCGGGCCCAGCAATCTGAACCCGGCCTCCCGCAACATGATCATCACCGGGGTGGTCCTGGGCATCTTTTTGGTGGTGCACCTGTGGCACTTCCGAATTCAGAAGATGTTTACCGACGCCACGATGACCATCGACGGCAAAGCGTACGGGGACCTCTACGGCCTTGTGGCCACAGAGTTCCAGAACCCGCTCTGGGTGGCGTTTTACGTCATCGCGATGCTCTTTTTGGGCTTTCACCTGCGCCACGGGTTCTGGAGTGCGTTCCAGTCTCTGGGGGCGATGAAGCCGCAGTGGTCCAAGGGGATCTACGCGCTGGGGCTGACGATCGCGGTGGTGCTGGCGGCGGGCTTCCTGGGGATTCCGGTCTTTCTGTACATGTTTGGAGGTTGAAATGACGACGCTAGACTCACGAGTTCCCGAAGGGCCCCTGGCCGAGAAGTGGAGCAAGCGCCTGCACGAGATGAAGCTCGTGGCGCCGAACAACAAGCGTAAGCAGAAGATCATCGTGGTCGGCACCGGTCTGGCCGGGGCGTCGGCAGCGGCCTCCCTTGGCGAGCTCGGCTACCATGTGGACGCCTTCTGCATCACCGACTCGCCGCGTCGCGCGCACTCCATCGCGGCGCAGGGAGGGATCAACGCCGCCAAAAACTACCCCAACGATGGGGACAGCGTCTGGCGACTCTTCTACGACACGATCAAGGGTGGCGACTTCCGCAGTCGTGAGGCCAACGTTCACCGTCTGGCCGAAGTCAGCAACAGCATCATCGACCAGGCCGTGGCGCAGGGCGTGCCCTTTGCCCGCGAGTACGGCGGAGAGCTGGCCAACCGCTCCTTCGGGGGCGCGCAGGTCTCGCGTACCTTTTATGCGCGCGGTCAGACCGGTCAGCAGCTTCTGCTGGGGGCCTACCAGGCGCTGATGCGGCAGGTCGACTCGGGTTCGGTGACGATGTACCCGCGCCGCGAGATGCTTGACCTGGTGGTGATCGACGGCAAAGCCCGTGGGATCATCACGCGTAACCTGATCACTGGCGAGCTGGAGCGTCACCAGGCCGACGCCGTGGTGCTGTGCACCGGGGGTTACGGGCGCGTCTACTTCCTGTCGACCAACGCCTTTAACTCCAACGGTACGGCGGCCTGGCGCTGCTACAAGCGCGGCGCGCACTTTGCCAACCCCTGCTACGTGCAGATTCACCCGACCTGCATTCCGCAGTCGGGCGACTACCAGTCGAAGCTCACGCTGATGAGCGAGAGTCTGCGCAACGACGGGCGCGTCTGGGTTCCCAAAGATAAGGCGGATGTGAAGACGCCGCCCAACGAGATCCCGGAAGAGAAGCGCGACTATTATCTGGAGCGCAAGTACCCGAGCTTCGGCAACCTGGTGCCGCGCGACGTGGCCTCGCGAAACGCCAAGTACGTCTGCGATGAAGGGCGGGGCGTGGGCGCGACGGGACGCGCGGTTTACCTGGATTTCCGCGACGCGATCAAGAATCAGGGCCGCGATGCCATCGCCGATAAGTACGGTAACCTCTTCCATATGTATGAGAAGATCACCGGCGAAAACCCCTACGAAGCGCCGATGCGCATTTACCCGGCGGTCCACTACACCATGGGTGGTCTGTGGGTGGATTACGAGCTGATGAGTACCATCCCGGGGCTCTTCGTGGCCGGGGAGGCCAACTTCTCAGATCACGGTGCCAACCGCCTGGGCGCCAGCGCCCTGATGCAGGGGCTGGCCGACGGCTACTTCGTGGTGCCCTTCTCGGTGGGGAACTACCTGGCCAACCACAAGGTGGAGCCGGTCAGCACCGATCACGCCGCGTTTGAGCAGACCGAAGAAGAGGTCACGGCGTACATCCAGAAGATGCTGGAGGTGGGTAAGAAGGGCAATCGCACGGTCATCGAGATCTACCGGGACCTTGGCGAAATCATGTACGACCAGGTCGGCATGAGCCGTACTCCGGAAGGGCTTAAAGAGGCCATCGGCAAGATTCAGAAGCTGCGCGAGGAGTTCTGGACCAACGTCAAGATTCCGGGAAGCGGCGACGAGTTCAACAAGATGCTCGAGGTCGCCGGCCGTCTGGCCGACTTCCTGGAGCTGGCCGAGCTGATGGCCAAAGACGCGTTGAACCGTGATGAGTCGTGCGGCGGGCACTTCCGCGAAGACCACCAGACCCCTGAGGGTGAGGCCAAGCGCGACGATGAGAACTTCTGCTACGTGGCGGCCTGGGCTTACAAGGGCGGCGACGCCGCTCCTGAGTTGATCAAGGAGTCGCTGGAGTTTGAGAACGTGGAGCTGAGCACCCGCAGCTACAAGTAAGTCGCCTGGCGGCAGGTCGAGGCGGCGCCGATTGAGGCGCCGCTGACGAGCGGCCCACACGCGCCCTGGACGCGCAGCAAGGAGTAACGATGCACGACAATACGATGACCGTACACCTGAAGGTGTGGAGACAGGCGGGCCCTGACGTCGAGGGGCGATTTGAGTCTTACTCCGCCGAGATCAACCCCCACATGTCCTTTTTGGAGATGCTGGATGTGGTCAACGAAGACCTCATCAAGAAGGGGGAGATGCCCATTGAGTTTGATAACGACTGCCGCGAAGGGATCTGCGGAACCTGTGGTTGCGTGGTCAACGGCCAGGCCCACGGGCTGGAGCGCGGCACGACGGTGTGCCAGCTTCACATGCGCAGCTTCCGCGATGGCGAGACGATCGTCATTGAGCCCTGGCGCGCCGAAGCCTTCCCGGTGATCCGGGATCTGGTGGTGGATCGCGGGGCGTTTGACCGCATCATTTCGGCCGGCGGATACGTTTCGGTGAACACCGGACCGAAGCCCGATGCCAATGCTGTGAAGATCGGCAAGGATCTCTCGGATAAGGCCTTTGATTCGGCGGCTTGCATCGGGTGTGGCGCCTGCGTGGCAGCTTGCCCCAATGCGTCGGCGTCGCTCTTCACCGGCGCCAAAATCACCCAGCTGGCGCTGATGCCGCAGGGCGCGCCCGAGCGCGGGCGTCGTGTGCGCGCGATGGTCGACCAGATGGACGCCGAAGGGTTTGGCAACTGCTCGAACATCGGCGAGTGCGAGGCGGCCTGTCCCAAGGAAATCTCGCTGGATAATATCGCGACGATGAAGCGTGAGTACCTGCGGGCGATGTTCACCGACAACTGAGCTGGGCATTTTCCTCGGGGAGCGCAGGTGGCCGCCGGGGAAATCAGCTCGGGTTGTACGTCGTACGCATGAAAAAACCGCCGGCATATGCCGGCGGTTTTTTGACGTCTGGAGGGGGATTTTGACCGCGTCGGGGGTGACTCCCGGTTCTTGCGCGGGGTGACTCCCGGTTCTTGCGCGGGGTGACTCCCGGTTCTTGAAAGGTCTTTGGTTTCAAGAGGTTGGGAGGGTTTTTGGCGTCGCCTTTCAGGTCCGGAAGTTCGTATATAGAGGACCTCCGATTCTTGAAAGAGGGCGCCCTTTCGGGGATGCGGGGTGACTCCCGGTTCTTGAGCTACCTGTCATGTCAGGGCAATGGGCCCAGTGTGAGGTGGGGTCTTGCTGGTCATTCGTTCAACGCCAGCGTGATGCGATCCTGGAAGAGAGCCCTCGGCGTGGCCTGCTCTCGGTGCCAGGCCACGAGCGAAAAATCGCCGCCGCCAGCGCCTGAGGGTTTGGCATACGCGCCGAGGTTCAGGGCCTGCTCGCGGAGGGCGCGGTGGGCCGGGGTGATAATGGGCAGGTCGCAGTGCGCGCCGAGGGTTTCCATCGCGTGGTCGGCTTGCTGAAAGGCGTCGAGCCACCGGTGGGTGTCGTTGTTCAGAGTCGCGTCGAGTGCGCGCTCAGCCTGGGTGGCGATGCTTTTGAGGGTGGCGGCAATGAGGGGGAGGTTGTGCGCCAGTGCCGCATTGAGGCCACGGATAAACGAGACGGAGGATGCCGGCGCGCCGGTCCAGACGGCGATCAGGCCGAGGTCGTCGGGCAAGGTGAGGCCGGCGAGGATCGCGGCGTCGGCGATGAGGTGTTCGCCATCGCGGGGCGCGACGCTCAGATGGGCACCCGGGTCCGGAAGTTGTGCTCGGGTCAGGCGATAGCTCAGCGTGCCGCCGAAGGCGCTGGCGGCGACATCGGCGCCGCTGCCTTTGCCGCCCTGGAGATTGCGATGGGCGCGGTGGGCGATCTCGAAGGTCTGGGCCGGTGTGAGTTCCGGGGCCAGCGCTTTGATGATGGCGACGGTGGAGGCGGCCGAGGAGCCCAGGCCGAGTTTCTGGTTGCGTTCGTAGAGCTCGCGGACGTCCAGGCGAAGCCGTGCGAGGGTCGATGCATCGTCCGGCCGCCCCAGGGCGGCCAGCGCGGCGCGAGGCAGGGCGAGCGCCGATGAGAGCGCGGCGCCCTCAACCCGGTAGGAGGTCTGTTCGGGGTGGAGGCTGGCCTGTACGGCCCGCTCGGTGGCCACCACCAGGCTACGGCCACCGGCCAGTACGGCGTACTCGCCAAAGAGAAAGAGTTTGCTGGGGGCGCGTACGGCGGTGGTCATAAAAGTCGCGTGGGAATCAGGGGAGGGCAGTCAAAGCGGAGCGCCGCGCTCTCGTCCCGGCGAGGGGCAGTCGGAGCGCGGCGCTTCGGGGATGTTTCGCAGCTCGAAGATCAGGGCTGGCCCATCAGTTGCTTTCGTTGGCCAGGGCTGCTTCGGCGACGTTGTCGGGGAAGAATTCGAAGCTCAAGACCCCGTCCTTCACGCCAATCTGGGCTTCGCCACCCTGTTGGAGCGCGCCGAAGAGAATCTCTTCGGCCAGGGGCTGCTTGATATGTTCCTGAATCACGCGTGCCAGCGGACGCGCTCCCAGTTTTTCATCGTAGCCTCGCTCGGCCAGCCAGATGCGGGCGTCATCATCCAGGGTGACACGCACATTGCGGTCGCTGAGCTGGAACTCCAGCTCGTCGATAAATTTATCGACCACCCGCACGATCACACTCTGAGGCAGGGGTTGGAAGACGATTACGTTGTCCAGACGGTTGCGGAACTCTGGCGCGAAGGTCTTCTCCAGGGCTTTGTTGCCCCTCGAGACATCAATGCGCTGGTTGAATCCCACCACGTTCTGGGCCATCTCGTGCGCGCCGGCGTTGGAGGTCATGATCAGGATGACGTTGCGGAAGTCGGCCTCGCGCCCGTTGTTATCGGTGAGCTTGGCGTTATCCATCACCTGCAAGAGCACGTTGAAGATATCAGGGTGGGCCTTCTCGATCTCGTCGAGCAGGAGCACCGCGTGCGGGGTTTTGCGAATGGCTTCGGTGAGCAGCCCGCCCTGGTCGTAGCCCACGTACCCGGGAGGGGCGCCGATCAGGCGGCTGACGGCGTGGCGCTCCATGTATTCGCTCATGTCAAAGCGCACAAAGCCGATGCCCAGGGCGGTGGCCAGCTGACGGGCCACCTCGGTTTTGCCCACCCCGGTGGGGCCGGCGAAGACGAAACTTCCCACCGGCTTGTCGGGTCGGGTGAGACCGGCCCGGCTCATCTTGACGGCAGTGACCACCGCGTCGATGGCGTCGTCCTGGCCGTAGACCGTCTCCTTGAGTGCAGTGCGTAGTTGATGGAGGCGATCCTTTTCGCTGCCCTGGACCTTGAGCTGAGGGATACGTGCGATCTTGGCGACCACGTCCTCGATATGTTCGGCGTCGATGATATTGGTGGGTAGCTCGGCGCGGTGGATGCGGTGGCGGGCGCCGGCCTCGTCGATCACGTCGATGGCTTTGTCGGGCAGCGCGCGTTCGGTGATGTGCTTGGCGGCCAGGTCGGCGGCCAGGTCAATGGCCTCATCGGTGTAGACCACGTCGTGGAAGGCTTCGTAGTGGCGCTTGAGTCCGCGCAGAATCTCGCGGGTCTCCTCCACGGAGGGCTCGATCACGTCGATCTTCTGGAAGCGTCGGGCCAGGGCGCGATCGCGATCAAAACTTTTGCGGAACTCCTCATGGGTGGTGGAGCCGATGCAGCGCAACGAGCCGTCGCCCAGGGCGGGCTTAAGGATGTTGGAGGCGTCCATGGTCGAGCCGCTGGTGGCGCCGGCGCCCACAATGGTGTGAATCTCATCGATGAAGAGGATGGCGTTTTTGCGCTTCTGCAGGGCTTTGATCACCGCCTTGAGACGCTGCTCAAACTGGCCGCGGAACTTGGTGCCGGCCAGCAGCCCGCCCAGATCCAGGGACCAGATCTCGGCATCGTCGAGCACCGAGGGCACCTGACCGTGGGCGATGCGTCGGGCCAGGCCTTCGGCCACCGCGGTCTTGCCCACGCCCGGGTCGCCCACAAAGACCGGGTTGTTCTTACGCCGGCGGCAGAGCACCTGGACGGTGCGCTCGATCTCGGAGTCGCGTCCGATCAGCGGATCGATGCGCCCGCGTCGCGCGCGCTCCACCAGATTGGTGCAGTAGTTCTCCAGCGGGTTCTGCACCCCTTCGCCGTCTTCTTCCTCCTCCATGCGGGGGGGGGAATCATCCCACTCGGGCTCTTCATCGAAGCTCCCAGGGCGCTCCTCGTCGTCCAGGCGGCTGACCCCGTGGCTGATGTAGCTGACCACATCCAGGCGGCTGACGTTCTGGTTCTCCAGAAAGAAGACCGCGTGGCTGTCGGGCTCGCTGAACAGGGCCACCAGGACGTTGCCGCCGTTGACCTCGGTCTGGCCCGAGGAGCGCACATGCATGATCGCGCGCTGCATCACCCGCTGGAAGGCGACTGTCTGGACCGGCTCGGCGTTAAATTCGGCCGGGAGCTTGTCGAGGTTCTCGTCGAGGAAGCCGTCGAGATCGCCGGTGAGGCGGTCGATGTCGACGCCGACCTGACGCAGGATGCGGCGGGTGGTCTCGTCGTAGCACAAGACGTAGAGCAGGTGCTCCAGGGTCAAATACTCGTGGCGACGCTGCTTGGCCTCACGGACCGCCGCGAAGAGGGCGATTTCGAGATCTTTTTGAATCATGACCTTAGGCTCCGGCAAGAGGACCGCATCGAGAAAGAGGTGGGAAGAACATAAGGAGGGTGGGCAGGCGGGGGCGCCTTAACAGGACGGACGCAGGTTTACTCGGGTTCCATGGTGACCATCAACGGATGGCCTTCACGCCGGGCCATGGCGATGGTGGTCTCGACTTTGGTCTCGGCGACCTCCCGCGGGTAGGTGCCGGCGACGCCGTGACCGTGGTTGTGCACGCGTAGCATAATCTGAGCGCTCTCTGCGGGACTTTTGCGGAAGACCCGTTCCAGGACCTCCACGACAAACTCCATGGTGGTGTAGTTGTCGTTATGAAAGATAACCTTGAAGAGCCGGGGTTTTTTGAGCCGGGTTTTCTTCTCGGTGACGACATCACTATCCCAATCGTGCTGACTCAAATCCCTACTCCCAATCCAGGATGCGCCGCCGCAGCGGACCGGCCGCAAGGCAGGGGCCAAACGCGCCCCAGACCAGTGAACCCGCCGGCGCCACTCCACTACGGAGCGCGCCACAACGAGCTTGCCGCTGGCGTCGAAGGCCCTTACCTAGAAAGCTAAGCGCCGTTGAGGTGAACAAAAGGCGAGAGTGTGACCGCCGAGGCGATCGCTTTCTCGACTAACCTACAGGAGGCTGTGACTATGCCGGATACAGATGTGTTGCCCTACGATGACCCCTTTGACTGGTTTGAGGCCTGGTATGAACGTGCTCAGCACGCCGGGCTCCTGGAGCCCACGGCCATGAGCCTGGCCACGGTCGATGCAGGGGGGCAGCCGGCGGTGCGCATTGTGTTGCTCAAGCAGGTCGATCGCAAGGGCTTTGTCTTCTACACCAACTTTGAGAGCCGCAAGGGCCGGGCGTTGTTGGCGGAGCCTAAGTGTGGGCTCAACTTCTACTGGCCCCAGCTCGGTCAGCAGGTGCGGGTGGAGGGCGTGGCTCACCGGGTCAGTCCGCAGGAGGCCGACGCGTATTTCGCCAGTCGAGCTCGCGGCAGTCAGCTGGGGGCCTGGGCCTCTCAGCAGAGCCGCCCGCTGGCCTCGCGCGCCGACCTGGAGGAGGCACTGGCCGAAGTCGAGGCGCGTTTTCAGGGGCAGGAGGTGCCGCGACCGCCTCATTGGTCGGGGATGCGCGTGGTGCCCACGCGCATCGAGTTCTGGCAGGCCGGGGAGAGCCGTCTGCACGATCGCTGGGAGTTTGTGCGCCCGACGCCCGAGGTGCCCTTTGAGCGCCACCGGCTCTTTCCCTGAAGGCCGGCCCCAGGGGCCCGGCGCCCGGAGACGTTGACCGCCGTGGTACGCGCCGCTAGGTTAACCGGGTTCCATTGGACACAAATCTCTCAACGTGGTTGGACGCCGGACGTTTCTTTACTCCCGGTGCCGATCGATGGCTGGCTTTTCTGCGCGCGTCCAGCGGGCGCGCCCCTGAGGTGGGGATATGACGCAACAGAAGAAAGGAAGTTACATGAAGGATGCCGTCTCGCTTCTGGGCGCGACGGTGCCGATTCTGGGCCTTAACGCCGCGGTGTACGCCGGGTTTTTTCTGGTGGCAGTGGTGTGGTTTGGCGTCTGGGCGGCGATCACCTTCTTTGTGGCCAAGCTGGTGCCGGCGGCGGCCTGGATCTGCGTGATCATCGCGCTGGGGGCCGGTGGGTTTGCCTGGCGCATGGCCCGGCGCTACCTGCTCTACATGGTCAAGGGCGCGCATATCGCGGCGATGACCGAAGTTTTGCTCGGACGCGACGTGCCCCGAGGTGCCGGCCAGATTCAGTACGCCCGAGATATTGTCACCCGGTATTTCAAAGACGTTTCGGTGCTCTTCGGGTTGGATGCGCTGATCAACGGTACGGTCAAGGCCTTTACCGGCACCTTTGTGCGCATTATCAACTTCATCCCGCTGCCCGGGGACTTTCAAAGGCTCATCCGCATCGTGCAGCAGATTATCAACCGTTCGCTCTCCTACGTCGATGAAGCCATCCTCAGTTACGCCATCGCCCGGCGCGAGGAAAACGTCTGGAACAGCGCGCGTCACGGCATCGTGCTCTACGGGCAGAGCTACAAGCCGATTCTTTTCACCACGATCAAGGCCTATCTGATCGGGAAGGCGTTCTCCCTGGCCTTTTTTGCGATGGTGCTGGTGCCGGGGCTGCTCATCGCCACGGTGGTGGGCAAGCAGGCCATTGAGATGCAGTCGATCATCACGATCATCGCCTTTATCATCGCGGCGGTGGGCGGCCGGCTGCTGGAGCTGGCGTTTTATGAGCCCTTCGCGCTGGCCTACACCATGGTGACCTACCACCGGGAGATCGAGGGCAAGCAGCCCGATCCGGAGTGGGATCGCAAACTGCAGAGCGCCAGCGAGTCGTTTCGCAAGCTGATCGGCAAGGCGGAGGAGGCCGGCTTGAAGGCGGGCGATAAGGTCGGGCTTCCGCAGGCCGCGCCGGCCGGGGCCGGGGTCTCAGCGGCGGCCGAGGCGCCGGTCGTCGAGCCTCCGAGGAGGTAAACGCGAGCCGCGCATCCACCGGCGCGCGCGCCTAAGTGGTGTCGCGTCGCGGTGGCGCAACGAACAAAGGGTGTGGCGGAATGCGCCACACCCTTTGTTCGTTGTGAGGGCGCTGATTGTGGTGTAACCCATTCTCATCTCAAACTTCGGCGCGCCTCTTTTATGTCGCGTCACTTTCGCGCACCCCCTTTCATCGGATGGCGGGGGCAGTACTCGCCCCGTAGGTCCGGTCAGCCCAGGAGATTTCATGAAGCCTCTTAAGCGCATCTTTGTGGTCGGCGGCGAGCTCACCACGTTCATCGGCAAGGGCCACCCCGACTTTGTGTGGAAGAAGCATCCCGATTTTGGCACGCGCGAGAACCCCGGTCTGGAAGACTACCTGAGCCAGGCCATCAACGGCGCGCTGGAGAAGACCGGGGTGGATGCCCAGGCCATCGATCGCGGATTCGTGGGCAACTTCGCCGGCGAACTCTTCAACTCCCAGGGGCACCTGGGCGCCATGGCCGTGCGCGCCAATGAGAAGCTCACCGGCAAGCCCTTTACGCGTCTGGAAGGGGCCTGCGCCTCGGGCGGTCTGGCCATTCTCTCGGCGATCGATTCGCTGCACGCCGGCAGCGATGTGGTCATGGCGGTGGGCGCCGAAGTTCAGACCACGGTCAGCGCCCGTGAAGGAGCCGGCTACCTGGCTCGCGCCTCGCACTGGGAGGAAGAGCGCTCCATCGATGAGTTCACCTTCCCGGCGATGTTTGCTCGCCGCGCCAAGCACTACAAAGAGGCGTTTGGGGTGACCGACGAAGATATCGCCCACGTCACCGTCAAGGCCTACGCCAACGCCAACAAGAACCCGAAGGCTCATATGAGCCAGGTGAGCTGGGATCTGGAGAGCGCCTCGAAGCCCGGCGACCGCAACCCGGCGTTTCTCGGCAATGAGGAGCTCAAGCCTCATCTGAAGGTTTCGGATTGCTCGCAGGTCAGCGACGGCGGCGCCGCCGTGATCCTGGCGACCGAAGAGGGCCTCAAGAAACTGGGCAAGAAGCCCGAGGATTGCATTGAGATCCTGGCCTACGCCCAGGCGACCAGCCCGCTGGGTCGTGTGGCCGACTACACCGTGCTCGACAACACCAAGCTCGCCGCGGATCAGGTCTACGCCGATGCCGGGCTGACGCCGCAGGACATTCAGGTGGCCGAAGTGCACGACTGCTTCGCGGTCACCGAACTGCTGATGTACGAAGCGCTGGGATTTGCCGAGAAGGGCAAGGGCGCCGAGCTGGCGCGGGCCGGTGAGACCGGTCTGGAAGGGAAGATTCCGGTGAACACCGGCGGTGGTCTGCTGGCCTTCGGGCACCCGGTGGGCGCCACCGGCGTCAAGCAGCTCCTGGAGATCTACCGTCAGATGAAGGGCGAGTGCGGCGACTACCAGCTGGCCGAACGTCCGGAAGTGGGGCTGACGGCCAACATGGGTGGCGATGATCGCACCACCGTATGCATGGCTCTCAAGGACGTGCGCTGAATCCAGAGCGCCTGATGAGATAAAAAGCCCCCGGGGTCGTGATGACCCCGGGGGCTTTTTTGTGGTTCAGGAATGCGAGGCGGAGCCGGCAGGCTCAGTGCGCTGTGGCGCGCCATCCCTTGATCAGCATCTCGGCGTGAGCGCGGGCCCCCGGGGTGTCGACGTCTTGCCAGAGACGCGCCCCGATGTCCCAGAACTCGAAGGCCTGGCGGGCGTGCAGCGCTCGGACCGCGTCGGAGGTCGTGCAGTCACCCAGGCGGCTTTTGGCGTCTTCGAGGGCCCGGACAAAGCCCGGGCCGCACCAGAAGAGGCCGGCGTCCACCGCGTCAAAGCGCTTCAGCTCTTTGCCGATGTCAAAATCAGTGGGGGCCAGGCGGAGTTTGGTGGCATCGGGCATGTCGAAGATCGTCTCGAGCTTGCGATCGATCATCAGTGCGCCCTCGCGCTCCGGCTTCGGAGCAAACTCCGCGGCCAGGTCATCGAAGAGGGCCGGCTCAAAGAGGTGGTCGCTCATGGTGAGCCAGAATGCGCCCTGATGACCGCTCTGGCGAAGCGCGTTCACGCCGGCGAGCACAGAGGTGCCGTTCTTCCCTTCGAAGTCGGGGTTGAACACGCAGCTCAGGCGCATACCTTCAGGCAACTCGACGTTTTGAAGCTGAGCCTCCAGCGCGTGGTGCGCGTAGCCGGTGACCACGACCAGATGGTCGACGCCCAGGCGATGCAGGCCACTGCTGTGGTGATCGATCATGGGGCGACCCTCGACCTGAGCCAGGAGTTTATGGCCTTCATCGGCCTGCAGGCGACTTCCGAAGCCGGCGGCGAGAATGATCGCGGCGCGGGTAGGTTGAGACATGGTGGGAGACTCGCTTCGAGGAGGGGGAGGAATGCGCTAAGCGCTTGAGTTTGTTTCGAACTGCGCAGGCGTTACTATGAAGAAGCTCCGGGATCAACCGGGGCCTATCCGGTTTAAGGTGAGCTATGGAAGAGATGCACAGAAAACCGTCGGTGATCGGAGAACTCCTGCTCTGGGCGCTGGCCACCGTGGCGATGGTCGCGCTGGCGGTATGGGGCACCTCGATGATGATCGCGAAGCCGGTGCACGGCTTTGAGGTGGTGAAACTACTGGCCACCGGCGTGCTGACGCTGACCTGGGGAAGCTGGGCGGGGCTGATCTGGAGCCGCCGCCGGATCTCGCAGACCCTGATGCGCGGGGTGATCCTGGTACCGGGGCTGGTGATGGCGCTGGGCGGGTTGGCGGCCTTTGTGTACCTGCCCGATGTGCTGAAGATCTGGAAGCCCGGCTGGCTTTTGCTGGCCGCCCACGGCATGGGCGCGGTGTTGTTCAGCGCGGTGATCATGACTCGGCCCCTGATGCGCACGGGGGTGCCCGGGCGTCAGCGCTCCCGGGAGCTGGTTGCCGGGTGGCTGGTCTACCCGTTGGTGAGCTTTGGTGCCGCAGCACTTTTTACAGCCTCGTTTATGGGGTGGTTCGGCGTGGAGGTGCTGGCCGTTCAGGTCAAAGAGGTGGCCCTCTGGATGATGCTCTCCCTGGGGCTGGTGCTTTATACCACCGCGATCCCGGCAGGTACGGCGATGATCTGCCGACGTCTGGCACAGAGCGCTACCCTGAAGGGGTAGAGCGAGGGCGCGCTGATTCGGAGTAGCGGGCAAAGCTTACGCGGGTTAAGATGACCGACCGCGGGAGGGGCCTGCGAGGGGAATCACACGACGTTCAGCGCGAGAACCAGGGTATGACGCGACCGATGAAGCGAACGCCAGTGTCTATACGGGGGGCGCATTTCGAGGCCGACGATTCGGCCGGACCACATGCCGACACCGAAGGGCTTGAGCCTTATAAAGTGCTCATCGTCGACGACGAGACGCACATCCTCAAGGCTGTGCAGCGCCTCTTTTTGGGGCAGGGCTATGAGGTGCTGAGCGCCCCCAGCGGGGCCGACGCCGTAGAGCTTTTCCGGGAGCATCAGATCGCTGTGATCATCAGCGATCAGCGCATGCCCGGATTAAGCGGGGCGGCGCTTCTGAACTACGTGCGCAAGAAGTCGCCGCATACCGTGCGGATTATGCTCACCGGCAACAATGACGTGGCCACGGCCATTGAGGCGATCAATCAGGGCGAGGTGTTTCGTTTCATCACCAAACCCTGGGACCATGACGAGTTCCTCAAAATTGTGGGTCTGGCGATCGAGCACCACGAGTTGCTCATCTCGCGCGTGCGTTATCAGGAGCATATTCGCGAGCAGAACGAGCGCCTTTCGGTCTTGAACACCGAACTCTCCGAACTCAACGAAGAGCTGGAAGCGCGGGTGGAGGCGCGTACCCAGGAGGTGGTCGCGCGCCAGCGCGAGATCGAGCGCCTCTACTGTGAGCTCCAGGGGAGTTTTGACGCTACGATCAAGGCATTGGTCTCCATTATGGAACTCGGCGAGGTCCACGTCATTGAACATTGCCAGCGCACCGCGGAACGGGTGCGGATGTTTGGTGAGCGCCTGGGCCTGGATACGGATGAGATTCAGGAGGTGGAGCGGGCAACGCTTCTGCACTGGATCGGGCTGATTAATGCGCCTCCCCGCGTTTTTGAGCTTCCCGTTGAAGAACTCGACGAGGAGGCCAAAGCCAGCTGGGAGTTTCATACCGTTCTCGGGCAGCAGGCCATTCAGCATGTGCCGGCGTTGCGCCAGGCGGGGCGGATGATCCTGCACTACCTGAACCGCTACGACGCCCCGGAGTTTCAGCCCGGACGCATCGATCCCTCCTCGGGGGATGTGTATCAGGAATCTTTTGTTCGGGGCTGTCGGATTTTGGGCATTTGCAGCGCGTTTGAACGGGTGCGCACCGGGTTGCGGGGCAACAATCGCCTGGAGGTCGCCGGGGCGGTGGAGCGGGGGCTGCAACTCCTTCAGAAGGGGGCGGGTACGCGCTACGATCCGGAGCTGGTACGGCAGTTTCGCGAGATGGTCGCGCAGGAAATGGCAACCGCCCGCACGCGCGAAATCGTGGTCAGTTTTGAGAACCTGCGCCCCGGCATGGTGTTGGCTCGGCCGCTGGAAACCGCCCAGGGCATTCCGGTGGCGCCCCGCGATATGATCATCACCGATGAGCTTATCGCGCGCCTGGGACGCTTCCAGGATTCCAACGGACTCAACGAGATTCGGGTCTGGGGCTGAGTGCGCACTCGCCGAGTTCATGGAATGGTCCGGCCGGGGGGCACGGTTTTAGCAGTCAGCCCGGCACACGTCGGCGCAATCTCGGAGCAGGGCGCCCCCTATGGATTTGACCTACAAGATCGTGCGTCGTCTCCTGCGTGACGACGATGTGGCTTTTAGTCGCAATCGCAACTTCGAGGCGTATCAGGACGCGCGGGTGCAGCGGGCGTTGCGACTCTATCGGCATCTGCGCAGCCTGGAGCGCGATCTCTTGCGCCTGGAGTCCGGCGACGAGGTGCGCCTGGAGGCCGTGGAGCGCGAAGGTGACGAGGTCACCGTGCGGCTGGAGTTTTTGGAGCGCAAGGGAAAGCGCATCAGCTACCTCAACGCCAGAGAGTGGGGGCTGCTCCTGGAAAGCAAGCGTGTCTGCGATATACTCGCCAGGCTCCTGGAGCATTCGACTCCGGCTGTGCGCCGGGCTCTGGGGCAGGAGCAGGCCGGAGCGCCCGGGACCGGCAATGAAGATGAGCTTAACAATGATGCTTCCGAAGAGGTGATGTGATGCGAGCACGTGCGATGTGGCTGATGCTGGTCGGATGGGTCTGGGTGATGAGCGGGTGTGCGAGCGCGCCCGGGGTGCCGGGGGCCGAGTCGATGCCTCAGGGACGTTCGTACTCCGGGCTGTGGTACTCCCCGCAGTACGAGCATATGTATCTGGAGCAAAGCGGCGACCGAGTCACCGGGGTCTTCTCCTACGGCAGTGGTGGGACCCTGGAGGGAGAGCTGAAAGGCAATCGGCTGCTCTTTAACTGGGAGGAGCCCGGCGACCGGTCTCAGGCCCGGGCGGCGATGCGGGGCAGCGGCTACTTTCTGCTTGTAGAGAGTGGCGAGAGCGTACGCCTGGAAGGGGAGTGGGGCTACGGTGAAGAGCGCAAGGGCCAGGGCCCCTGGACCGCGGAGTACATCCGGGAGTTGGAGGGCGATGACCCGAGCACCGTGGAGCAGGTCCGGCAGGTTCATTGAGGCGAAACTTTAGAGGGGGAGGGGCACCAGGTGGGCCGCAGAGAGCCGGCTCCGCAGCAGAAGGCGAAGGCATGAGCGAAAGGTTGTTGAATGCGGTTGGAGGGCGGCTACTGGCCGCGATGATGGTGGCGCTGGTGGGATGTGCCGCCACACCGACGTCGGCCGAACCGGCGCCGGCGACGCCTGATGGCAGCGAGCGCGAGGAGGTGGTCGGCACGCTCAAGGCGGAGCTGACCCGTTCGATGGAGCGCCTGCGCCTGCCGGATTACGAAGGGCCCTACTTTCTTTCTTATCAACTCAAAGACGATGAGTCGGTGACGGTCGCCGGGAAGTTCGGGGCGCTAACTGCCGATGCGCGAAGCCGCCAGCGCTACGCGTATGTCGAGAGTCGGGTGGGCTCGTATGAGTTTGATAACTTCGCGAATGTCGACGCCGAGAGCTATCGCCTGGCGAACTTCCGCGCCGAGCGTGTCGTGCCCCTGGATGACGATCAGGCCTTGCGCGGGGCGTTGTGGCTGCTCACCGATGAGACCTATAAAAAATCGCTGAGCGACTACCTGACCAAGCGGGGCGGGGCGGTTTACGAGGCCGAGGAGGCGGTCGAGGTGCCCAGCTTCTCGCGCGAGGAGCCGACGAGTTACCGCGGACCGGATCTCCCCTTGCAGGCCGATCCGGCGACCTGGCGGGCCCAGGTGCGGCGGATAACCGCCGGGATGCGGGAGCATACCTTCTTGCTCGATGCCACCATGGAGGTCTCCGGCCAGCGTGTGGTGCGCTATCTGGTGAACAGCGAGGGCAGCGAGGTCGTCGATGAGTTTCGCATCTATACCATTCAGGCCCAGGCCTACACGCGTGCCGATGACGGGATGCTGCTGGAGAACAGCCGGCTCTTTTATGCGCGCGACATCGACCAGCTGCCATCCTGGGAGCACGTCGAGGGCGCGATTGGCGAGATGATCGCCGAGCTGCGGGCTCTGCGGGATGCCGAGGTCATCGACCCCTACACCGGACCGGCGATTCTGGGACCGGAGGCCACCGGGGTGCTCTTTCATGAGGCGGTCGGGCATCGGCTGGAGGGAGAGCGTCAGCGCGATGAGCAGGAGGGGCGCACCTTTCACGGGCGCGTCGATCAGGCCGTGCTGCCCGGATTTCTCTCGGTGTACGACGATCCGAACCTCGACGCCTACGCAGGCGTCCAGCTCAACGGGCACTACCTTTATGATGATGAAGGAGTGCGCGCGCAGCGCGCGCAGCTGATTGAGGAAGGCGTGTTGCGCGGCTTTTTGATGAGTCGTACCCCGATTGAGGGTGTAGCCCATTCCAACGGCCACGGACGGGCACAGGGGGTTAATGTGCCCCGGGCGCGCATGGCCAACCTGGTGGTTGTGGCAAGCGAGGCGGCTCAGGTCAGCGAGAGCGAGTTGCGCGAGATGCTCTTGGCGGAGGTGCGGCGACAGGGTAAACCTTACGGGCTGCTTATCAAGGACATCACCGGCGGATCGACCAACACCCTGGGGTACGGCTACCAGGCGTTTAAGGGCGTACCGCGCATGATCTACCGGGTGGACGCGGAGACCGGTGAGCAGCAGTTGGTGCGCGGCGTGGAGTTGGTGGGGACACCGCTCTCGAGCATCAACAAGATTGTGGCCGCCTCCAGTGAGACGGGCATCTTCAACGGTTATTGCGGCGCGGAGAGTGGATACGTGCCGGTTTCTACGGTGGCGCCCTCGATTTTGACTACCGAAATTGAGCTTCAGCGCACCCAGCAGTCGCGCGAGAGAGCCCCCATTCTGGGGCCGCCCTGGCAGGAATCTCCCTGAGAGAGCGCGCGCAGTCAGCACCGACGTTAGGATGGGCCCCGGCGAGGTCGGTCGGGCAACGATGGCATCGACACCCTGAGATGAGGAGCGGATATGGAACGCGTAGCGCAGGACCAGGAGTTGGAAGGCCTCAAGATGGAGGGCGCCGGGTTTATCTCGCATGAAGGTCGCACCTACACCGCCGAGGAGAACGCGGTGTGGAAGATCCTGTGTGAGCGTCGCATGCAGAAGCTGCCGGAGACGGCCTGCGAGGCCTGGCTCAAGGGGCTGGAGAAGTTGAAGATGCCGCTGGACCGGGTGCCCCTCTTCGATGAGCTCAACGATAACCTGCGTCCGCTTACCTCCTGGGAGTTGCGGGCGGTCAACGGTTTCATCCCGGCCGAGATGTTTTTTGGCTCCATGGCCAAACGTCAGTTCCCCTCTACGTTGGAGATTCGTCCGATGGACCGGCTGGAGTACCTGCAGGAGCCGGATATTTTCCACGATGTGTTTGGACATGTGCCCATGCACACCGACCCGGTCTTTGCCGACTTTGTTCAGGAGTACGGCGAGCTGGTCACCGAGCTTGATAACCGCGATAAGTTCGACGCGATGGCCCGGTTGTGGTGGTACACCGTGGAGTTTGGACTGGTGCAGGAGGCCGGGCGCGTGAAACTTTATGGCTCCGGGCTGATGTCGTCCTTTGGGGAGGCGGATAACGTCTTTGATGGTGGACCGGAGATTCGTCCCTTTGATCTGGATGAGGTGATCTCGACGCCCTTCAGGATCGACATCTACCAGCCGATTTTCTGGGTGGCCGAGGGCTTTGATCAGCTTCGGGCCTCGGTTCAGGAGCTGCGTCGGCGGTGGGCTGAAGAGCTGGTTAACTGAGCGCGAGCGCGCCGGTGAGAACGTGCAGGTAGCAACGCAGAAAGCCCGGTCAAAAGACCGGGCTTTCTGGTGTCAGGAGCCCCGGAAAGAGCGAGGAGGGAACACCGAAATGCCAGGCGTTCGCGGCCGTATGAGCATGACCGGGAGTCCCGCTCGTGCATGACCGGGAGTCCCCTTTGGAGCTCAGCTCTCCGGCGAGTCGTCTTCGTCTCGGTGGTCGTGGCGGTGAAAGTTCTCTTCTTCGTCGAGCGCCATACGTCGGTGGAAGATCGGGGTGCGCAGGAGTCGCTCAATGGGCGAGGGCAGCTGTTGCCAGGCGACCATCTGCTCGGAGGGGGCGCGGAGGGCGATAAAGAGCACAATCAGCGTCAACGAGGTGACCAGGGTCATGGTCACCGGGCCGCTGATGTAGCCGATGTGTGCCCGTCGGACGAATTGTTCGGTGTCGGTGACGACGGTGGGGTGGATGAAGAGCTTGAGGTACCACGAACCCAGGGCGATGAGCTGAATGTAGCCGTAGTTTCGGCGCAATCGGTAGCCCACGGCATCGATCAGATTGAGCTGGGGGTAGGAGTGTCCCAGATCGTCGGCCAGGGCTTTGAGTTCGCGGCGTGCGTGGGTTGAGGAGGGCCCGTGACCCGGGGCGAGGTTGGGGGCAATGAAGTAGCGATCCAGGCAGCGAATGCGTCGACGCCAGAGGTCGTAGAGCTGGTAGCGGCGGCTCTCCATGATCAGCAGCAAGAAGTTCACGCCGATGAGCAGCAGGACGATGAAGTGCGGGGTATCCGGCTGGGAGAGCGTAAAGGAGAGCATGGCGGCGTTGGTGACGATCGCCCAGTTGGTGGTGGCGTCCAGGCGCTGTCGCCACACGTCGGCGTGAATCACGCTGGCGCGGTAGAAGTGAACCATGACCGTTCGATCGGGCGAATCGTCGTCCATACCCCCCTCGCTTGCTTCGGGTGTTGCCGGTGTGGCGAGTCAAACTCGCCGGGGAGTTGACTCACATAAAAAAAAGCGCCTACCGCCACAGGCGGTAGACGCTCAAAGACGAGCTTAGCGCTCACCTCACTCCACGATGATCGTCAGCTGCATACGATCGTTGAAGCGGTTGGAGGCGGCGAACTCACCGGTGGTGTTAAAGGTATAAGACCACTCTTGGTTCGCGTCGAGGTTCTGGTCGACGTTGAGCGCGGCGATGCTGATGTTGTGACGCTCCGGATCACGGTTCTTGAAGGTGACCGTGGTGCCCGCCGGGATGGTCAGGCTGCTGGGCTGGTAGCGGAACTGGTAAAGGACCACCGAGCGGCTTTCCGGCGCGGTCGAGGTCTGAGCGCCCGAGTCATCGGGCACGTTGTCTTTGCCACCACAGGCAACGGTGAACGCAACAAGGCTGACGAGTACGGCGACGGACATGGCTTTAGCGACAAAACGCGTGAACATGGAATTCCTCCTCAACATAGAGCCAGTTCGGATCAAAAGGACGCGGCGACGCGGGGATGTTAATCAGCAGGCATCTTCATCAAGCGTCGGCTGCAGGTTGCAAAAGATACAAGTCCCGGATGGAAAGTCAATGGCGCCCCTGTGAGCAAAGCGCTTGGCTCGGTGTAACGCCGTGTTACTCTGGATTGAGCTTCATGGTCGGGGGGAGCGTTTACCGGACAAGGAGCGGGCATTGGACTGGAAAATACATCAACAGATTGCACGGGTGGCATTGGAGCGGCGTCTGCTTGAATTTGACGTCGTCTCTCAATGCCTCTTCGAGCTGGGGCGGCTCGCCGACGAGGGACAGGCGCCGACGGTTCGGCACTGGAAGGAGCGAGGGTGGCTTGAGGCGTCTGAGCTGGAGACGGTGCTTCGGGCGTTGGGCTACGAGGGGGAAGAAGCCGCTGTGGCGTCGGCGCCATTTCAGCGGCCGGCGGCTGGCGCGGGGGAGGAGCAGGCGGTGACCTCCCGTTTCGGACTGCGGATCTCGGCTCGGGGGCGAGCGGGAGTCGAAGGGCTGGGGTTGGAGGGCAGCACCGAGGTTGCCGGGGATGGCCGCGACGAAGTGCGCACCAGGGTTCAGGGCGTGGCCGCGGCCTGGGCAACTCCGGCCTGGCGAAGTGCCGAGGAGACGGGACGTCACTTCGCCTTTGAGAACACCGAGGTCTATCAGCCGGCGCTCCGGGCCGGCGAGTTCCTCAGCGGACAGGCCCGCTACGAGCTCGGAGGCCCCCTGGGAGGCGGAGGTGGTGGGAGCGTGCTCTCGGCCCATGACAGGGTGTTGGGGCGGGTGGTGGCGATGAAAATCGCGAGCCCCTCTACGCGTCACGATGCCCGCGCGGTGGTGCGTTTTCTGGCGGAAGCTCAGATCACCGGTCAGCTCGAGCATCCCCACATCATGCCCATCTACGATGTGGGCGTGCTCGACGACGGTCGCGTCTACTACACCATGCAACGAGTCAACCGGCCCTCGCTGGCGCAGGTGATCAAGGGGCTGCGTTGTCGGGAGCCGGCGTACCTTGAGGAGTACACCTTGCCGCGCCTGCTGAGCATGATGAAGCAGGTTGCCGGGGCCCTCCATTACGCGCACGCCCGCGGGGTGGTGCATCGCGATCTCAAGCCTTCCAACATCATGCTGGGAGAGTACGGGGAAGTGTTGGTGATGGACTGGGGCGTGGCTCATGTCAGCGGCGACCGGGTGCATACGAAGCTCGACGCGCGGGATGAGCCCGGCGCTGGCCAGACCCTGGGGACGCCGGCTTACATGTCGCCGGAGCAAGCCCGGGGACGGCTGGACCTGGTCGACGCCCGCAGCGATGTCTACGGCCTCGGAGCGGTGCTTTATGAGTTGCTCACGCTGGAGCCTCCCTTCGACGGTAAAGATGCTGCCGAGACGATGTGGCGTGTGGTGGAGAGCGAGCTGATTCGCCCCTCGGAGCGGGGCTGCGACCTCTGGCCGTTGAGCCGGGAGCTTGAGGCGATTTGTTTGCGGGCGATGGCGCGCGAGCAAGAGAAACGTTACCCCAGCGCGCGTGCTTTTGAAGAGGCGCTGGAGGGCGAACTCCATGCCCTGCGTCGGGCCCCGATCGCGGAGGGGCTAGAGCGGGGGCAAGCGCTATTGGCCGATTACCGCGACGCGCTCCGAGAGGAGCGCGACCTCTGGCGTGAGATCGAGGCCCGGGCCGGTACGCTAAAGCCCTGGGAGTCGATCGAACGCAAGCGCGCGCTCTGGGCCCTGGAGGACGCGTTTCTCCAGGCGAAGCGCCAGGGCGTTGCGACCTTCGGGGAGGCGGTGCGACGCTTCCAGCAAGTGCTGTGGATCGACGGGCAGGAGCCGCGAGCCCGCGCGGGGATGGCCGAGCTCTATTGGGAGCGCTATGTCGCGGCAAAAGAGCGCAACGATATGGCGGAGATGCTCCATTCCGAGTCGATGGTACGGGACTATGGCGGGGCAGCGTACGCTGAGCGTTTCGGGCGCTGTGCAGAGGTGCAGATTAGCACCCGGCCTCCCGGGGCCGAGGTGACCCTCTTCCCCTATCAGGAGCTCGATCGCCGGCGAGTGGTCGCCGATGAGCGGCAGGTCGGGACCACCCCGGTGAGACTGCCCACGCTGGAGAGCGGCAGCTACATGATGGTGCTTCAGCGTGCGGGGTCGGCGCCGGTCCGCGCGCCCCTCTTTGTGGAGGTGGGAGAGCGCGAGCTGACGGTGTGCGTCGACCTGCCGGCCGACCACCGGGTGACGCCGGGCTTTGTCTATGTGGCCGGCGGTCTTTGCACCCTGGGAGGCGATCCGGAGGCGCTTCATCCCGGGCCTGCCCGTGAAGTGGAGCTGGCATCCTTTTTCTGCGCGCGCCTCCCGGTGACCTTTCGGGAGTATCTGGAGTGGCTCGACGAGCTCAGCGCCACCGACCTGCAACAGGCCCGGGAGCATGCTCCCAGGACCCGGCTCGATGGCGGGACGCTGGCTTTCTTTGAGGCGTCGACCGGGCGCTGGTTGCCCTCGCCAGTCCTCATTGAGGGGCCGATGCGCGAGCGCTATGCCCGAGACGCCGACCATGAGCTCGATGTGCCCGTGGTGGGCATCAGCGCGATGGATGCACAGGCTTACTGCCAGTGGCGTGGACAGCGCGATGATCGGCCCTACCGCCTGCTCACCGAAGACGAGTGGGAGAAGGCCGGGCGCGGCGTGGATGGTCGCTTCTTCCCCTGGGGAAGTCGCTTTGACGCGACCTTCTGCAAGATGCGCGACTCTCGGCCGGAGTTCAGTCAGCCGGAGCCGGTCGGCGTCTTTTTGGACGATATTTCTCCTTACGGGGTGCGCGACTTAAGCGGGGGCGTGCAGGAATGGTGCGCCGGGACCGGCAAGGAGAGCGCACTTCGGGCGGTGCGCGGGGGCAGCTGGATGCTGGACGAGCGTGCCTGCCGCCTGGCCAGCCGTCGACGGGTGCTGGCCTCGGCGCGCTCGGGCGACATCGGCTTTCGTCTGGCTTACGACGCCAACTGAGCGTCCAGGGGGCGATCCAGCGAGCGGTAGTGAATGGCCTCGGCCAGGTGCGGCATCTCAATGTTCGGGGAGCCCGCCAGGTCGGCGATGGTGCGCGCGACCTTGAGCATCCGATCGCAACTTCGGGCGCTCAGCCCGAGGCGCTCCACCACCTGGCCGAGCATCCGATGACACCCCTCATCCAGCGCGCAGTAGCGGCGGAGCTGATCGGGGCCCATCTGGCTGTTGGCGTGACGTCCGCTGAGGTGGAGGCGCTCCCGCTGCCGGTCGCGGGCGGTCTGCACCCGCTGGCGGATCGCGGCAGAGGCCTCCGAGGGTTTGGCGCGCCGCAATTCGTCGTAGGGGACCGCCGGGACCCCGATATGGATGTCGATCCGATCGAGAAGCGGTCCGCTCAGCCGGGAGCGGTAGCGTTTGATCTCGTCGAGCGAGCACGAACACCGCCGGGCCGGGTTTCCAAAATGTCCGCAGCGACAGGGGTTCATGGCGGCGACCAGCATCACATCGGCGGGAAAGGTCAGGCTGACCAGGCTGCGGGTGAGTGTGACCTGGCCGTTCTCCAGGGGCTGGCGCAGCGTTTCTAGAGAGTTGCGCCGAAACTCGGGCAGCTCGTCGAGAAAGAGCACCCCGTTGTGGGCCATGCTCAGTTCGCCCGGACGAGGCACGCCGGAGCCGCCGCCGACCAGGCCCACCTCGCTGATCGTATGATGGGGCGCGCGAAAGGGGCGCTCGGCGATCCAGGGCGTGTGGGAGGGGAGGCGACCGGTGACGCTGTAGATCTTGGTCGTCTCCAGGGCTTCCTCAAAGCTCATCTGGGGCAGGATCGTGGCCAGGCGCCGGGCCAGCATGCTCTTGCCCGAACCGGGCGGCCCGATCATCAACACGTTATGCGCCCCGGCCGCGGCCACCTCCAGGGCTCGCCGCGCCGGGAGTTGCCCGCAGACCTGAGAGAAGTCGAGTTCTACCGTTGGTGCCGGGTCGGCGAGGAGATGGGGCCCGGGGGCTTCGGGCTGCTTTGGGGCGCGTGCTTGCATCAGAGCGACCAGCTCGGAGAGGTGCTCAATCCCGAGCACGTCCACCGAGCGCACCACCGCGGCTTCGGCCGCATTCTCCTGCGGGACCATCACGCCCTTAAGCCCCATATCTCTGGCGAGTATCGCCATGGCCAGCGCGCCGCGAATGGGGCGCACGCGTCCGTCCAGGGCCAGCTCCCCGGCCACCAGGTAGTCCTTGAGCCGGGGGGCGTCGTCGCGGGGAGGCACCACGCCCTGGGCGCGCAAGATGGCCAGGGCGATCGGCAGATCAAAGGCGGTGCCGTCTTTGCGGATGTTCGCCGGCGCCAGGTTCACCGTGACCCGACGATCGACGGGAAACTCCAGCGTCAGGTTCTCAATGGCCGCCTGCACCCGCAGTCGACTCTCGCGAACCGCGTTGTCGGGCAGGCCCACCAGGTGAAAGGCCGGCAGGCCCACGGCAAAGTCGATTTCGATGTCGACCTGACGGGCGTCAACGCCCAGCAGGGTGGCGGAATGCACGCGTGTGATCATCGTCTGGCTCCCGGATCGGTGGAGTGGAGGTGCCTGCCAACCGGCAGAGCACCCGCGGGTTCTGCTGATCCTGTTATCGACGCCGCCGAGACGATCTTGCGTTTAGGGTCGTATTTTTCCCTACACCTACGAGCGCGCCCACCATCCGGGCATAAAAAAGCCGCCCTCGCGCTGGCGGTGCAGCGGCGCGCGGCGGCTTTGGGGGGGGAAGGCCCGGGCTTTGCGACTCAGGAGATGCGGGCCAGCTGACCGGGCAGGCGCTCGCGATCGTGCTCCGCCAGGAAGTCGAGCAGGGGCCCGACCGGTACGACCCGGGTCGGGTTAATCATGTCGTGGCTGTAGTAGTAGTGCTCTTTGATATGATCGATGTGGCAGGTCTCGGCCACGCCGGGCATCTGGTAAATCTCCAGCAGATAGTTCCACAGGTTGGGCAGCTCGTAGACATGGCGCAGGTTGCACTTGAAGTGCCCGTAGTACACCGGATCAAAGCGAAGCAGCGTGGTGAAGAGGCAGATATCGGCCTCGCTGAAGGAGTCCCCGGCCAGGTAGCGATGCGTGCTCAGATGGCGCTCCCAGTGCCCCAGCGCGTCGAAGAGCTCGGTCAGGGCCTCCTGGTAGGCCTTCTGGCTGGTGGCGAAGCCGCTGCGGTAGACGCCATTGTTGACCGGCTCGTAGATCGCGTCGATGCGCTCGTCGATCAAGGAGCGCAGCGCTTCGGGGGCCAGATCCACCGGTTGGGAGGCCAGCGGCCGAAACACCGTCGAGAACATGCGGATGATCTCGCGGGACTCGTTGTTGACGATCGTCTCCTCTTCGCGGTCCCAGAGCACCGGCACGGTCACGCGCCCCGAGTAGGTGGAATCGGCCTGGAGATAGAGCTCGCGCAGGAAGGCCAGGCCCGAGACGCGATCGCCGGTGGCGCCGGGGAAGTCCTTATCAAAGGTCCACCCATCGTCGAGCATGTGGGGATGCACCACCGAGACGTCGATGGCGTCTTCCAGCCCCAGCAGCGCGCGCGCGATCAGCGTGCGGTGGGCCCAGGGACAGGCATGCGAGACGTAGAGGTGGTAGCGACCGGGTGTGAGCGCAAAGCGGGCCCCGGGCTCGTCGACCACCTGATGCCGAAACGTGGTGGGATCACGCTGAAAATGCCCTTCGTTGTTGCGCACCCATGTGTCGCTACGCCAGACTCCATCGACCATGACGCCCATAGACGGCTCCTTGTGGAAAACTCTGTGTATAAACCGGGCGCGCGCCGGTGAAACGCGCGCCCCTTCTCGTTGTCAGCCAGGGACTTAAGCACCCCGATGATGAGGGACAAGCACATCGGCGATGACGCGCGCGGGCTCACCCGAAGGCTGCGCCGTGGCCTTCACGGCCAGCGCCGCGCCCGGCAAGGCGGAGTGGAGCATCGCACACTTCCCTCAATTCTCAATGTGTTCAAAAGCCGTTCGCATCTCGAATTGCGTGTTTAGCTTGAATGTGCGAGGGGTTCAATAGATGTTCATTTTCAACCTGAAGAGTCGAATTATTCCATGAGCACTGAGGACGAAGCCACACTCAACATCGGAGCGCTCTCCACGGCGACCGGTGTGCCCGTGGAGACCATCCGCACCTGGGAGCGCCGCTATGGCTTTCCCTCGTCCCGTCGTAACGAAGCCGGCCACCGCATCTACGATCTGGAGACCATCGAGCAGATGCGGCTGATCACCGCGGTGTTGGCCGTGGGCTATCGCCCCTCCCAGCTCCAGGGGCGCACGTGCCAGGAGCTGGAGGAGCTGCTGGCGCGCAGCGCTCCGGAGGCGCCGGTCAGCGAAGCGCCGGCGGCGCCCCTGGGAGACGATAACGAGGGCTGGCTGGAGCGCTGGCTCCAGGCCGTGGGGCAGCTCGATCGCGAGCGCTTAGAAGGTCTGATGCGTATGGGCTGGAGCCGCCTAAACGCGTTGGACTTTGTCGAAGAGCGGGTCGGCCCCTTTCTGGTGGCGCTTGGCGAGGCCTGGGCCTCGGGGCGGCTGAGCGTGCTCCATGAGCATTTCGCCAGTGAGTGCGTGCGGGACTTTCTGGTCGCCGCCTGGCGCCCGCTCAGCGACCTGGCCCGGGGCCACACGGTGGTGCTGGCCACGCTCAGCGGCGAACGGCATTGCCTGGGGCTGCATATGGCCGCGCTGATCGCGGCGGTGGCCAACCAGCGGGTGATCTTTCTGGGGACCGACGCCCCGGCCGAAGACATCGCCGGCGCGGCCCGGCAGGCCGAGGCCCGGGGCGTCGCGTTGAGCATGTCGCAGTATGCCGACCCGGAGTCCTCCCGCGCTTATTTGGAGAGGTTGCGCGGGCTCGTCGAGCCGACGATCGACATCATCGTTGGCGGGACCGGGGCGCCCGACGACATTCGCGGCGTGCACCGCCTCCAGGGCTTCCGGGCCTACTACGACTTTTTTCGAGCGTGGTAGCCCGCGCCGGCACGTCAGGCCGGGGCCGGGGCGGCAAATGGGAAGAGGCGCTCGCGCTCGCGCAAGATCTCGGCGGCCACGCTGATAGCGATTTCTTCCGGGGTGTTGCTCGTCATCGGTAGCCCGATCGGGGCGTAGAGGCGGTCGATGGCCTCCTGCGCGACGTCGGCCTCGCGTAGGGCGCCGCGGATGCGCGTAAGCTTGGCCGGCGCCCCCATCACACCCACATAAGGGAAGGGGCCCCGGACCACGCCCAAAAGGCCGCGGATGTCGTCGTCGACGTTGGCGCTCATGACCACCACGTGGGTCCACTCCGGCTGCCGAATCAGCGCTCCGGCCTCGGCGTAGTCCTCGACCACGATCTTATGGGTGGCAAAGTCGTTTTGCTGCAGCGTGAACACGTCGGCGCGGGTGTCGAAAATCGTCACCGTGTAGCCCAGCTGCGCCATGACCCGGGAGAGCGCCAGCCCGCAGTGGCCGCCGCCCAGAATGGCCACGCGCTTGACGTTTAAGAGTTGGGCGCGCAGCTCAAAGCCGGCTCCCTGCTGCTCAAAGCTCAGCGGCGGCAGAGCCGCGGGGCGCTCCTCATCGAGCGTCAGCCCCCCGGGGCCGACCACCACCGTACCCGGGGCGTCGGCGTCTAAGAGCGCCAGAATGCGCCGCACCTCCCCGATCTTGGCAGGTCCCAGCACATACGAGAGGTTGGTCTGGCGGCCCGCACAAAAGAGCCCGCTGCGCTCCCCGCGACTGGCTTTGCGGCGATGCTCCAGCTCCCGCACCTCCACCCGGGCCGCGCCACTCTTAACCCACGCCTCAAGGGTTGCGGCGGCCCGAGCAATGAGCTCGCCCTCCATCACCCCGCCCCCGATGGTGCCGGCGGTGTCGCCCCGAGGATCCACCGCCAGCGTTGCGCCGGTGGTCCCCGGCGAGTGGCGGCTGTGCCAGGCCACGTGCGTCAGGTGCACCGGGTGGTTGGCTTCCAGGCGCGTGAGCACCCATCGCCATAGATTCGGGTCAAGCACTGCAGATCCTCTCGGGGGCAAAAGGGGAGGGCGGCCCGGCTAACGCCGGGCCTTATTCGCCGGCGGCCACCGGCGCCGTGGCTTCGCCAGGCGCCTTCTCCCAGAGCGTGCGCAGGCGCTGGTGGTGCAGCTGCAGCATCACCTTCTCCGGGGTCATCGGCGCGTTAAAGGCCAGCTCGGCGTCGGGGGCGGCCGCGCGTAGCGCGGCGCGCAACGCAAAGAAGGTGCCGATGCCGTACATCAAGGGCGGCTCGCCAACGGCCTTCGAGCCAAAGGGGCCCACCGGGTTGTCGGCGTCTTCGAGCATGCGCACCTCAATGTCTTCGGGCAGAGCGTCCCCGTCGGGAACCTTGTAGGTGGAGAGGGCAAACGAGCTGAGGCGGCCATCTTCGGCGAAGGCGAGCTCTTCGAGCGTCATCCAGCCGATGCCCTGGGCCAGTCCGCCCTCGATCTGGCCGAGGTCGACGTTCGCGTTGATGGTGCGCCCCAGGTCGTGAACCAGGCGCACCCGGTCCACGGTGTAGGTGCCGCGCAACAGGTCGATGGTCACCTCGGTCCAGGCCGTCCCGAAGACGTGGTAGGCAAAGGGCCGGCCCGTCTCGCGCTGCTTATCGAACCAGACGTTGGGCGTGGCAAAGAAGGCGTGCGCCGAGAGCGCCACGCGCGAGAGGTAGGCCTGGCTGACCACCTTCTCCCAGGTCCACTCGGTGAGCTCACCGCGGTAGTAGACCCGCTCGTCTTCAAAGGTGATGTTCTCGGCATCCTGCACGCCGAGCTCGCGGGCCAGCAGCTCGCGAAAACGCCCCAGGAGCTCGTCGGCCGCCAGGATCGTGGCGCTGCCGTTGAGGTCGGTGGTGGCGCTGGCCGCGCTGGGCGACATGTTGGCGATGCGCGTGGTGTTGGTCGTCTCCACCTTGATGCGATGCGGGCTGATATGCAGGGCGCGCGCCGCAATGCCCACGAGCTTGGAGCTCAAGCCCTGGCCCATCTCCACGCCCCCGGTCGAGAGGCTGACGCTGCCGTCGGTGTACACGTGCATCAGCGCGGAGGCCTGGTTGAGGAAGGTCGCCGTAAACGAGATGCCAAAGCAGATCGGCATCGCCGCCAGGCCTTTTTTGGTGGCGGTGTTTTTGGCGTTGTAGGCGTCGATGTCCTTCTGCCAGGCGGCGACCTCGAAGCCTTCTTCAGCCTCCTCCCAGGTGCGCACAGCGCGGGCGCGCTCGGCCTGCTGGCCGTAGGGGAAGCTCTCACCTTCTTGAATGAGGTTTTTCTTCTGAATCTCGGCGCGGTCGATGCCCATTACCTCGGCGGCGTGCGCGATGGCGCTCTCGATCACAAACATGCCCTGCGGCCCCCCGAACCCACGGAACGCCGTGTTCGGCGGCAGGTTCGTGCGGCAGCTCGCCGCATAAGCCCGCACGTTGGGGATGAAGTAGCTGTTGGTGGAGTGAAAGAGCGTGCGCTCGAGCACCGCCAGCGAGAGGTCGGTCTTGGCGCCGGAGTTCTGGAAGTGTTTGACCTCGAAGGCCTGGATGTTGCCGTCCTTGCTCAGCCCGATTTTGTAGTCGGCGCTGTAGGGGTGGCGCTTGCCGGTCATGCGCAGGTCGTCGAGGCGGTGGAGCACCAGCTGGGTGGGGCGCCCGGTCTTGTGGGCGGCCAGCGCCGCCAGACAGGCCCAGGAGGTGGCCTGATCTTCTTTGCCGCCAAACCCGCCGCCCAGGCGAATCACGTCCACTTCCACGCGGTGGGTGGGGAGCCCCAGGATGCGCGCGCAGGCTTTTTGCACCGCGTAGGGGCTCTGCGTCGACGAGTACACCCGGAGGCGATCGCCCTCGGTGGGCACGGCGCGGGCGCGCTGCGTCTCCAGGTAGAGGTGCTCCTGACCGCCGACGTCGCTGCGCCCTTCGACCACGATGTCGCAGTCGGCAAAAGCCGCCGCGGTATCGCCCATCGCAAAGGTGCGCGGGGTCCCCAGGATGTGGCCGGCCTCATGCGCCACGCGCGGGCAGGTGATGACCTCAAGCGCCTCGATGTCCGCCTCGATCAGCGTGAGCGCGTGGCGCGCGTCTTCGTCGCTTTCTGCGACGACCATCGCCATGGGATGGCCGTGATACTCGACCACGTCGGTGGCGAGCAGGGGCTCATCCGGAAGCACCGGGCCGATTTGATTCTCACCCGGCACGTCCTCGGCGGTGTAGATGGCCACGACCCCCGGGGCCTTTCGCGCTTTGTCCAGGTGCAGCGCTTTGACGCGGCCGTGGGCGACTGGCGAGCCGTAGATGGCGGCGTGAAGCATGCCGGCCGGCGGGGGGACGTCGTCGACGTAGAGAGAGGTGCCGCGGGTATGAAGCTCGGCGTCGATGTGCTTATTCGTCATGGTCTTCGGCTCCGGGAGCGCGTGTGTTGAGCTAAAAAGTCGCTTCGGGGGGGCGTGGCTGCTGGGGCGTTGGGGCTCAGCCGGCCAGCATCGCCTCCACGCTCACCCTGTCGCCGGCGAGTTTGACAAAGTGGGCGGTTAAAAGCTGGGTGGCGAGCAGGCGCTTGTAGTCGGCGCTGCCGCGCACGTCGGAGATCGGAGACATCTCGGTGTGGGCCACCTTCAGCGCCTCCCGCAGCAGCTCCGGGGTGAGGCTCTTGCCCACCAGAAACTCGCCGGTTTTCTCCAGCCACAGCGGGGTGGCGGCCACGCCGCCCACCGTGAGGCTGGCCTCTTCGATCACGCCCTCGTCGCTGATCCGCAGCTTCGCCCCGCTGTTGACCGTGGCGATGTCCAGGCAGCGCCGCTTGGAGACTTTTTCGAACAAGACCGCCGTGCCCTGCGGGGGGAGGGCCAGGTGCATCTCGGTCATGATTTCGCCGGGGCGCTTATCAAAGGTCTTGTAGCCCTTGTAGAAGCGCTTCAGCTCCACCTCGCGGGTCTGGTCGCCTTGGGTGAAGACCAGCGTGGTGTCGAGCGCGAGCATGATCGCGGTCATGTCGCCGATGGGCGAGGCGTTGATGATGTTGCCGGCGATGGTGGCGCGGTTGCGCAGCGGGAGCGAGGCGATCAGGCGCAGGTAGTCCTGAATCTCGGGGATGAAGGCCGCGACCCCGGGGTCGGCGCCGAACTCCTCAAAGGTGGTCAGCGCGCCGATGTGCAGGCGATCGCCCACCTGGCGGATGCCCTTCATCTCGGGATGCCGGTTGAGGATTTTGACCTGGGAGCGCGGCAAGAGCTCGCCCTTTTGCACGTAGAGGTCGGTGCCGCCGGCCACAAAGAAATCCGCGTCGGCCTCGGCCCGGGGGACCTCCTCCATCTCGCCAATGGCGCTGAGGCGCCGGGGCATCTCGGCGAAGTAGGCCGGCAGCAGGCCGGCCTCCAGCAGCGCGCCCAGACGATCCTCGGCCTCCCAGATCGAGGCCCACTTGCCCCCGGGGCCGAAGTCGGCCACCAGATCGAGGCTCGCCCGGTTGATCGCCGCATAACCCGTGCACCGGCAGAGGTTGCCGCTGAACGCGCGCTGAAAGCCCTCCAGGGTCGGCGTCTCGCGCGCGGCCATCATGTACCAGCACATCGAGACGATGAACCCCGGGGTGCAGAACCCGCACTGCGCGCCCACCCGCTCGACCATGGCCTGCTGCACCGGGTTGAGCTTCCCGGGCAGGTTCAGCCCCTCGATCGACACCACATGCTTGCCGTGCATCTCACCAACCGGGGTCAGGCAGCTGGTCACCGGGAGGTAGCGCATCACCCCCTCGACCACCTCGCCAATGAGCACCGAGCAGGCCCCGCAGTCGCCCTCTTTGCAGCCCTCTTTGGTACCGGTGAGCAGGCGGTCTTTGCGCAGGTAGTCGAGCACCAGCATCCCGTCGGGGACGTCGGTGATGATGCGGCGGTCGTTGAGCCAGAACTCTACATGGGTGGTCATGCGGGCCTCAGGGGTGGGCGATGGGCAAAAAGGGCCTGGAATGTTCGCGCGCCATTCGACCCAGCCCGGGCGATGGTGTCAAGGGGGGGATGCGCGTTTGAAGGGGCCGGGGAGGCCCGAAGGCAGCGCGTGCCGGGGCGGGGAAGGGGCACGGACCCGGAGGCGGGACAAAACTCCGATTGACAGTCGGAGTTCGGCTGCCTAACTCTGACGCTCACCTTCGATGGAGTAGCGTTCTATGTCTCATATCCTGCGATTTCCTGACCTGGCACTGGGTGAACTCGAGCAAGAGGTGCTGGAAACCCTGTGGCACGAGGGCCCCCTCAGCCCGGGCGGCGTGCACCGGCGAGTGGGCGTGGCGCGGGGGATCTCGGTCAACACCGTGTCGTCCGCGCTCAAGCGACTCCAGGATAAGGGCCTGCTGGAGCGCGAAAAGGTCAGCCACTCCTACGTGTACACCGCCGTGGTCACCCGGGCGGAGCTGCAGCGTCAACTCATCGGCGCGATCGCCTCGCGCTTTGCTGGCGAGGAGCGCTCCGGGCTTCTGGCGGCGTTTGTGGACGTGGCCGAGGCTGGCGGGGAGGAGACGCTTCGCAAGCTCGAGGCCATGATCGCCGCCCGCCTTACGGAGGGGGAATGAGCGGATTGCTCGAGATCGTCACGTTTTCTGTGGCGCTCATCGGCCTCGTTGCATGGCTCGGCACGGTCTTTTTGGCGCCTTCGCGCCTGTCGTCGGGGATGCCGCCGGGGCCGCGCGCGCTTCTGGCACGGCTGTGGCTCTATGCCCCCTTCTGGATTCCGGCGCTCGTCCTGGTGGCGTCTCTGCTGCCGGGGACCCTGGGTGCCCTCCTGGGCTTCGGGGACCACTGCACGCTCCACGGCGGACACCACCATCACCTCTGCCTCTGGCACCCGCCCCACCTCTCGAACCATCCGCTGGCCTGGTCCATCTCCGCGGCGGTGCTGCTTCCGGTGGTGTGCCTGCTGGCGCGCGCGGCGTGGGCCCGCTGGCAGGAGAGGCGCCTGGCGGCGGCGCTCGTGCGCACGAGTCGTCCCTCCTCGCTGGGGCCGGACATCCGCCTGCTCGATCGGCAGGAGCCGATCGCGCTGACGGTGGGCGTGCTTCACCCGGTGATTCTGCTCAGCACGGGACTCCTCGCCTCGGTGTCGCCTCAGACGCTGGCCATCATCGTGCGCCATGAGCGCGCGCACGTGCGTCGCCGGGACACCACCCGGGCGCTTCTCGACGGGTTTGCGGCGGCGATACTTCCTCGCGCCCTCCGCGCCGATCTGCTGCGTGAACTGACCCTGGCCCGGGAACAGGCCTGCGATCGGGCCGCGGCACAAAAAGAGGGGCGCGTGCAGGTGGCGGCCGCGCTCACCGAGGTGGCCCGTCTCGGACTCCCGCAACCGGCCTTTGGCATGTCTGCGGGGGCCTCGTCGCTCGAAGCCCGGGTGCTGCATCTGCTTAACCCGCCCTCCCTGTCTCGCTGGTGGCCCGCCTGGCCGATGACATGCGTCGTCGTGCTTGCCGCGCTGGGCGCCGGACCGATCCACAACCTGATTGAGCGCGTCGTAACGCTCCTGCTTCACTGAGGTGAATGCCTTGCACGTCTTTCTTCGTACACTTGTCTTTTTTAAAAGTCCGATGGTCCATCGGTCTTTTGCGTGGGTCATGGCGCTCCTCGGTGTGCTCGCGCTTCCCCAGAGCGCGAGCGCACAAAGCGAGGTGAGCGTCGACGAGGTCGTCCGCGCGGCGCTGGCGCGCCCCGACATCGAAGAGCGCTTCAGCGCTCGAATTGCCGGGGCCCGCGCCGAGGTCGACGAGGAACTCGTCATCCCGATGCCCACCCTGGAGCTGGCTCACGAGCAGGTCTTTGGCAACGCCGACGTCCGCAACCTGGAGTTCTCGGCGCTGGTAGAGCAGAGCTTCGACCTCTCGGGATGGCGCGCGTCGTTGCGGGAGGCCTGGCCCCACCGAGAATCCGCGCTGCGGGCCGCCGCGCAGAGCTGGCGGCTGGAGGTCGCCACGACGGTGCGTGAGGCGTTCTTCCGCGTGCGGCACCACCAGGAGCGGATGGCCGTGATGGACGCCTGGATCGCGGGGCTGGAGCGGGGACTCACAGGTGTGCAGGCGCGCGAGGCCCGCGGCGACGTCTCGGCCTACCAGACGCGCCGCATCCGGCGCGAAATCGAACTCGCCACAGCGCGCCGGGCAAGCGAAGCCGCGGTGCTGGCCGAGGCCTGGGCCAACCTGGAGCGGTGGACCACCTGGGAGACACGCCCCCGGCTGCGCGGCGACCTCCAACCCACCGCGGCGCCTTCGGCTGAGATCGGGGAGCTCCGGCGTCCGAAGCTTGAGCGGCTTCAGCACCAAAAGCGCGCGCTGCGCGCCGAACTCGACGCCTGGGGCTCCCCCTTCTTGAGAGGCTGGGCGCTGGGAGCCGGCTACCGCTACGTCGATGCGGGCTCCAGCGACGGACACGGCTTCCTCGTAACGCTGGCGCTACCGCTGGCCTTCTGGAACACCGACGCGCCTCGGCGAGAGCAATTGCGCGCCCAACACCTGGAGGCCAGCCGCGAGCTGGCCTTGCTCACCAGCCTTGCGACCCGCGAGCACGCGGCGGCGCAGGCGCGTCTGGAGGCTGCGCTTCGCTCGCTCGAAGCGATGTCCGACCCCGCCCACGATGGCGAGCTGACCCGCCTCGCGCAGGTGGCCTTCGAGGCCGGGGAGGCCACCCTCCCCGAGCTGCTCGATGCCTTTGAAAGTGATGCCGATCTTCAACTCGCTCGCCTCGATCTGCAGTGGGAAGCGCGTCGCGCTGCCATTGCGCTCGACCGTAGCCGTAGCCTCGGAGTGCCCCAATGACTTCACGACCTTTCTTCTCGTTGCTCGGGGCGCTGCTGATGCTCGCCGGGTGTGCTGACAATCACGACCACGACCATCCTCATGATGAGCAGGGCGCTCATCCCCACGCGGCGGGAGCCGGCCATGGCGCGGGGCACGATGACCACGGCCACGACCATGGCGACGCCTCCGAGGTCGTGACCCTCTGGGGAGAGCACACGCAGCTCTTCGTCGAGTTCCCCGCGCTCGTCGTGGGCGAAGCGAGTCCCTTTGCCGCTCACCTGACCCGGCTGAGCGACCACGCCGCCATGGGCTCGGGGACGGTCGTGGTCGAACTCAGCGGTGGCGACGCCCCGCTGGAGCGATTCACGGTGGAGCAGCCCTCGCAGGCCGGCATCTTCCGGCCCATCGTGAAGCCAGCCCACCCCGGGCGGCGGCGCGTCACGCTTGCGCTCACGTCTGAGGCGCTCCACGAGACGCACGACCTTGGCGAGTTCGTGGTGTTCTCGTCGCGCAACGGCGCCAACCTGGCGGCCTCGGAGGAGCCCGCGGCTCAGGGGCAGATCTCCTACCTGCTCGAACAGCAGTGGCGCGTGCCCTTTGGCGTCGCCCGGGCGCGTGTCAGGCCCCTGCGTCCCAACCTTCCGGCCTTTGCCACCCTGGTGCAGCCCCCGGACGCCGAGGCCGTGGTCAGCGCGCCGCGCGCAGGTCGCGTGCTGGCGCCCGGCGGTCGCTTCCCGCGGGTTGGCGAGTCGGTGGATCAGGGCGCGCTGCTCTTCCAGCTCACCACCGCGCCCGGGGAGGGCGGCGATCCGGCCACGCTGGATCTGGCGGTTGACCAGGCGCAGATCCGCGTCGACGCGGCCCGTCGCGAGGTGGAGCGCCTGGGGCCCCTGGTGTCCCAGGGCGTCGTCGCCCCGCGCCGCCTCGACCAGGCGCAGAGCGCGTTGGAGACGGCCGAGGCCGAGTTTAAGAGCGCCCGCCGGCGGCGAAACAGCCTGTCTCAAACCCAGCGCGTCGGCGGCAGAGGAGATGCCCTCGCCGTGCCCGCGCCCCTGGAAGGCGCGCTCGCCGAGCTCTTCGTATCGCCCGGGACCTGGGTCTCCGAGGGCATGCCCCTGGCCCGGGTCGTCGACCGGGAACGCCTGGTCCTGAGCGTCGGCGTGCCCGAGGCCTACGTGGGACGCCTCCGCGAGGTCTCCGGGGCCTGGTTCCAGCTGGACAACGTGCCCGACGTCATCGAGGTGCCGCGCTCGGCCCTGATCGCCATCGGCACCGAACTCGACGAGGAGAGCCGCACCTTACCCGTGCGCTTTCGCATCGATAACGGGAGCCGCGAGCTCTTCGCGGGCATGAAGACCCGGGCGCACCTGATCGTCGAGGAGCCCCGGGAGGCCATCGCCGTGCCCCTGACCGCGGTCGTGGACGACTCGGGCACCGACGTCGTCTTCGTGCAGACCGGGGGAGAAACCTTTGAGCGTCGGGCCGTGCGCCTGGGGATCCGGGACGGCAACGACGTGGAAATCGTCGAGGGGGTGCACCCCGGGGAGTGGGTCGTCGCCGTGGGAGCCTACGCGGTGAAACTCGCGTCAACGTCTACCGAGTCGATCGGCCACGGCCACGCACATTAAGGAGGAGCACCATGATTGATGCCATCATTCGGTGGTCTCTCCACAACCGATTATTCGTATTAGTCGGGGCCGCGGCCCTGATCGTCTGGGGTATCGTGCAGGCGCGCGAGATGCCGGTGGATGTGTTCCCGGATCTGACGGCGCCCACGGTCACGGTGATCACCGAGGCCCACGGCATGGCGCCGGAGGAGGTCGAGCGACTGGTCACGTTTCCGGTCGAGGCGGTGCTCAACGGCGCCAGCGGCGTCCGGCGCGTGCGCTCGGCCACCTCGGTGGGCGTCTCCGTCATCTGGATTGAGTTCGAGTGGGGAACCGACATTTACACCGCGCGCCAGGTGGTCGCGGAGAAGCTCCAGCTGGTCGGAGCCTCGCTGCCGCCGGAGCTCGACCCGCCGGTGCTCGCCCCGATCGCCTCGATCATGGGGGAGATCCTCTTCATCGGCCTGAGTTCCGAGGAGGTCGCCCCGCGCGAGCTCCGAACCATCGCTGACTGGGATGTGCGCCGCCGGCTGCTGGCCGTCCCCGGGGTCTCTCAGGTCGTCCCGATTGGCGGAGGCGTCCAGCAGTTCCAAGTGCAGGTGCGCCCGGCCGACCTCGCCGAGCATCGGGTGACCCTCGACGATGTGATCGACGCGGTGAGCGCCACCAACGAGAACACCTCGGCCGGGTTCTACGAGCAAGGGGGCCAGGAGTACCTCATCTACGGGCTCGGGCGAGTCGGCGGGGCCGAAGATATCGCGCGGGCCGTGGTGCGCCCGCGCAACGGCGCGCCGGTGCGGGTGTTGGACGTGGCCGACGTTGTGGTGGGCACCGGCATCCAGCGCGGCGACGCGGCCATCAGCGGCTTGCCAGGCGTGGTGCTCGGCATCCAGAAGCAGCCCGGAGTCAACACCCTGGAGCTGACCGCCCAGCTGGACGCGGTGCTCGATGATATCGCGGCGAGCCTCCCGCCTGCCGTGAACCTGGAGCGGCGCCTGTTGCGCCAGGCGGACTTCATTGAAACCGGGGTCGACAACGTCACCCACGCGCTGCGCGACGGCTCGCTGCTGGTCATCGTCATCATTGGCCTCTTCCTTCTGAGCAGCCGGGCGACCTTCATCACGGCGCTGGCCATCCCGCTCTCGCTGGTGGTCGCGGTGCTGGTGCTCGATGCGCTGGGGGCGAGCCTCAACACGATGACGCTGGGCGGCATGGCGATTGCGGTCGGGGCGCTGGTCGACGACGCCATCATCGACGTCGAAAACGTCGTCCGGCGGCTCCGGGAGCGGGTGGGGCCCGAGGGGGGCACCTCGACGCTCGACATCGTGTTTGAGGCGAGCAAAGAGATCCGCGGGTCCATCGTATTCGCGACGTTGATCATCGTGCTGGTCTTTTTGCCGATCTTCTTTTTGCACGGCGTCGAGGGCCGATTGCTGGAGCCGCTGGGCATCGCGTACGTGGTGTCTCTGGCAGCCTCGCTGGTGGTCGCGCTCACCGTGACGCCGGTGCTCTGTTCGCTGCTCTTGCCCGGCAGTCAGGCCGTCAAAACCGGCGAAGAGCCCGGGCCCATCCGCTGGCTGCGCCGCGTGTACGAACCGCTCCTGGAGCGGGCGCTCGCCATCTGGCCCGTGCTCGCCATGGCCTCGCTGGTGGCCGTGGTCCTGGCCGGTGCGGCCGGGCTTCAGGCCGGGCGCGCCTTTTTGCCCGAGTTCAACGAGGGGGCGCTCACCGTCTCGGTGGTGACCTTCCCGGGCACCTCTCTGGAGCAGTCGAATCAGCTGGGCCATCAGGTGGAAACCCTGCTCCTGAAGCACCCGGAGGTCGTGGCCACCTCCCGGCGCACCGGGCGGGCTGAGCTCGACGAACACGCCCAGGGCATCCACGCCTCGGAGATCGATGTGAGTCTGGAGATGCAGGGGCGCAGCGAGGCGGAGTTGCTTGCGGCGATCCGCTCCGACCTCAGCGTGGTCCCCGGCGTGAACATCGTCATCGGGCAGCCGATCTCCCACCGCATTGACCACATGATCTCGGGCACCCGCGCCAACATCGCCGTCAAAATCTTCGGGGCGGATCTGGGAGAGCTGCGCCGCCTCGCCGAAGAGGTCCGCGCTCAGATGGAAGGCGTCGCCGGCGTGGTCGACCTGGCGGTGGAAGAACAGGCGAACCTCCCCTTTGCGAACGTGCGTTTCGACCGAGACGCGCTCGCCAGGTACGACCTCCAGATCCGCGACGTGGCCGAAACGATCGAGACGGCGTTCTACGGTCGGACCGTCTCCCGGGTTCTGACCGGCCCCTACGCCTTCGATCTGGTCGTTCGCTACCCCGACCAGGCTCGGGAAGACCTCGACACGATCCGCCAGACGATGATTCCCACGCCCGGCGGCGCCTGGGTGCCCCTGGAAGCCCTCGCGGATATCCAGCGCGACCGCGGCCCCAACCAGATCAGCCGCGAAAAGGGAGAGCGCAAGATCGTGGTCATGTGCAACGTGGGCGATGGGGAGGACCTGGGCTCGGTGGTCGCCGAGATTCAGCGGCGCGTGGAGGCCGGGGTGACCTTCCCCACGGGCTACTACGTCGAGTATGGCGGGCAGTTCGAGGCCGCCGAAGAGGCCGCGCGCACGCTCTTTTGGCTCGGACTCATGGTGGTGCTGGGAATCTTCTTGCTGCTCTACGTCGCGCTCTCGTCGGTGCGCGACGCGGTGCTGGTGATGCTCAACCTGCCCCTGGCGCTGATCGGCGGCGTCGTGGGGGTGTTCGCCTCGGGCGGCGTCATCTCGATCGCGTCGATCATTGGCTTCATCACCCTCTTTGGCATCGCCACGCGCAACGGCATCATGATGGTCACCCACATCCGCCACCTGGTCAGCGTCGAAGGGGTGAGTGACCCCCGCGCGGCCGTGATACAGGGAGCCTCGGAGCGCCTGGCACCGATCTTGATGACCGCGCTGGCGTCTGGACTGGGGCTCTTGCCCCTTGCCCTGGCCAGCGGGGAGCCGGGGAGCGAGCTCCAGGCGCCGATGGCGATGGTGATCCTCTTTGGGCTCGTGTCCTCGACGGTGCTGAATATGCTCGTGGTGCCGGCCGTGGTGCTGCGCTTTGGCTCGGTGTCCGCGAGCGCGCGTTCTGCCGACGCGATGCCATGACCCTGGCAGCCCGCCGCCCCGGG
>NZ_QHKO01000008.1 GCF_003260125.1 Lujinxingia litoralis
CCGGGTTTAAAGAGCCTTCCGCCTCCTGAGGGAGGCGGCCCCGTTGAAGCATGGGCGACGCCGCGCGTTACGCGGCTGAGGTTGGGCCGCCTTCCGCCTCCTGAGGGAGGCGGCCCCGTTGAAGCCCGACCTCTTGGGCCCACACGGCGCGAAAGAAAGTGGCCTTCCGCCTCCTGAGGGAGGCGGCCCCGTTGAAGCTCGCCGGCCGAGCTCGCGAGGTAGTCGCCGACCATCGCCCCTTCCGCCTCCTGAGGGAGGCGGCCCCGTTGAAGCCCAGTTGGGGATATGTCTAAAGATGTCAGCCACTTACGCCTTCCGCCTCCTGAGGGAGGCGGCCCCGTTGAAGCGACGGCGTCCAGGTGGCGTTCCTCGATGGTCGCGAGACCCTTCCGCCTCCTGAGGGAGGCGGCCCCGTTGAAGCTGAGCGGTCCGTGGTATGTGTACGAGGTCCGCAGTCCTTCCGCCTCCTGAGGGAGGCGGCCCCGTTGAAGCACGGTGGAGAACGAAGGCGGTGGCGCGTTCTGTGTCTGGCCTTCCGCCTCCTGAGGGAGGCGGCCCCGTTGAAGCCCGGCTACCAACGGCGCTCCGGAGCTGTGGGCGGCGTCCTTCCGCCTCCTGAGGGAGGCGGCCCCGTTGAAGCAGCGATCTGTAGCGCACTACGAGACGCACATTGCCGCCCTTCCGCCTCCTGAGGGAGGCGGCCCCGTTGAAGCGCCACGAACGCTGAGAGGTACCCCGCCGTCTCGTCCCTTCCGCCTCCATCGGTAGGCGGCCCCGTTGAAGCGTCGACGATCGCACGCGCGGGACCATGTACGGGGCGAACCTTCCGCCTCCTGAGGGAGGCGGCCCCGTTGAAGCGGGGTCTGCCCTATAGCCGTTGTTACGGCACCTTGCCTTCCGCCTCCTGAGGGAGGCGGCCCCGTTGAAGCCCGGGCGGGTTCTTCCGCGTGCGCGGTGCCGATACCGAACCTTCCGCCTCCTGAGGGAGGCGGCCCCGTTGAAGCCTCCTGATCGAGCTCGCGCTCTGAGCGCCTGCTCTCGCTCCTTCCGCCTCCTGAGGGAGGCGGCCCCGTTGAAGCCAAGCGTTGGCCACGTTGAAGACAACCATGGCTGACGACCTTCCGCCTCCTGAGGGAGGCGGCCCCGTTGAAGCCGGAACGCAGGTGCCCTACGCCATCAACCATCAGCTCGGCCTTCCGCCTCCTGAGGGAGGCGGCCCCGTTGAAGCTACCTGGACGGCGTGACGGCCACGACTGGCGAGGTTTCCTTCCGCCTCCTGAGGGAGGCGGCCCCGTTGAAGCATTGATGTTTCCTTCTTGTTTGTGTTTTTCTTTTGCCCCTTCCGCCTCCTGAGGGAGGCGGCCCCGTTGAAGCTCAGCAGGACGGTGATGTCATATGTCCAGCTGTCTGGATCCTTCCGCCTCCTGAGGGAGGCGGCCCCGTTGAAGCCCGGTGCGCTGGTCGTGCTCGACGATGCCGCGCAGGACCTTCCGCCTCCTGAGGGAGGCGGCCCCGTTGAAGCGTGATGATTCCCTCGGGCGCGGCGAAGATCATGACCGTCCTTCCGCCTCCTGAGGGAGGCGGCCCCGTTGAAGCCAGGGTGAGGAGAAGGTCAAGGGGATCGCTACGACGCAGCCTTCCGCCTCCTGAGGGAGGCGGCCCCGTTGAAGCAAAATGACCGAGTACAACGGCCACAAAAACAAAGCCCCTTCCGCCTCCTGAGGGAGGCGGCCCCGTTGAAGCATCCCAGAATTTTCGGTTGGGGTTAGGTGGTAGGGTTCCTTCCGCCTCCTGAGGGAGGCGGCCCCGTTGAAGCGAAAAGGCATCTCATCTCCTTCAGACATCTGAATCGGCCTTCCGCCTCCTGAGGGAGGCGGCCCCGTTGAAGCGAGTACAGCACGAGCCAGAAAACCCTTAGCGCGCCTAAACCTTCCGCCTCCTGAGGGAGGCGGCCCCGTTGAAGCAGTGCGGGAGCGCGCTTGACGCCCTCGGTGGCGAGGACCTTCCGCCTCCTGAGGGAGGCGGCCCCGTTGAAGCCTCGGTGTCGGTCGCTGTTTGCGACATCCACCGATCGGCCCTTCCGCCTCCTGAGGGAGGCGGCCCCGTTGAAGCACGGGTTTTGGTGATGGTGGTGCCAGTCGCCTCAGCGACCCTTCCGCCTCCTGAGGGAGGCGGCCCCGTTGAAGCCACTAAAGTCCCCTGGTCTATATTGTTGGTGTAGATAACCTTCCGCCTCCTGAGGGAGGCGGCCCCGTTGAAGCCACAGCCACCCCACTTCACGCCGCCGTTTGCTCTTCGGCCTTCCGCCTCCTGAGGGAGGCGGCCCCGTTGAAGATTCAGGGCTCGCGCCACATCCGGCACCGCTACAATCCTTCCGCCTCCAGAGTGAGGCGGCGCCGTTGAAGCGGCCAGCGCCTACGATCTCGACCTGATCGCACACTGGCCCTTCCGCCTCCAGCGTGAGGCGGCCCCGTTGAAGCCAGTATAGCTTGCGGCGCTCAAGCTCATCGCGCTTTCCTTCCGCCTCCTGAGTGAGGCGGCCCCGTTGAAGCCCACAAATCCGGATTGTCTTGGTAATGACACCCCTCCCTTCCGCCTCCTGAGTGAGGCGGCCCCGTTGAAGCCCGGTGCCGGCGTAGCCGGTCAGCGTGAAGAACCGACCTTCCGCCTCCAGAGTGAGGCGGCCCCGTTGAAGCAGGACCAGGAAGACGTGGAGATCGTCGCGGAACGTTCGCCCTTCCGCCTCCTGAGTGAGGCGGCCCCGTTGAAGCTGAGCTGGTCGAGTGCGCCCGCGAATCCGAGCGACGCCCTTCCGCCTCCAGAGTGAGGCGGCCCCGTTGAAGCGCCTCCCGGTCATAGCGGGTGCCAAGAGCCTCCCCACCTTCCGCCTCCAGAGTGAGGCGGCCCCGTTGAAGCGTTGATGGCGCGCCAACCAAACTCGCGCCGCAGATCCTGCCTTCCGCCTCCTGAGTGAGGCGGCCCCGTTGAAGCGAAGCTGGATCTTGGCCATGACCGTACAGGTGACGTCGACCTTCCGCCTCCAGAGTGAGGCGGCCCCGTTGAAGCTGGATCTCGGATGGCCTCGACGGACCGCATGGCCTGCCTTCCGCCTCCAGAGTGAGGCGGCCCCGTTGAAGCAATCTTCATGTTGAACGCCTTTAGCGTGAGTTGACTTGCCCCTTCCGCCTCCAGAGTGAGGCGGCCCCGTTGAAGCGCCTCACGCTGCAGGGTGGAAAGGTCGTAGGGAAGAGGCCTTCCGCCTCCAGAGTGAGGCGGCCCCGTTGAAGCAGGCCGGCGGGCACGGCTTCGAGTGGGTCTGCATCGCCCTTCCGCCTCCAGAGTGAGGCGGCCCCGTTGAAGCCGGCGCGCCCAGGTAGCGTTCATCGAGCCCTTGAGACCTTCCGCCTCCAGAGTGAGGCGGCCCCGTTGAAGCGGTGCGATCTTGCTTCTTGCCGGACTTGTCCACCCACCTTCCGCCTCCAGAGTGAGGCGGCCCCGTTGAAGCCCGTGCTGCTGGGCTGTCGATGCGTTGGAGGTGATCAGCCTTCCGCCTCCAGAGTGAGGCGGCCCCGTTGAAGCATGAGCGAGAGGCCGATTGATACTGCGATAATAGGCCACCTTCCGCCTCCCTCGGTAGGCGGCCCCGTTGAAGGGGGGGCGGCATCGTTTGGGCGTATCGTTCCGTTCGATCCACCCGCGTCATCGAAATGGTCCGGTTGTGAACGCTGGCCTTTTATGGTATCCGACGCGTACCTCTTTTGCGTGACATGCCTTCGTTGGACGACGAGATTCTGCTCATTTTGAGTTCGCCGCCTTCTTGAAGATTTGGGGAAAATACCGCGTCCACGATGGCCCTGGTGCAGCAAGTGGCCGGGGCTTCGGTGTGTGAAAGTTGATAGTGTCGACAGATGGTCATTGATGTGTGGATTGAAAATAGCGCGGACGAACGTCACGCCGGAAGACGATTTATAAAATTATCGGCGATGAGTAGAAGGGGATACTATGTCTGAACAGATGCAATACGAATCGAATGTTGAGAAACTTATTCTTCTCGTCGGCTCGAATCCGCTTCCAAATTACCTCGTGGCACGTGCTCTGCGACCTGAATGTGTCGGGCTTGTCTATACGAAGGAGACCGAGGTTGCGAAGGATAGATTGAAGAGCGAACTCCAGCGGGTCCTGGGCAACTCCAACATCGTTGACGCCTTCGTCCAGGATGCAACGTGTGCGCTAACTGTTCGGCGTACCATTGCGAGGCTCCTTGCTCAAGGTAATCAAATCGGTTCGTTCGAGCTAAACTACACGGGTGGCACCAAAGTTATGGCTGCACACGCGAGAATTGCTTTCGCTGAGAGTGGCGGAATGCCGGAACAATCGTCGTACCTCGACGAGGGCGGAAAGGATGTCCAGCCGCGACTTCGCTATGACAACGGGCGCGCGCTCAGCCTGGAGGAACTCTGCAGCCCGGCGCTGGAATTACAGACAGTCCTCGCCCTGCACGGTATAAATCACAGGCCCCGTTCCTCCCGAGAGGGCGCACCAACACAAGATGATGCCCGGAAGATCCTCTGCGCTGTTCTTCAAGAGCCAGAATTGGCGAAAAAACTTTACGAAGAGCGAATTCGTCTTGAAACACTGAGAAAGCCTAAAGTGGCTGTTTCGGAGCCGTTTCAACCAAGTGCTTATGGTCTAGACCTGAGTATTCGGGGTCTGCCGGAGTCCGAACAGACGAATAGCAGGCTCTATAAGAGTTGGTACAAATTCATTGGTGGTGAATGGCTCGAAGAGTGGATTGGAACGAAGATTGGCGAGCTCGAAATGACGCCAGTCCCGGAAGTCGTGGTGGGTGTTAACGCGTTCCGTGGTGAAAATCGCGCGAATCTCGAAGTGGATGTGGCGGTCGTTCGCGGTCATCGAACGTACTTTGTGTCTTGCACTACTGATGACACTAAAAGCAGGTGCAAATCCAAGCTCTTTGAGGTCGCGGTGCGGTCGCGTCAACTCGGTGGCGACCTTGCCCGCGCAGCGCTGGTCTGCTTGGCCGACGATAAGACCGTGAGAGAACTTCAGCAGGACATCAATGACCTCTGGGGGGCGACAAACACGACGCGAGTCTTCGGACTGTCAGATCTCAAAACATGGTCTGCCTGCGAAGGCCAGCAACCGAACTTATATGCGTTAGAATCTTGGATGGAGAGCTGACAATGCCCGTTCTTACTGCAGTCGATGTGCTCGGCATTCAGCGTTACGTTTTCGGTTCCAGCCGTCTCCGAGATGTGCTGGCCTCTTCCTGGATGGTGTCCCATGTGACAGAGCGCGAACAGCTCGTGCAGTGGGCAGAACTCCCCTCGTCGGCTGTGCTTCTCGCTGCGGGCGGAAACGCCATTATCGAGTTCGACACCATTGAGCAGGCACGAGACTGGTCTGCTTGTTACTCCAGATGGCTTCATGAGACGGCTCCAGGCCTGGACGTTGTAGTAGCGCATCGTCCCTACGAAGCGCAGTCGCTTGCGTGGGCGCTCCGCGTCCTCCAGGTGGACGTTGCTCGTGCCAAGTATGGCCGTGCGCCCAATATGCCGCAGCTAGGTCTCAGCGTCACCGCGTCCTGCTCAAACACCGGGCTGCCAGCGACGAATATGGACCACGGTGAGCTCGTGTCGTCCGGCGTTCACCAACTTCGGATGTGCGTCGACAACGCAAGGGCGCGTTGGGCGAATTTCGTTTCATCTTTGGAGCCTATGCCTGGCTGGCGAGCAGACTTTCCAGATGAAATCGACCATATGGGGCGGACGTACGGGCAATCGAGCTTGGTGGGGGTGGTGCATGTTGACGGCAATGGCGTGGGACGCCGTATCAAGAGGTGGCTGGAGCGTTGCCTCGAACAAGGAACAGACGATGAAAGCATCCGTGCCCAATACCATGAGTGGTCGGATGCCATCGACAGGGCCGGACATTCTGCTCTGTTGACTGCGGTCCGTCGCGTAGCCTCTTGCATCCAGATTGAAGACGACCATTGCGTGCTACGAGGAACGCCTGTGGAGCTCGGGTATCGCCTTCATGACTGGCGGGACGATAGAACTCATCGTAGGGCGAGGCAAACCGTCCTTCTCCCGCTTCGCCCTGTGCTCCTGGGCGGTGATGACCTCACCTTTTTGTGCGACGCGCGAATCGCGCTCGATCTGGCTGCCGCAACGTTGCAAGAGTTCGAGCGCCACGAGATTCCGCACCTCGGGGACGATGGTGCTTCAACGACGCTAACAGCGTGTGCGGGCGTAGCGCTGGTCAAAGCACACGCGCCGTTTCACCGCAGCTACGAGATTGCAGAAGACCTTTGCCGGAACGCCAAACGCGCTCGCACGGTTGCTAATCAAGACGCTGCGATGGAAACCGGGGGGTGGCTCGACTGGCACATCGGCACGACACGTCCAGGCGAGTCGGTGGCCCAGATTCGTGAGCGGGAATACTCCCGCGGGAACATAGAACTTACGATGCGACCGTTCCCGGTTACTGGACCCTCGAATAGAATACAAACATGGGCCTGGCTCGATAATGAACTCCTCGGGCCTCCATCCGATGGAGGTGCTCGTGGGCTTCGTGGAGCCCATTGTTGGGCGGGGAGCCGAAATCGGGTCAAAGCTCTCGGTTCCGTCGTAGTGGGCGGAGCCCATGAGGTCGAACGTCAAATTGGGGCATGGAGGGCGACGGAATCAACTATTCAGCTTCCGGGGGCTCTCGACGACAGCGGGTACCTCGGACAGAAGACGCCGCTGCTTGATGCTGTCGAAATGTTCGACCTACATCTTCGCCTCAAGCCGGACTTTCGTGTGGCTGGGACAGCTTCTGAGCCTAGTGGCAATGCAGCAGAGGAGATGAGCCGATGACAACACAGAGCATCATCCCCGCAAGTCTGCGAGTGGAACTTCTCTCGGACGCAACATTCAGTCGCGGTGAGGGCACTGCGGGCCTGGTTGACATTGAAGTCGAGCACGATTCTCTCGGGTTGCCCTTGATCGGAGGAAGGACGATACGGGGATTGCTCCGCGACTCGTGGTTGTCGATGCAGCCCCACTTTCCCGATCTCAATGATGCCGCGGCCAGGGTTTTGGGACGCAGCAAGAGCCTCGACGATGAATGTCGTCTGCGGGTTGGCGATGCATATTTGCCTGAACCGATTCGGGAGGCAGTACGCATTAGTTTACAACGCAGCGTGAGTCCATTGGGGCCGGAAGCGATCTTGGATGCGTTCACCGATATTCGTTACCAGACTGCCGAGGATAGGAGCTGCGGAGCTCCTGAAATCACGACGTTGAGGAGCACCAGGGTCGTGCTTCGGGGGTTTCGGTTTAAAGTCGCACTGACGTGGCTTGACGGCTATCAGCCGAATTCAGATGACCTGCAAGTGCTCGCGCTGTGCGCGCTGGTCACTCGCCACGGAGGGCTGACACGCAATCGGGGGCGTGGGCACCTTCGGTGTACCCTCGACGGAGATCTGGCTCTTACCCGGCGTTTGGCCGAAGGGGATTCAAAACGGAGGGCTTCGTGAGCGGCGACACTACGACAATCTTCTTGCCCTACACGCTGACCCTGCGCGCTCCGGCGATCACGACGGCCCTGTCGGGCGATCCGAATAGAGCCGTCACGCAGCCGTTTATCCCGGGCAGTGTCATTCGCGGCGCAGTCGCTGCTCGATTGCTCGCCGAGGGTGAGACTGCAAATAGTGACGTTTTCAGAGACTTCGTCCTCACCGGCGCCGTCCGCTACCTACATGCCTATCCGGAGCTAAATGGCCAGCGTGCGATGTTGGTGCCGCAATCCTGGTGTAGTGTAAAGAGCAGCCTGGAGAGTGTCCGAGACTTGGCTGCGTTCGATGGCCGTGTGACGGAGGATTGTGACGCAGAAGATCTTGCGGATCATTGGCCAGATGAGACGCTCGTCTCACTTGGCGTTCCCTTCACCACACCATTGACATCGTCAGGTGCACGAACGGTCGCAGCGCCGCGAATCGATGCGCGCCTTCACCAACAGCGTGACCGTATTAGGGGGCGGCCATGGACAGACAAGGTCGATGGGCGCGAGGTTCCTCGGGGGGCTATCTTCTCCTATGAGTACCTTGAGCCGGAACAAGTTTTCCGCGGTCTGGTGCAAGTCCATCTGCACGCCACCCAGTCGGCGGATGCACATCGTATCGGAGAACTCCGGGATGATTACGTGCAGCGTCTTCGAGCGTTACTTGACGGGAAGCCGATCCTCGTGGGCCGGGCTCGCCGTGCTGGTTATGGCGGCGACGCCGAGCTCCAATTCAACGCGTCGTTCATGGACGCGGAGCAGGGAAACATCGCCGGCGGCCTGACTGCGGATCTGGAGTCCGGAACTTGCTTTCGGCTACTCCTCGCCTCCGCCTATGTCGGAAGACATCCCGTTACCGGACAGCTTGACCCTACAGCCCTGGTTCACGAACTCCATCAACGCGGCCTCGACGTGGTTATCGAGCGCCGCTATTGGTCATTTGAGACTGTCGGGAGCTTCAATCGAAAGTGGCGCCTTGAGGTACCACAAGCTCTGGCTGCATCGGCAGGCTCTGTGTTCGTGTTGAGGGCCAAGGGGGCGGTTCCCGTCACAGTCCTTCGAAGAATCGAGCGGGAAGGACTCGGTGAGCGCCGCGTCGAGGGATTCGGCCGAGTTATGTTCCTCTGCCATGAGGAGGATACGAAGTCACTTGTAGTTTGTTATGATGCAAGCGGTCTTGGAACGAACCACGCCGCAGATGCTGCGCAAGCGATGGACCCTTCGGCAGCTGACCAACTGGCGTTCTTGGAGAGGCGGATCGTGCGATCTGCGGCCAAACGTGAGCTGGACCGCGTGGCAGCGGATATCGCCGGCCGAGCGTCAAGTCTTCCAACGACGAGTTTGCTTGGCCGGATTCGCACACTTTTCCGTGTAGTTTGCGACGAAGCCACCGCACGCCAGGCACTGGTTCATCTGTGCACCTGGTGCGGTGAGGAGGGCGACTATGCTCTGAAGCCCGAGGCACGCAAAAAGCTCCAGAATTGTCTGTGTGAGGGGGGGACGCTGCTGACTTGGTTCCGCGCACTCACCGAATTCGACCACGATAAGAGAGAATGGTCTCGCCTCGTTGAGGCTGCGGGGACGCCGGCCCCGGCTGCATTATGTAGCTTAACGCAACGCCATTGCCTGACCACGCCAGACGCAGCAAAGGTAATTCTGGATGACCACGCAGCAGAGCTGACGGTGTACCTCATTGACGGGGTGCTTGCTGCTATGGCGCGACGAAATCGAGGAGGCAATCAATGAATAACGCCCAATTGCCCCTTGACGACGCGATGCCCGGCCGACCGATTCTGGCGCGGTGGGTGATCTGCGGGACGCTCCGGCTCGAAACCGCCATGCATCTCGGAGGGAAGACGTCCGAAAGGGTGGATAAAACGGTACTGCGAGACGCTCGTGATGGCGGCCCGTTACTCCCGGGAACTACGTTGGCAGGTGCGTTGCGCAACGCGCTCGCCGATCGGCTCGTGGGGTACGGTGTAGAAGAGCCGGTATCCGTGTCGCGCCTCTTTGGTGGCGGGCGAGGCGATGACGACGGAGCCCAAAGCCCTCTCATTGTCTTTGACGCGATCGGCAGGTTTCCCGAGGGTCAGGGGAGTGAGATCCGAGATGGTGTGGCCATCTCGCCGACCACTGGCACCGCGGAGGACAACAAGAAGTACGACTATGAAGTACTCCCTGCGGGAACGAGCTTCCCCATTCGGCTCGACCTGCTGGTGGCCAACGCGAGCCAAGAGAAAGAACAGGTCGAGGCACTGGCGACGTCGCTTGATGCACTCTCCGACGGTGAGACGGCCTTCGGAGCGAAGCGGTCACGAGGCCTTGGTCGGGTTTCAGCGACCTGGACCGCTCGGCGATTCGATCTCACCACGCCAGCGGGTTGGATGGCATGGGCTCAGGCCGATCATGAGTTTCCACACAATACCGCGGACGAAGATTTTTCGGCTCTTGATGCGCTGCGGGCAGCCGCGCCCGAATCCCTGACCGCGCTGACAGTTTTAACGGATGCGCGGCAGCGGGTTGTTTTGGAGCTCCATCTCAAGGTTGAGGGAGATGTCCTTATCCGCAGCCCTGGAGCATCTCCTGATGCACCAGACGTGTCGCATCTCACAAGCGGCGGATCTCCGATTCTCAGTGGCACAAGCCTTGGCGGTGCTCTTCGCTCGCAGGCCCTCCGAATCGCGCGACTCGTCCGTCACCGCAAGGGCGATGGGGATCGTTTGATCGACGAGCTCTTTGGTCCTCGCTTTGAGGGGCAACGCCCTCCACCCGGATTAAAACTTTTCGCATCCCGGCTTCGTGTGGGAGAGGCGGTTATCAAGGGCGGCTCGTCTCCGAGGCAGACGCGTGTTGCGATCGACCGATTTACTCAGGGCGTGATTCCGACCGCGCTCTTTGATGAGCAGGTCCAAAGCGGGGGAGAGGCGTGCGTGCAGCTTGAACTAAGAGATCCGAGAGCCGGTGAGCTCGGATTGCTCTTGCTGGTGCTCAAGGACTTGTTGAGCGGAGAGCTGCCAGTGGGGGGGGCGTCCGCGGTCGGTCGCGGTGTTCTAACTGGGGCTGCAAGGCTAACTTTCTACGATGGGGACGACACAGAACCACGCTCCGCGATCATTCGCCCGGGCTCGTCGCCAGCCGGCGATGCTGCTGCAGAGATCGAGGCAGCAATCCAACAGTTCGTCGAGCCGTCATCGGTTAATCATGAAGTGGAGGTGGCCGCTGGCGTGATTGAGGAGGGAGTTTCGCAGTGAGCATTACGACACCGAGCATCGCGGGTTGCACCATATCGTTATTTAATGAGCCGACCTGTCTTCAAATCCTAGAGTGGCTTGCAGGGGAGCTAGACTTGGCGCCGGAAGGCGTCGAGACAGGGCTGACTTGGGTTCTTGCACACTCTGATGATGGGGTGACATGGGGACGCTTCGACGAACAAGCAAACCGATGGCGACTGGGACATGATGCGATGCCCGAGGTGTCGCCGCCGATTCTGCCAGGGTCACTCCTAGAGCTACGAGTGTTCGGCGACGACGGCGAGTTGCTTATCTGGCGCACGGACGATGGGCTGTGCGGGCGACTTCTTAAGGATGACGAGCCCGAACGCAACACGAGCGATATAGACCCACTGCGCCCGTCCGAAGAGCTGCGTATTGTTCGCGGTGACCGGATTCGAGGAGGCGTCGGCGAGGGCTTCACCCGGGTTACTGACGCGGCTGGCGCTGAGCAGGTTTTGCCAATCAAGGTTGATAGTGCTCAGCTAAGAGAGGGGAAGATCCGCCTCCTCGTCCGCCACTATTGGGTTCAAAATGCAGACAACGGCACGGTGCGCATCGCCGTGACCAGGCTCGTAAAGCTCACGACGGGGGAACAACATGGCGGCTGATAAAGGAATCTTGCGCCTCTCGAAAAAGGGAGCAGTTCAAATTGAATTCGTAAGCAAGAAGGGAAAGACGGTGCTCGCTAATGCGGCTCAGGATCAATTATCCCACACCTTGCGAACAAGGTTGAATGAACTCGACGGCCAGGAAGTGGAGTTTGAGCGCGTCGGCGGACAGCCTAAGCGAATTCGGGAAGTTGGAGGGGCTTTTGTCACCGCGTATGCGAGCGGAGACTCGAATGGTGGCGGTCGAGGGAAGCCGCGACGATCAACACGGTCTCAACGGCATTCTGGCAGTGATTCCCAAAAGAGAAATATTAAGACGCGGCACTTTCACAATCCGTACAACTTCGTCCCGGCGCCGCCGCGCGACACGTTGGATCCGGAGCTGGGTGATCATCCCCCCGTGAGTCAAGACAGCTTCGAGCCGGCTTTGTACACCGGTCGTATCGGTATTCGACTGGTGGCGAAGACGCCTTTGTTGGTACCGGACATAGAGAACGCGCAGGAGAGTCCGAACGGCCACAAGACCTTTCCGCTATTGTTGAGTACAGACGGAAAACCCTCAATTCCGGCGTCAGGTATTCGCGGCATGCTCCGTTCGGCCTATGAGGCCATCACCAACTCCCGCTTCGGGACCTTTTCGAACGAGCTGCGTAGTCGGCTTGCGTTTCGAATGAATGCAAGTGATGGATTGCGACTGATCCCGGCACGTGTCGAGAGCGGTGAGATTCGGCTTATGACAGGCGTCTCCAAAATTGCTCGGGATGGGCAGCTTGACCAGGGCGACCCTCAATATGCGGCATGGCTTGGACGTTACCGGAATGGACAGCTCGACAGCCGTGCAATGCGCTATCCTGATGGTAGCCTGCCGGCCCACGGCGACGCTGTTGAGTGCTGGTTGGAGCGCTTTCAGCATCATCGTTGGAATCGAAGACGTAAGAGGCATACCAAAGATTTCCAATACGTGAAGGTCCGCGCCATTATTCGGCAAGGTGAACAGCTGGGGGCAATGCCGGAGCCGAGCCAAGGGGCTCAGGTTAGAGGCCGCTCCTGGCATGAGCCTCTTGGCTCGCCGCTCATACGCGTTAAAGGCTGGGTGTGCATCACGAATGCCAATATTAATCGCAAGCACGATGAGCGTGTTTTCTTCAGTTCCGACACGAGCCACACGCCCAATACATTCTCGTTGAAGAACAGTCATCGCGACTTGTGGCGCGAGTTGATCCAGAACTACCAATCGATCCACCAAGACGACCTGCGTCGCCGAAGGCAAAACGGACAGGCATTCGACGAATACCTTGGACGGGAGCCAGGAAAGACCGGATGGTCCCGTCACATCTACACCTCCTCCGACGTGGATTTGAAAGACGGTACCCTCTGTTATGTACGACTCAACGACCAGCAGACGGATGTGGAGGCTATCTTCCCGGTTATGATCGCGCGCGAACTTTATCCGGTCTCTCCCTGGGAGCTGCTGCCGGCGTCGCTGCGGCCCGCCACGAGCCTCGATGAACTCTCGCCTGCGGACCGTGTATTCGGGTGGGTGCGAGCAAAACGAGGGGCGCAGGGGGCTGGGGCCGTTCGAGGCCTTCTTCGCGTCGGTCCGGTGACCTGCATGTCGGCTGTCGAGGACGCAGTCGAGACGTTCCCCCACCCGGGCGTGCCCCTTGCGATCCTTTCAGCGCCGAAGCCCCAACAGGGGCGTTTCTATGTTGCCCGGGACTCAAGTGGAGAAGCGCAGAAGGATAGCTTGGCCAAGAATAAATCTGGCTACTCCCGGGGAAAGGGACTTCGAGGGCGCAAGGTATATCCCCACCAGAGGAGTCTTTCGCAAGCGCACTGGCAAGAGCCACTGGAGGACAGAACTCAAACAGGTATCGGGAGCCCGGCGCACTATCAGGAATACCGTCGTCCGCAACGTGGTGGCGAAGAACAGCGTGATGATCAGAACCGTTCCATTCTGGGTTGGGTCAAGCCTGGTGCCGAATTCCGGTTCGATATTCATGTCCACAATCTGTCGCGGGTCGAACTTGGGGCTCTTGTCTGGCTACTGTCCTTGCCGTCTGAATACTTCCTTCGCTTTGGAGGCGGCAAACCATTCGGTTTCGGGAGCGTCCGTCTTGAGGTCGACACGTTCGATGTCCGAAGCGGTGACAATCTGAGGAATCATTACTCAAGCTGGATGGTCGATTCCGTAGGGACCAATGTTCATCAGGTTTCAAAGGAAGCGTTCCAGCGAGCGATCCTTCAAATCTATTCCACGGATGGCCAGACAAACGTTGATGAAGTGTCATTTATCAAAGCATTTCTCACGGCGTGTCGAGGTCACAAGGATAATCTTCCAACCCATTACCCTCGTGCCACTGTGGAGGGGCTGCCGGGGCCGCCGAACCCAGCCGGCGAGTCTTTCAAGTGGTTCGTTGCGAACGAACGGCAGGAGGCGTGTTATGCGCTAGAAAATCTAGCGAGCGACGAGGGAATGCCCGTGCTGAAAGAAAAATAGTAGTGGATGAGGCTGTAGCCAAAATAGAAGAAGGGGACGTCGATAAGCTATCAGGTTAATTGCCCTGTTTGTGCCTCTTTTCTCATCCATTGCGAAGGCCTTTCTCGGGCTGACTGAGCTCCCTCATGAATTATCGCATCTCCTCCATTATCTGCTTTTGCGATCCTCTCTTCGAACTCCATTAACTGAATCCAACCGGAGTCGGACAGATGGTTTCGATGTAAGCAGCGCATGGTGTCCCCTCCCCCCCCGGCTAATCACCACGGGTTCACCCCCACCCACCCCTTCCCCAACACGCCAACCTGCTTTAGACTCGAGCTCTACCCAGACAACGGCATCGCCGTGCCCCCCCGGGGTTGTTGCCGCCGATCTTTCGAACCGACGCGTGCGCGGGTGCGCGTGGTGCATCGAGGAGGAGCATGATGAGCAGCGACGAGCCCATGGCGGTGGTGGCGACCGAGGTTGAGGCGCGGGGGGCCGGGTTGCCGGCGGAGTTGCTGGCGGAGGTGGGTCCGCTGGTCTGGCGAGTGCGGGCGCTGCGGGCGCGGCAGGCGATTGGTTATGACGAGGCGTGTCGGAGCGCGCGGGGGGCGCGGGCCCATCGGGGGGAATTGCAGGAGCTGGACGCGTTGCTGGAGGGGCTGTTGGCCGAGCTCGGGGCGCGGGTCTTTGACCACCTGGAGGATGGGGGGTGGGGCGGGGGGCTCTCGCGCGCGGCGGGGGATGAGGAGGATGAGGCCCCGGCGGAGGAGGCGCCGGAGGAGGGGGCGGAGCGTCAACAGGGCGCGCCACCCACCGCCGAACCCCCCCCACCCCCCGAGAGGGCGCGCGGGCTGCGCGTGCCCACTCGCCTCATCGGTGGGCAGGTGCGGGCGGGGGCGGCGAGTGGGGCGCCGACGCGGGCGGAGCTGGTGGCGCATCTCTTGCCGGATGTGCGCGAGCAGCTCGGGGCGCCGCCTCGCCGCGTGCGCACGTACACCGAGACGGTGGGGGAGCTGGGGCGCCTGAAGGCCGCCACCGAAGACGAGGCGCTCTGCCGCTGGGAGCAGCTGCCGGCCGAGGTGCAGGTGGTGCTGGCGGGGTTCATCGTGGCGCGCTTTCGTCACCTGCAAGAGGAGACTCCGGCCGACTGCCGGGGCGTGGTCGAGGGGGACCGCCACGCGCTCACGGTGATTCAGAGCCTGCGTGCGCATGTGGGGCAGGGGCACGTGGGCTATGTGCACGGGCTGGCGCGCGACCACGGGCCCGAGCGGGGGAGCTGGGCCGCCGACGCTGTGCACTACCACCGGGAGCTGGCGCGTCAGGCCCATGAGTACTATGGCGAGCCGCTGGAGGAGGCGCGTCGGGCGATTAATCCGGAGCGGGCGCTCGGGAGGATTCGTGCGCTGATCGACCAGGAACCCTCGGTGGATCGCATCTGTGCGCTGGTCGAAGACGTGCTCCGCTCGCCAGGGGGCTTAAGAGGCGATGACCCCCGGCTGGTGCGGCTGATGCGGCCCTTTCGCGACCACTTAAGCGGGGCGTCACTGTCCCGGCTGCGTCAGGCCATCGACGCCCATGACGCCGCGCAGCAGGCCGAACCGGAGTTTGAGGAGGGCCTCTTGCCGCCGGACTGGCCCTGGCGCGAGGCGATCCGGCGCTCGCGGGTGGTGATGGTCGGAGGCGACAGCCGCCCCGGGGCCCAGGCGCGCATTGAGCAGATCTTTGAGCCGGCGAGCTTTGAGTGGATTACGGTAAACGGCGGGGAGAATGTGCGGCAGGTGCAGGCGCTGGCGGGGCGGATGCAGCAGGGGAGCGTCGATGTGGTGATCCTGCTCACGGCCTTCGTCAGCCATAAGATCAGCGACCAGGTCACCGAGGCCGCGGGCAAGTCCAACGGGGTGCACCTGGTCTACATCAACCGCGGCTACGGCATCGCCCGGCTGCGTCAGGGGTTTGAGGACTTCGTCCCCTGCGAGCCCCTCGGCGCCGACCCGGCCTGAGCGTTGGCCGGTGCGCTGCGCTTGTGGTGTCCGGCGCGCATCGACTAGTACGCCCTGAGTTCGAGCGGATGTCTGCTGTGTGGCGCCGCGCGCCGCGCGCCGGGGCGTGGCCCGGCCGCGTCGATGTAACATGCGTCCGCTCTTGCCCGGGACGTCGTACAAGGGACGCCGCTCATCCACAAAAGGTCTGCCCCGGGGCATCGGGGCTTAAGGAGTGTCGATGCGCCTAAAAATCCTGCGCCTCAATGGCCTGCGTCTGGAGCTGCGCCGTGCCGCCGACCTGACGCCGGCCGATCGCGACGAGATCTACATCTTTGCCAGCCGCTACATCGAGGGCAGCCGCCAGGTTATCGACGCCGGCTTTGAGGTGATGCGCGACGTGATCCTGGTGCGCGAGCGCGCGGGCGGCCCCCTGGTGGGGGTGGGCACCATGGACGTGCGCCTCTTCGAGGTGGCGGGCCGCCGCCGGGTGGTGCTCTACCCGGGCAACGCCCTCTTGGAGCCCCGCTTCCGAGGGCGCAACGTGCTCCAGGCCGTGGTGATGGTCTACTTTCTGGAGGCGCGCCTCGGGTACCCGCGCTGCCCCATCGATCTGGCGATGGCCGTGTTCAGCTACAAGAGCTACCTCCTCTTGCCCCGCACCTACCAGACCTTCTGGCCCCGCTACGAGCAGGCCACGCCGCCGACCGAGCGCGAGCTGATGCGCCGGGTGGCCGAGCGCTACAGCCAGAACGTGCGCCCGGGGCCCGGGGGCGAATGGATCGGCACGGTGCCCAAACACCTCCGCGGAGAGGTCGCCCCGATCGGCTCGCAGGAGCTGGCGTCGGCGCACGTGCGCTACTTCCACGAGCAGAACCCGGGCTACGGACAGGGCGATGTGCTCGTGGTGCTCGCGCCGCTGAATCTAAAGAACTGGCGCGCGATGGTGCGCACCACGGTGCGCCGTCAGCTCCGCGGACTCAAGAGCCGGGCTCGGGCGAGGGTTTGAAGAGAGAAGGGGGGAAGGCGATGAGTTACAAAATACATGTTTACAAAAATAGATTAACCCGTAAGGGTTAGGGTTCATCTCAACAGGCCTGAGGAGAGGGAGCTCCGCGTGTCCGAATCGTCCCCACACGCACCAAATGGCAGCTCATCGCTCGGGCCGCGCCGAATAAGCCGGTGAAGGCCGTGGCGCGCTGCGTTCTCTACAATCAGAGCTGATGTAAGAGGCATGAGTTGCCTGATAGCATCAGGGGCGAGGGAGATTTTGTACGTCTCTCTTCGCTCCTGATGTTCACTTTTAAGATGCGGCAGGTGTGGAGACGAAGATGATCTGTAAGCATTACGGGATGTTGATAACAGCGCTAATATTTGTGGGGGTGGGGTGTGGTGATCCGGACATTCAGGATGTGCCACAGGCGTGCAGTATGGAAGGGGCTCAAGACTGCAACCTTGATGAAGATAGCTGGATCAGGGTTAATAGTGTCGAGGATCTCGCGAGCGTTTGTGAAGATGCCTGTGAGCAAATGTATAGTTTATATTTTTCCGATCTTCGTGAGATGGAGCAGTTGACGGGATTCTCGTGGGTCAAGCGTGTGGAGGTGAGCTTGAACATCTCCGGTCTGCGCAATGTGCATACGTTGCGGGGGTTTGATAATCTTGAGTTTTCAAACGTGGTAGTTCTTGAGAATAACTTTAGGTTGAAGACAATCGAAGGGTTTGGCGCACTGAAAGAGGTGAATTATTTAGAGCTGGAGCAAATGGATGGAATCGATACGATTCAAGCGTTTGATAATCTGGAGTTTATGGGGCCGGCAGGCGACTTTAGTGATAGCTTCGGATTCTTTCTGACCAGCATGGACGGCATCATCCACCTGGAAGGTCTGCATAAGGTCCGGGAGGCGGGGATTGTGGCCATTCAGTACAACGAGAATCTGGAGTCGATCGATATCATGGATTCGGTCGAAGAGATCCGTTCGCTCTCGATTCGCGACAACCCCAAACTCTCCAGCCTGGGGGAGTGGCCAAATCTTCGTCGGGCGCATTGGGGAATTGAGGTGCATGACACGCCCAACCTCCGTCGCTGTGAGGTGGAGGCGTTGATCGACCAGCTGGAGGAGCGTCCGGAGAACGTGGAGTTGTCGGGGTTGAGCGACGCGCCCTGCGACTGAAGCCCTCTCCCTCCTGACAGCTCGCCGCCGGAGAGCGTTCGGAGCCCCTCCGGAGGCTCACCGCGTCGCACGGAGCAGGGTTCGGGAATGAAGGGAGAGGCCGGGGGTTTTGTTATTCAAGTGTTCGCTTGAACAATCTTGAATCGCTGAGGCCTCCATGACTCCCCGTCCCGCACGAACCTTCAAAAACGCCGCCTACGGGCACCTGGCCCGGGTGGGTAAAGCGCTCGCCAGTCCGGCCCGTCTCGAAATTCTAGAACTCCTGGCGCAGGCGCCGGCCAGCGTGGATGCGCTGGCCAGCGAGGTGGGCCAGAGCGTGGCCAACACCTCGCACCACCTGCAGGCGCTGAAGCGCGCGCACCTGGTGAGAAGCGAGCGCCAGGGGGTGCAGCGCATCTACCACCTGGCCGATGAGGATGTGGCCGGGCTCTTAAGGCAGCTCCAGGCGGTGGCCGCGCATCATGTTGGCGAGTTGCAGGAGCTGACGCGGGCGTACTTTGAGGGGGGTGAGGGGTTGGAGGCGCTGGATGGGCCGGCGTTGCTCGAGAAGCTGCGGGCCGATGAGGTCACTCTGATCGACGTGCGGCCGGAGCATGAGTACCTGGCCGGGCACCTCCCCGGGGCGCTCTCGATGCCCCTCTCGGAGCTCGAAACTCGCCTCGAATCTCTGCCCCGGGGGCGCACGATCGTGGCGTATTGCCGGGGGCCCTATTGCACCTTTTCGGCGGAGGCGGTGAGCCGCCTGCGGGCGCGGGGGTATGACGCGCGGCGCAGCGAGGTGAGCGTGCAGGATGCCGTGTTGCTGGGTGGAGGTGCGCGATGAGTGTGGCGCCGCCTGTTAAGCTGGGGTTGCGTGAGAACCTGGCGCAGTTTTCGTTGTTGGTGCTGGTCAACGCCTTTGTGGGCGCGATGGTCGGGATGGAGCGCAGCATCCTGCCGGCCATCGCCGAAGAGGAGTTTGAGCTGGCCGCGCGCAGCGCGATCCTCTCGTTCATCGTGGTCTTCGGGGTGACCAAGGCGCTGACCAACTACATGGCCGGGCGCTGGTCGGATCGCTTTGGGCGCAAGCGGGTGCTGGTGGCCGGGTGGTTGGTGGCCGCGCCGGTGCCCTTTTTGCTGATGTGGGCACCCTCCTGGGCCTGGATTCTGGGGGCGAACGTGCTGCTGGGGGTCAGCCAGGGGCTGACCTGGTCGACGACGGTGATCATGAAGATCGACCTGGCCGGTCCGCGCAAGCGGGGGCTGGCCATGGGGCTCAACGAGTTTGCCGGGTATTTTGCTGTGGCGCTCTCGGCGCTGGCCACCGGGTTTCTGGCCGCGGAGTACGGGTTGCGCCCCGAGCCCTTCTACCCGGGGGTGGCCTTTGTGGTGCTGGGCACGCTGCTCTCGGTGCTGGTGGTGCGGGAGACAAAGCACCATGTGGCTCAGGAGGCGGCGAGTGTGGCAAACGCCTCGGGCCCCCACGCAGAGCTCTCGGCCCGGGAGGTGGTGATGCGCACCAGCCTCAGGGATCGCGACCTCTCGTCGGTGAGTCAGGCCGGGATGATCAACAACCTCAACGACGGCATGGCCTGGGGGCTCTTTCCGCTGCTCTTTGCGGCGGCCGGCATGTCGATCGCGCAGATCGGCACGCTGGCCGCGATCTACCCGGCGGTCTGGGGGCTGGGGCAGCTCTTTACCGGGGCCTGGTCGGATAAGGTGGGGCGCAAGGGGCTGATTGTGGCCGGGATGTGGATCCAGGGCGTGGGCATCGTGATGATCGCGCTGGGGAGCACCTTTGCGCTCTACGCGCTGGGGGCGGTGCTGCTGGGCCTGGGTACGGCCATGGTGTATCCCACGCTGCTGGCGGCCATTGGCGATGTGGCCCACCCGAGCTGGCGAGCCAGCGCGGTGGGGGTCTACCGCCTCTGGCGCGATATGGGGTATGCGGTGGGGGCGGTGCTGGCCGGGGTGCTGGCCGACGCGTTTGGGCTCTCGGTGGCCACGCTGGCGGTGGCCGCGCTGACCTTTGGCTCCGGTCTGGTGGTGGCCCTGCGCATGCGCGAGACGCTCCAGACCGAGCCCCGGGTGGCCCTGGCCGACGGGCAGCCCTGAGGGCCGGGGGGCGCGGGTCAAGCTGGATGGATCGCCTCCCCGGGACCGGGCGCCCGGGGAGGCTTTTTTGCGCGCGAGGAGAGAGATGCACGACGCTTTGGAACGACCGCTCTATCTGGATCATAACGCCACCACCCCGCTGCGCGAGGAGGTGATTGACGCGATGCTGCCCTATTTGCGGGAGCACTGGGGCAACCCGTCGAGCGGCCATGTGTACGGCCGACGCGCAAAGCAGGCGGTGGAGGAGGCCCGCGCGCAGGTGGCCGGGCTGCTGGGGGCCTCGCCAGACGAGATCGTGTTTACCTCGGGGGGGACCGAGGCCAACCACCTGGCGATCTGGGGAGCGGTGACTCGCCCGGGGGCCGGCGCCCGGATCGTCACCTCGTGTGTGGAGCATCCGGCGGTGGCCCGTCCGCTTGCGGTGCTGGAGGAGGAGGGGGCCGAGGTGCATCGCCTGGGCGTCGACGCGCTGGGGCAGGTCTGCCCGCAGCAGGCTCGCGAGGCCTTGAAGGGGGGCGCCGAGCTCTTGACGGTGATGCACGCCAACAACGAGACCGGGGTGCTCCAGCCCATCGGCGAATTGGCCGAGTACGCGCATCGGGCCGGGGCGCTGGTGCATAGCGACGCGGCGCAGTCGGTGGGCAAGGTGGCCGTGGATGTGAACGCGCTGGGCGTCGACCTGCTCTCGGTGGCCGGCCATAAGCTCTACGCCCCCAAAGGGGTGGGCGCGCTCTACGTGCGCCGGGGTGTGGCGCTGCGCGCGCTGATGGTCGGGGCCGGGCACGAGGGGGGGCTGAGGCCCGGCACGGAGAATGTGGCCTCGATCGTGGGGCTGGGGGAGGCCTGCGCGCGGGCCCAGGACGATCTGGAGCACGAGGCCATGCGCCAGCGCCGGCTGCGCGACACGCTCTTTGAGCTCCTGTGCCGGGAGCTCCCCGGGGTGAGACTCAACGGCCACCCGCAAGAGCGCCTGCCCAACACGTTGAGCGTGCGCTTTGACGGGGTCAGCGGTGACGCTCTGCTGGCGGCCACCCCCGAGGTGGCGGCCTCCACCGGCTCGGCCTGCCATCAGGGGCAGACCCGGGCCTCGGCGGTGATTCTGGCGATGGGCGTGCCCGCCGCGCAGGCCGCGGGCACCCTGCGCCTGAGCCTGGGGCGAGCGACCACCGCCGAGGAGGTGGAGCGGGCGGCGCGGGCGCTGATCACCGGGTGGAAGCGCTGCGCGGCCCCCCGGGGCTAGCTCAACTCGGTGAGCAGGCGCTCCAGCATCGCGCCCAGGGTGTGGATGTCCTCCTCGCTGACGTGGAGGTGGGGGCGCAGGCGAATGGTGTCGGCGCCGGCTCCCAGGAGCAGGAGCTTTTCGCGATCGCGGGCGCGCTGGATCAGCGTCTGCTTGAGTCCCGGGGTGCGCATCGAGAAGCCCTGGTAGAGGCCGTAGCCGCGCACGTTGTACATCAGCTCCGGGAAGCGCTCGGCCAGCCCCTGGAGGGTCTCCACCAGCAGGGCTCCCAGGGTGGGGACCTTCTCGATCAGGCCTTCGCGGCGCACGATGGCGTACTCCTGAACAAAGCGCACCATGTCGGCCAGGGTGCCGCCCCAGGTGGAGTCGAGCACGCCCAGGTCGTCCATGCGGTTGAGCATGTAGACCACCCCGTTGCCCAGCTTCTTGCCGCTGGCCACGGCCTGCGGGGGGTGGGGCAGATCGAAGCCGTCGATGGTGAAGAAGGTTCCGGTGGCGCCCCCGGCGGTCTGCACCTCATCAAAGGCCAGGGGGATCTGGTGGGTGTGGCAGAGCTCGGAGAGCTGTTGGAAGAAGGAGCGCGGGGCCACCCGGTGGCCGCCGGCCCCCTGGATGGGCTCCAGAATCACCGCGACGATCTCATCGCGGTAATGCTCAAAGAGGTTCTCCAGGATGGTCAGGCAGCGCGCGACCTTCTCGCGGGTTTCGGCCTCGGACTCGGTGGTGTCGAGCGCGGGGAAGGGCACCTGGAGGTTGCCCGGGATCAACCCCTGAAAGTCTTTGGTCATCACCGGGTCGTGGGAGACGCGGGTGACGTTGAGGGCAAAGACGGTGCGCCCGTGGAAGGCCTGATCGAAGTACACAAAACGCCGGGCCCGGGGTGTTTTACCCTCGGAGAGCAGGCGCTGATGATGAAGGTTGATCAGGTACTTCATCATGTTTTCGACGGCCTCGGCGCCGGAGTTCACCGCGTAGACCTCCAGCCCCGGGTTCTGCATGCACTGCGGGCCGAGCTGGTGGAGGGTGCGGTAGTACTCGAGGCATTCCGGGGTGAGGAAGTCGGGGTTGGCGATCTTGTTGTTGGCGGCCACCACCAGACGCCGGGTGTACTCCGCTTCGTAGAGTCCGGGGTGGTTGTGGGCGATGAGCTTGGCGCCGTAGTAGCCGGCCCAGTCAAAGAGGCGATCGCCCTCCAGCGTGGCCAGGTACATGCCCTCGGAGCGCGCCAGATCGACGACAAAGGGATGGGGCTCGGCCAGCACGTAGGTGTTGAGCTCGTTGAGGAGCGCGGCGCTGCTGGAGGGCGCCGGGGCGGTCGGGGCAGAAGAAAGAGGGGACATCGAAGACCTCCACAGAATGCGGCGGCGAGGCCGGCGTCTTGCGGGCGCCGACACCTCAGAGTCAGAGAAGGGGGTGGGGCAGGCCGGCGGTCAGCGCCGGGAGGGCACTGGCGAGCGTGGTAAAGAGGGGGAAAGGCCTGCCATCGGTACGACCCCGGGAAAGGAAGCGAGCGAATAACGAGCACGCACAGGGAGGGGGTCCGCACAGAGAGGCTCTCTGAGGAGGACCGGAGGCGCTCCCACGGCGCGACCAGGTCAGACAGAGCGTGGATGGCTCTCCACGTTCCGATGCGGGCAGGTCTTCGGGCTTATGAGCGGGTCGCCCTTTGTCTTAAGGGGCGCGGGCCTACTGTCCACAGCTTCCCGGCCCTTTGAGGGGGCCAGTGCTTTGAATGTGGAGGTCGTTCTCAAGTACCGCTGCGGGGCAGCTCCGGCATTGAACCGGATTCCCTTTTAAGCTCCTTCAGGGCCACCGAGGTGGGGTCTGGGGAGCACCAGCATGGCCGGGACGTTAGGGGGCGACTTACGCGCGTGTCAACGCCGGAGTGGCGGGGCGCAGGAGGCCGCTTAGATGTGCGCCATCCCGTCGTCGGGCCCGTCGGTCGGGGAGGGTTCGGGAGGGAGTTCTTCGCCCAGCCAGCTGTAGACCACCGGGAGCACGAAGAGGGTGAGGAGGGTGGCGCTGAGCAGGCCGCCGATGACGACGGTGGCCAGGGGGCGTTGCACCTCGGCGCCGGCGGTGGTGGAGAGGGCCATGGGCAAAAAGCCGATGCCGTCGGTCAGCGCGGTCATCAGCACGGCGCGCAGGCGCAGCCGGGCGCCTTTTTCGGAGGCGTCGAAGAGCGAGAGGCCCTCGCGCTGGAGCTCGCGGATGGTGGAGACCATGACCACGCCGTTGAGCACCGCGATGCCCGAGAGGGCAATAAAGCCCACGGCCGCCGAGATCGACAGGGGCATGCCGCGCGCCCACAGGGCGACCACCCCGCCGACGGCGGCCATGGGCACGTTGAGGTAGATGAGCAGGGCGGGGCGGACCGAGCCAAAGGTGGTGTAGAGAAGCAAAAAGATCAGCAGCAGGGCGGCCGGCACCGCCAGGGCCAGCCGGGAGGTGGCGGCCTCCAGGTTTTCGAACTGGCCGCCCCAGGTGATGAAGTAGCCCGGGGGCAGATCGCCCTCGGCGCTCAGGAGGGCCCGGGCGCGGGCGACGTACCCGGCCAGATCGTTGCCGCGCACGTTGACCTGGAGGGTCATGCGCCGCTGGGCGTTTTCGCGGCTGACGACCGCCGGGCCCTCATCGAGCACCAGCTGCGCGACCTGGCCCAGGGGCACACGCTGGCCGGAGGGGGCGGTGATCAGGAGCTGGCGCAGTTGGTCGAGGTCGGCGCGGGCCTCCGGGTGCAGGCGCACCTGCAGCGAGAAGCGCTTCTGGCCTTCAAAGACCGTGCCGACCTCGCGGCCGCCGACGGCGGCCACGGCGTCGAGGATCTCCGAGGCGTTGATGCCGTAGCGGGCCGCGGCCGGCCGGTCGACGATGACGCGCAGCGAGGGGAGCCCGGCGACCTGGTCGGCGCTGACATCGGCGGTATCTTCCAGGCTCTGGAGCAGGGCCATCAGACGGGCCCCGGTGCGCTCCAGCTCCTGAAAGTCGGGGCCGTAGAGGTTGACGGCGACATCGGAGCGCACGCCGCTGATCAGCTCGTTGGTGCGCAGCTCAATGGGTTGCGAGAAGGAGTAGTTCTGGCCGGGGACCTCCTCTTCCAGGGTGGCCTCCATCTGCCGCAGCAGCTCGGCCTTGGTGGTGGCGCGGCGCCAGCCGTCTTCGGGATGAAGCATCACGTAAATGTCGGAGATCTCCACGCCCATCGGGTCGGTGGCGATCTCGGCGCGGCCGGTGCGCGAGATCACGGTGTCGATCTCGTCGGGGAAGCGCTCCAGCAGGGTGCGCTCAATGCGGCCGGTGGCCTGGACCGACTCCTCCAGCGAGACCGAAGGGGGGCGCACCGCCTGCATGGCGATGGCGCCTTCGTCGAGGGTCGGGATGAACTCCGCCCCCATGGTCGAGGCCAGCCAGGCGCCGGCGGCGATGGCCGAGAGGGCCAGGGTGAGGACCAGCGTGCGGGAGCGCAGCGCCAGGCCCAGGGCCGGCTCGTAGAGGCGCCGGGCGTAGCGGGCCAGCGGGGGCTCTTTCTCTTTGAGACCGCCGCGAAAGAGCCAGGTGGAGGCCGCCGGCACCAGGGTCATGGCCAGCAGGAGCGCGGCGGCCAGGGCGGCCAGCACGACGATGGCCATGGGCTTGAACATCTTGCCCTCGATGCCCTGGAGGGTGAGCACCGGGATGTACACGATCATGATGATCGCGCAGCCCGAGAGCACCGGCGTGATCACCTGGGCGGTGGCGCGGCGCACCACCTTTTTGACCTCTTCCCCCCGGGCCCGGGTCTCGGAGAGGCGCCGGGAGATGTTCTCGATCACGACGATGGCCCCGTCGATGATCAGGCCAAAATCCAGGGCGCCCAGACTCATCAGGTTGCCCGAGACGTTGAAGACGCGCATCACGATGAAGGTCATCAAGAGCGAGATGGGGATGATCGCCGCGATGAGCAGGCCGCCGCGCAGGTTTCCGAGCATCAGGAGCAGGACCACGATCACCAGCACGCCGCCCTCAATGAGGTTGGTGGCCACGGTGCGCACGGTGCGATCGACGAGCTCGGAGCGATCGTAATAGGGCTCGATGGTGACCCCGGGGGGCAGGCCGGCGGCCAGCTCCTCTAAGCGTTGGTGCACGTCGGCTGACACCGTGGCCGAGTTTGCCCCCATCAGCATCATCACCGAGGCGGTCACCACCTCACCGCGGCCATCCCGGGTGACCGCGCCCTGGCGGACCATGGGGGCGAAGTCGACCGTGGCGACGTCGCGCACAAAGATCGGGGTGCCATCCTCGCGGGTGGCCACCCGCACCAGGCGCAGGTCTTCGAGCCCCGAGATCAGGCCTTCGCCGCGGATGACCCGTTGTTCGCCGCCGCGCACGATGTAGCCGCCGCCGGCGTTGGCGTTGTTGGCCTCCAGGGCCTCGAAGACCTGGCCCAGGCTCAGCCCCAGGGCGTTGAGACGCGCCGGGTCGACCTGCACCTCGTAGGTCTTGAGCTCCCCGCCAAAGGGGTTGACCTCGACCACCCCGGGGATGGGGCGCAGCTGGAAGGCGATGTACCAGTCGAGGATCGAGCGCAGCTCCATGGGGGTGTAGCACTGCGGGGTGTCGGGCTGCCCCGGAGGGCACATCGGGTCGCCGCGCACCTCAAACTGGTAGATCTCTCCGAGCCCGGTGGAGATCGGGCCGAGCTCGGGGCTGCCGTATTGAGGGGGGATGGCTTCGCGGGCCTGGGTGAGGCGCTCGGAGACGAGCTGGCGAGCGAAGTAAATGTCGGTGCCTTCTTCAAAGACCACCGTGATGGCCGAGAGCCCGAAGCGCGAGAGGCTGCGCACCTGCTCAACCCGGGGCAGTCCGCTCATGACGGTTTCGACCGGCATCGTGATGTACTGCTCGACCTCCACCGGGCCCAGCGCGGGCGCGTTGGTCAGGACCTGCACCTGGACGTTGGTGACGTCGGGGACGGCGTCGACCGGGAGTTCGCCGGCCGCGCGCACCCCGAGCGCGCCCAGGAGCAAGACCCCGAAGATGACCAAAAAGCGGTGCCGAATGCACAGGTCGATCAAGCGTTCCATAGGTGAAGCCTCAGTGTGCGTGGCCGTGGCCGAGCTCGCCACGCATCAGTTCTGATTTAAGAATAAAAGCGCCCTGAACCACCGTGGGGGTGCCCGGGGGGAGCCCGGCCAGGATCTCGACAAACTCGCGCCCCTCGCGTCCCAGGGTCACCGGCCGGGCCAGGAACTGGCCCGGGGCGTCGCCCCGGACAAAGACCACCGGCAGGTTGTCGAGGGTCTGCAACGCGTCGCGTGCCACGAGCACCGTGGCGCCCTCGCCAGCGTCGGCGCTCAGGTGCAGGGTGCCAAAGAGGCCCGGGCGCAGGAGCCCGTCGGGGTTGCTGATCTCCACGCGAAGCGGGAGGGCGCGGGTGCTCTCGTCGAGCGCGGCGGCGATCAGATCGAGCTGCCCCTCCCAGGTGCGGCCCGGGTAGGCGTTGAGGCTGAGCGTGGCGCTCATGTCGGGGCGCAACATCGCGAGCTGCTGCTCGTAGAGCTGGCCGATGACCCAGACCCGGGAGGGGTCGGCCACCACAAAGAGGGTGTTCTCCGAGGAGACGCTTTCGCCGCGGGTGGCGTGACGCTCAATGATCACGCCGTCGATCGGGCTGCGGATGGCCAGCTCCGGGCCGCTGCCCCCGCGCACCCCGAAGGCGCTGAGTCGGGAGCGGGCGGCCTCGTGCTCGGCGCGGGCCTCTTCATAGCTGAGCTCGGCGTCGAGGAGGGTGCGCTCGGAGTTGATACCCTCGGAGCGCAGGCGCCGCTGGCGATCGCGGTGCTTTTCGGCGACCTCCAAAAGTGCGGTGGCCCGGCTGAGCTCGGCGCGGATCTGGCCGAGTTCGGCGCTGCGCAGGCGCCCGAGCACCTGGCCGGCGCTGACCTCTTGCCCGAGCGCGACGTCGACGCTGGCGATCTGACCGTTGAGCGGGGGGCTGATATGGGCCACGCGATCGGGGTTGAACGCCACCCGGGCCGGGACCTGCAGGCCCCCGCCCAGCGCGCCGGTGCGGGCCTCCTCGGTGCGGATCTCGCTGCGGGCCAGCGCGGCCTTAGAGAGCGTGACGATGCGGGGGCCCTCGTGGTCGTCGTGATCGTCGTGGCCCGGGGCCTCTTCGTCGGCGTGGTCGTCGTGGTCGTGGTCACGATGCCCGTCGGGGCCTTCTCCGGGGTGCTCGTGCGCAGACGGAGCGCCGGGGGCCTGGCTCCCCGAGGTGTCGCAGCCGTGGAGGAGGCCGACGAGCGTGATGAGCAAGCAGAGGCGGTAGAGGGCCCGGGTCATGGTGTCTCCTCGTGCAGAGGCCAGATATTGGTGCCGACGAGCCCTTCGAGCAGGGCGGCGCTTTCGTAGTAGGTTTGCCGGGCGTCGAGGTGCTGGCGCGTGACCTGGAGGAGGCGCTCACGGGTCTGCGAAACCTGGTGAATGTCGACCTCGCCAAGCTCATAGGCGCGCTGGAGCAGGCTGAGGTTTTGCTCCAGCTGCGGGACGACCTCCGACTCGTAGAGGCCCACGCGCTCCACCGCGGCGTTGAGCGCGTGGGTCGCATCGGTCAGGCGCTGGCGCAACGCGATGATGGTGGCGTCGCGCTGGCGATCGGCCAGCTCCAGCTCGGCCCGGGCCCGGGCCCGGCCCTCCTGATTGCGATGCCACAGGGGCAGCCCCACGCTCAGCTGCACCATCAACGTGCGGGCGGTGGCGTCGGCTCCCGGCCCCGATTCCTGACCAAAGACCAGCCCCAGGGTGGGCTCGGGCCAGGCCTCGCGCTCCTGGAGGCGCAGCTGGCTGTGGCCGGCGCTCACCGCCAGCTCCCGCATGCGCACCGAGGGGTGATGGTGGGCCATCGACGCCAGAAGCGTGTCGAGCTCGGGGGCTGCGACGATCGGCGGGAGCTCGCCATGGATCGGCGGGAGCTTCAGGGTGGGCCAACCGATCTCGGCGGCCAGCTGCGTGCGCAGCGCCTCGGCGCCCTGGCGGGCCTCGATCAACACCTCCCCGGTCTGCGCCAGATCCGCTTCAGCGACCAACAGATTCAATGGCGAGAGCTCGCCGGCTTCGACCTGACGGCTGGCGATGTCGCGCAGGGTGCGGGCAAAGGCCACAAATTGCTCGGCCTGCTGCGTGCGCTCCTCGGCCAGGAGCACATCGACAAAGAGGCGATGGGTCTCGACATGGACCTCCCAGCGCACGTCATCGACGCCGGCCTCCGCCAGGCGCTGGCGGTCGGCGGCGGCCCGGCGGCGCAGGCCGGGCTCGCCGGCGATTTCAAAGCGCTGCTCCAGTGCGATCTCCAGCTCCGTGCCTCCGCCCTCGGCGGAGCGTTGGGGCCCCAGCCCCAGGCTGAGCTCGGGGTTGTCGGGAAAGAAGATCCGGGCCCGCTGGCGCTCCGCGTCGACGGTCGCAGCCCGGGCGCGGGCGCTCTCGATGCGTGGGGAGTGCCGGTCGGCGTAGACCAAAAGGGCGTTGAGCGAGAGCGTGCTCACCTGCGCCGGGTCCACGGGCTCGCCAGCCGGGATGTAGGGCTTAAGCGGCGCATCCGGGGCGTAGCGCTCGGTGGGCGGAAGCGCCGGATCGGATGCCGAAGCCACGGAAGCTAATAACAAACTACTTGCGATAGTAGTTAAAAAAGCAGGCAGATGTCGCCAGAGAGGAGGCATGGCAAAGGCTCAATCAGCGCGAGGGTGGGTAAAGTCGCTCCACGCCCATGTGGAAGGCGTGAAGCAGATCGAAGCTCTCAAGATGAGGCAGCACCAGGACCGCCAGGATGCCCAGCGCCAACACCGCGTAGCCCGGGGAGCGTCCGGGGCGCGTGGGGCCCTGCATCAAGATGGCCAGGCGCAGTTTGAGCGAGGCCAAGTGGTGGCCGCAGAGCATGGCGGCCGAGTTCAGCGTGGCGGTGTCGCGGCGGAAACGGGCCGCGCGCACCAGGCCCTGGGCCAGCGCCAGGGGCTGGCCGCCCATGTGCACGGCCTCGCTGTCGCAGAGGGCCTCGCGGGCCGCGCGCCAGTGATCGCGATCGGCACGCAGCAGCGCGCCGGCCGGGTTGAGCCCCAGGCAGACGCGGCTGAGCAGGTAGCGCAGCGTGTCTCGCCAGCGAATGTGCGCGGCTTCGTGAAGCAGCGCCGCGTGGAGCATCGCGTCGTCGGCGTCGTCCATGAAGCTGCGGTCCAACACGACCTGTGGGCGCAAAAAGCCCTGGGTGAAGAGGGGCTCTTCGGCATCGCGCACCACCACCACGCGCATCGCCTGGAGGCCGGGCTCCCGGGCGATCAGGCGCTGAATGCGCCCGATGCGCGGGTCGGTCGCCGGGAGGCGGTCCAGCGTATGGCGAGGCCAGGCCTGCCAGATCACCCGGACGATCCAGGCGCTCAGGCCGATCAGCAGGGCGCCCAAAAGCATCGCGTTGTCGGCGCAGATGGTCGAGGCCCCGTGATCATGAAGGCAGATCCGGGGGCTGCTGGAGGGTTCGGCCTGATGCAACGCGGAGGAGAGCAGCCAGATCAGCGGCAACAGCGTGGGCGCGACCAGCCAGGCGTAGGTGGTGTTGGAGCCGAACTCCGTCCAGGAGAGCGTGCGGCGGCGCCGGGCCAGCACCCGGCGGCTGATCAGGGTGAGCGCGGGGATGAGCACGCCAAAGGTCAGCGTGAGCGCGGCGATGGGAAAGAGGAGCTCAGGCATCGCGCTCCTTGCGCCGCTGGCGAATCAACGCCTCCAGGCGCTCCAGTTCCTCGTCGTCGGCCTGGGAGACCCGCTCGACCAGCAAGGCGTAGGCGGTATCTTGCCCGACCGGCGGCAGGCTGTTGAGCACTTCCCGGGTCATCGCGGCGATGAACTCCGCGCGGCTCATCGCCGGGGCGTAGACGTAGCGTCGGCCTTCTTTGTGCCGATGCAAAAGCTCCTTTTTGTAGAGCCGGGAGACGGTCGTCATCACCGTGGTGTACGCGATCTCCCGTCGCCCCTCCAACACCGCGAGCACGTCGGCCACCGCGAACTCCGTCCAGCGCTTGTCCCAGACGATCTCCATGATCTCGGCTTCGAGATCGAAGAGCGAGGTGCGTAGGCCGTCTTGTTCCGGTCGGATTCGGATACCTTTCATGGCGTCTGCTCGGGTGGGGCCGGGGGGAAATCAGGGGCGTGCCAGGGTGTCGTCGTATAACTACGAGCGCCTGTAGTAGAAGTCAATGGCAGGGGGAGCCGAACCTATTCCCGCCGGCTTGTGCAGGTAGGGGCGCGGGGCGATGAGTGATTGCTCCCGGACGCCGGAGCACGTACAAGGGAGGCCCCTTTGCGGGATGAGTCCCCTCTTCTGATGTCATGATCCAAGGAGTAAACGATGTCCTACTACAAAGAAATCGATGGCAAGAAGTACGACCGCGCGCTGCTGGAGCTGGCCGAAAAGCTCACCGCCGGTCAGGGCGATGGGCGACTCTCCAAGGCCGACGCCGACCAGCTTCTGGAGGCGGTCAAAGACGGCGACAGCTACACCGACATTGAGAAAGCGACGGTGAAGTACATCCGCGAGAACTTCAGCTGGACCGAGGCGGCCGATGAGCACTTCCGCACCGAGATTCGCAAGTGGGCCGCCACCAAATAAGGTGTAGGTTCCAGACTTATTACGCCGTGAGCTATCGTTGACGCTGTGTCGGCTGCGTTGGGAGCACCTCGGGAAGCGTTGCAAAGCCTCGACGATGCTGAAGCATCGCCTTAAGTTTTGCGCCTTGCCTGAGACGCTCTCAACTTCGCCGCCATCGACATCAACAGCTGCTCATGGCGTAGTAAAAAAGCCCCGCGACGCCAGGCGTCGCGGGGCTTTTTTGTGGGGTACCTCATCCCGACGGCTGAAGCCGTCGGGATGAGGAGGCCATCAGAGCAGGGAGGGCTCCGGCGGCACAAAACTCAGGTTGTCGAGCCAACCGCGGTCTTCGCCCACGGAATTGGAGATGTCTTTGCGGTAGGTCCAGGAGAAGGTGTAGGTGCCGGCGGCGGGGATCTCGTAGGAGACCGTGGTCCAGTCCTCTTCACCTTCAAGGCGCGCCTTGTTGCTGGGGGGGTAGGGCGTGCAGTCGGCGGCAAGGGCGTCACAGAAGATCAGCCCGTCGTAGAAGCTCGCGCCCCTCGGCTCGGAGCTGACCTTCCAGTCGAAGGAAAAGGTGCCGGGTTCGGTGAACTCCAGGTCGATCCCCAGCTCGCTTCGGGAGCTGTCGCCGATCGGGCCGCTGACCAGAGAGTGGTCGCCCAGGGTGACGTTGGGGTCGCTGTCGACCTCCCACGCCAGGTCACCGCTGGAGATGAACTCGGGGGGGAGGATGCCATCTTCAAAGTCGAAGAGGACGGCGCCGCCGGCCTTGAGGGTGGCCTCCTCACCAGCGGTGGTGTGAAGGTACTGGACGAGCAGGCGCACGTTGCCGGCCTGAGTCTGGAAGGCGAAGACGTTGGCGATGTCGCCGGCCGTCAGCGCGCGGCTCACGCCGGTGGCGTAGGTGAGCAGGGTGCCGCCGGAGTCGATCTGCAACGCGCCCAGGCCACTGAGGTAGTCGGTGAAGTCGCCGACATCCTCAAAAGGCACGCCGGTGGCGATCTCGCTGAGGCTATCCGCATCGGGGCCGGCGCTGATGGCGATGTTGCCGGCGAGTTCCGCGGTGTGGATGAAGCGGGCTCGGAAGGCGTCGGCCGGGGCGGCGGTGAGATCGTCTTCCAGGATCAGGAAGCTCAGCCCCCCCGTAGCCGGGTAGGCCACCACGGTGTAGGCCTTGTTCAGCTCATAGTCGTAGGAAGGGGTGGAGGCCGCCAGGGTGCCGTTGTCGATCAGGTCGAAGCTATAGGTGCCCGGCTCCAGGTCGATGGCTCCTTCGGAGTTGCCAAATTCCAGAGAGGTCAGGGAGGTGGTGCTCCCGGAGGGCATCACCTCGACCGGGCCCAGTCCCTCGTCGAGGTGCACGAAGTGCAGGGTGGTGATGGCCTGGTCCACCCGGGTCAGGGTGAAGTTGGCCACGGCGGTGCCACACTGACCGGCGGCGACGAGTACAAAGCGCAGGTCGTCGCCCACCTCGTTGGGGGTGGCGGTGAAGGTGCCGTCGGCCGCTGCTTCAAAGCTTGCGCCCTGGCCGATGAACGCCAGCGAGATGCCCTCGGTGGCGTTGGTCTCCACGGTGATCGGGGCGCTCTCGATGCCCGTATAGTAGTCCTGTTCCAGACCGCTGATGCCGGTGATGGCCAGCGATTCGTCGCAGAGCTCCGGGCCGGGCTCGCCGGCGCAGATGGTTTCGTTGGCGGCGATCTCGTCGGTGTCGAGCTCGCCATTTTCGTTGGCGTCGAGGCCGGTGGAGACGATGACGCCACCGTAGGCGCAGACCTCGCCAGGCTCTACCGTCTCGGTGGTCACCAGCGAGTTGAGGGTGTTGTCCTGGCCGTTCTGCCCGTCGCTGCCATCCACGCCGTCGGTTCCGGGCTCGCCGGGATCGCCCTGTTCGCCGGGCTCACCCTGCTCGCCAGCAGGACCGGCGGGGCCCATGACGCCCTGTTCGGCTTCGTCGCCGCCGCAGGCCAGCAGGCCGCTGGCCAGCAGCGCGCCAAGCAGCAGGCGGATGCTGTAGGTTTGGGGGAATTTCATAAGTCGATCACTCCGTAACATCGATCATTTAAATGGATTCCTGAAGGAGGCCTGCCGGGGCCCGGGAACAAGGAAGGGGCCCGGCAGGCTGGCGTGCCCTCAGAGCAGCGAGGGTTCGGCCTGCTCAAACTTCAGGTTGTCGATCCAGCCCATGTCTTCGCCGTCGGCGCCGCTGCTGTCTTTGCGGTAGATCCAGGAGAAGGTGTAGGTGCCGGCGGCGGGGATCTCATAGGAGACGGGGGCCCAGTCCTGCTCACGGAAAATGCGGTCGATGTAGCCGGAGCTGTGGCTGCAGCTGGCGGCTGCGGAGTCGCAGAAGACCAGTCCATCGAAGAAATAGGAGCCATCCTCGGAGCTGACCTTCCAGTCGAAGGAGAAGGTGCCGGGCGTGGCGAACGTCAGGTCGATCTGCAGCTCGCTGCGCTGGTTGTCGGAGATCGGACCGCTGACCAGGGAGTGGTCGCCCAGGGTGAAGGCGGTGTCGCTCTCGACCTCCCAGCCCAGGTCGCCACTGGTGGTGAACTCGGTGGGGAGTGTGCCGTCTTCAATGTCGAAGAGGGTGGTGCGGATGCCGGCAGCCTTCAGGATCGCCACCTCGCCAGCAGTGGTGTTGAGCGGCTGGATGAGCAGGCGCACGTTGCCGGCCTGGGTCTCGTAGGCGAAGGCGTTGGCGATGTTGCCGGCCGTCAGCGCGCTGCTCACGCCGGTGTCGTAGGTGAGCAGGGTGCCGCCGGAGTTGATCTGCAGGGCGGCGACGGTGGCCACGTAGTCGGCGTAGTCGCCGACATTTTCAAAGGACACGCCGGCGGCGATTTCGCTGAGGTTGTCCGTATCGGCGCCGGCGCTGATGGCGATGTCGCCGGCGATTTCGGCGGCGTGGATGAAGCGCGTGCGGAAGGAGCCGTCAGCCGGCGCGGTGCGCACGTCATCTTCCAGAACCATGAAGTCCAGCGTTCCCAGGTTGCTGTAGGCCACCACGGTGTAGGAGCCGCCCAGCGCAAAGTCGAAGGGATCGGTGGTGCCCACCAGGGTATCGCCCTCATAGAGGTCGAAGCTGTAGTTGCCCGGATCGACGGCCATCGGGTCATCGGTCTCTTCAAAGTCGGCGACGGCCATCAGTTCGGCGGTCCCGGTGAGCACCATGTCGAGCTCGCCGGCGCCGTGGAAGAGGTGGACCAGGCGCAGGGTGGCGACGGGAGCTTCGACCCTGGCGATCGAGATGTGGGCCATGGCCGTGCCACATTCGCCGGCGGCGACGAGCATAAACTCATAGCCCTCACCCACCTCGTCGGGGGTGGCGGTGAAGGTGCCGTCGGCGGCCGGGGTGAAGCTGGCGCCCTCACCGACAAAGCTCAACGAAATTGGCCCGGTGGCGTTGGACTCCACGGTGATCGGGGCACTCTCCACGCCCTCAAAGTAGAGCTGGTCGAGGCCGGTGATGCCGGTGATGGTCAGCGGCTGGTTGCAGAGGGCGGTGCCATCGGTGCCATTGCAGATGTTTTCGGTGGAGGCGATCTCGTCTTCGTCGAGCTCGCCATTGGCGTTGGCGTCCACGCCGGTGGAGATGGCCACGCCGCCGTTGGCGCACACATCGCCCGGCGCCAGCTCTTCGGTGACGAAGAGCGAGGTCAGGCCCTCGGCGCCATCCTGCCCGTCGGCGCCGTCCTGCCCGTCTTGACCATCGGTGCCGGGGTCACCCTGCTCCCCCTGTTCGCCCTGAGGGCCCTCTTCGCCCTGAGGACCTTCGGGGCCGGGGTCACCCTGCTGGACTTCGCCGCCACAGGCGACGGCGCCAGCGGCAAACATGGCACAGATCAACAGGCGAATATTCCTTGTGTAACCGGACTTCATCCTTCGATACCTCGGGTAGTGGGGTGTACGGCAGGTCACGCTCCAGACACGGGAGCCCCTATGGCTGCGCGATCGTGTGAGCGTCGAAAGTGACGTGATGGGCAGGCACCCTAGCGCATTTTTTTTCGGATCTGTAGTACGCTGTCAGGGCCTGTTACAGGTTGTTTCATTGTGGGGCGCTCAGCGTTAGAGAAGGGGCCGATCGTCGTGAGCGGTAGGCCGCTTTGAGACGAGGTTCGCACGTGGGCTGCCGCCCAATAAGGTGAGGTTCCAGACCTAAAAAAGCCCCGCGACGCCTGGCGTCGCGGGGCTTTTTTGGTGGGGTTTGAGGGCCCGGCCCGCAAGCGGGCCGGGCCAGGTTATCAGAGCAGCGAGGGCTCGGGCTGCTCAAACCTCAGGTTGTCGATCCAGCCGCGGTCTTCGCCCAAGGAATTGGAGATGTCTTTGCGGTAGACCCAGGAGAAGGTGTAGGTGCCGGCGGCGGGGATCTCGTAGGAGACCGGGGCCCAGTCCTTTTCACCCGAAGTGCGCGCCGCGAAGTTGGGGTAGTAGGGGTTGCAGCTGGCAGCGTCGTAGTCGCAGAAGAAGAGGGGATCGTAGTTACTCTCACTGCTGACCTTCCAGTCGAACATAAAGATGCCGGGCTCGGTGAACTCCAGTTCGATCTCCAGCTCGCTGCGAGAGTTGTGGTCGATCGGGCCGCTGACCAGGGAGTGGTCGCCCAGGCTGACATTGGGGTCACTCTCGATCTCCCAGCCCAGGTCGCCGCTGTGGGTGAACTCGGTGGGGAGCGTGCCGTCTTCAAAATCGAAGAGGGGGGTGCGGGCGCCGGCGGCCTTCAGGATGGACGTCTCGCCAGCGGTGGTGTTGAGCTGCTGGATGAGCAGGCGCACATTGCCGCCCTGAGTCTGGTAGGCGAAGACGTTGGCGATGTCGCCGGCCGTCAGCGCGCTGCTCACGCCGGTGTCGTAGGTGAGCAGGGTGCCGCCGGAGTCGATCTGCAGCGCGCCCAGGCCACCGAGGTAATCGGTGAAGCTGCCAACATCCCCAAAAGGCACGCCGGCGGCGATCGCGTTGAGGCTATCTGCATCGGGGCCGGCGCTGATGGTGACGGTTCCGGCAAGTTCCGCGCTGTGGATGAAGCGCGCGCGGAAGGCGTCGTCGGCCGGTTCGGTGCGCACGTCATCTTCCAGAATCATGACGTCCAGCGCTCCCTGGTTGCTGTAGGCCACCACGGTGTAGGAGCCGCCCAGCGCATAGTCGTAGGGATCGGTGGTGCCCACCAGCGTGTCGCCCTCATGGAGGTCGAAGCTGTAGGTGCCCGGGTCCAGGGCCATCGGGGCATCGGTCTCTTCAAAGTCGGCGACGGCCAGGAGCTCGGAGGTCCCGGTGAGCGTCATGTCGAGCTCGCCGGTGCCGGGGACGAGATGGACCAGGCGCAGGGTGGCGACGGGCGCTTCGATCTCGGCGAAGGAGAGCTGGGTTACTTCGGTGCCGCACTGGCCGGCGGCCACCAGCGTGATCCGCTGGCCTTCACCCAGCTCCTGTGGGGTGAGCGTGAAGGTGGTGTTGGAGGTGAGAGTGGGCTCCAGCGTGGCACCACCGACAAAGGCCAGAGTGAGGTTGGCGTCGTCGTTGGTCTCCACGGTGATCGGGTCGCTTTCCCGGCCCAGATAGAGGGCCTGATCGGCGCCGGAGATGCCGGTGATGGCGAAGGCTTCGTCGCAGATGTCCTGCACGGCGTCGTTCTGGTTGCAGATGGTCTCGGAGGCGTCGATTTCGGCTTCGCCCAGGACGTCATCGCCGTTGGCGTCGATGCCCACCGAGACGGTAACGCCGCCGTTGGCGCAGACATCGCCGGGCTCCACGTTTTCGGTGAGGACAAGCGAGTTTGCGCCGTCTTCGCCGGGCTCTGCGTCGTTGCCGGGTTGTCCGTCTTCGCCGTCTTCGCCGGGCTGCCCGCTTTCGCCAGGCTCGCCCTGTTCACCCACCGGGCCCTGGGGGCCCTGAGCGCCTTGCTCGGCTTCGGCGCCGCCACAGGCGAGTGCGCCGGTGGTCAGGGCCGCGCAGAGGAGCAGGCGGAGTTTATAGGATGGAGATGTGTTCATAGCGTAGGTACTCCAGAAATTAGGTCTTCATCGTCCCTTTGAGGCCGGGCGCCTCCGCCGTAAAGAGGGGAGGCGCCGGCGGCTGCTTCGATCGCGTGAGCGTATGCTCCACAGCGATCAGGGAAGGCCGGGGGTGAAGGTCAGGTTGTCGAGCCACCCACGGTCCAGACCGTTGGAGACGCTGCTATCCTTCTCGTAGACCCAGGCAAAGGTGTAGGTGCCCGCCGCTTCGACTTCGTAGGTGTAGTTGGCAAAGTCAGCCGGGGTGCCACCGAGCTCGGCGTCGGAGACGTCGGAGTTGCAGTTTTCGGCAGCGTCGATGTCGGCGCAGAAGGCCAGGCCATCGTAGAGATTGCCGTTGATACTCAGGTTTTCGGAGCTGACTTTCCAATCGAAGGCGAAGATGCCTGCTTCGGTGAACTCTACGGTCACCTCAATCCAGGAGAACTGACTGTCGCCGATGTCGCCGCTGCGGGCGGCGAAGTTGCCAGCGCTGACGTCTTCGTCGGTGACAGACCATTCGGCATCGCCACCGGTGCGCACCGTGGCGTTGAGCAGGTCGGCGCCGATGGAGACCGGCAGGGTCTCCAGGCCGGGGATGAGGATGGCATCACTGCCGGCATCGCCCAGCTGCTGGACGAAGATGTGGGGCTCCCCGCCCATCATGAAGGCGAAGGCGTTGGCGATGGCGCCGTCAGCAAAGGTCGCCACCGAGAAGCCGACGTAGTCGAAGAGGGTGCCGGCCGAGTCGATCTGCACAAATTCCACGCCGGTAGCCAGGTCGGTGGCAGCAGATGCCGTGCCGAAGGCCAGGCCGGCGACGAGCTCAGCGGTGGAGGCTTCGTCGGCGCCGGTGCTGATGGCGACGTTGCCCACGCCGTCGGCGGCGTGGATGGCCCGCAGGCGGAAGTTGCCTGCGGCCGGCTTCGTCAGCACGTCGTCTTCAATGATGAGGAAGTCCAGCGCGCCGGCGTTGCTGTAGGCGACCACCGTGTAGGAGCCACCCAGCGCGAAGTCGGCGGCCGCAGTGGTGCCGGCGACGGTATCTTCGGCGATCAGGTCGAAGCTGTAGTTGCCCGGATCGACTTCCAGGGGGCCTTCGGCGGTGGCGAAGTCGATGGTGGCCAGCGCCTCGGTGGTGCCGGTGAGTGCCACGTCGACTTCTCCGGCGTCTTCGAAGAGGTGGACCAGGCGGATGTTGGCCACCGGCGCTTCGACCGCGTCGATGGAGATGTTGGCCACCGCCGTGCCGCACTCGCCATTGGCGACCAGCACAAACTCAAGGCCCTCGCCATCTTCGACGATGTCTTCGGGGGTGATGGTGAAGGTGCCGTCGCCGGCCGAGACGTCGAACTCAGCGCCCAGGCCGACAAAGCTCAGGTTGAGCGTGCCTTCGCCATTGGTCTCCACGGTGACCGGATCGCTGGCATTGCCGGCGAAAAAGCGCTGGTCCAGGCCGGTGATGTCGGTGATGGCCAGGGCCTCGTCGCAGAGGAGCGAGCCGTCGACGCCGTTGCAGACGTTCTGGGTGTCGGCAATCTCGTCTTCGTCGAGGGTGCCGTTTTCGTTGGCGTCGACGCCGGTGGAGATGGCCACGCCGCCGTTGGCGCAGACATCGCCCGGCGCCAGCTCTTCGGTGAGGATCAGCGAGTTGAGGCCGTTTTCGCCGTCCTGGCCATCGGCGCCGTCCTGGCCGTCTTGACCATCGGTGCCGGGCTCACCCTGCTCCCCCTTGTCGCCCTGGGGGCCCTGCTCACCCTGCGGGCCTTCGGGGCCGGGATCCCCCTGCTGGACTTCGCCGCCACAGGCGACCGCGCCAGCAGCAAACAGGGCACAAACCAACAGGCGAATGATTCTCTTATTGCCTGACTTCATCCTTCGATACCTCGAGTGTGTGTCGTACGACAGGTCACGCTCTGGACACGAGAGCCCCTATGGCTGCGCGGTCGTGGGAGCGTCAAAAATGACGTGATGGGCGGCACCTTAGCGCATTTTTTTCCGGATCTGTAGTCCTCTGTGTGGAAGGGCCTCAGGTCCTTTATTTATGGGGCGATCAGCGCTATAGGGGGGCAGAACCCCGGAGAAAAGGGGCGCGCTGAGGCGATGAGGTGTCAGTGCCGAACATGATGACGCGCAGGAGCATGGATGAAGTGGACGCAGATGAAATGGACGCATGGGCTTGTGATGCTGGCCGTGGTGCTGGCCAGCGCCTGCGGTGAGGATGGGGGGCCGCGACGCACTCAGGATGCCGGGTTTGATGTCGGTGATCCCGTGGAGGACGTCGGGGGTGGGGAGGACGCCGACGGTGGCGAGGATGTGGATGCCGGCGAGGACGCCGACGGTGGCGAGGATGTGGATGCCGGCGAGGACGCCGATGGCGGCGAGGATGTGGATGCCGGCGAGGACGCCGACGCGGGCGATGAGGACTCGGAGTTTTTGCTCGGGCCCGAGGTGGGGGTGAGCGATGGCACCTTCGACACGCGTTTGAGTGCCGCGTTTGACGGGGTGGTATCGCAGCCCCCGTCGGAGTCGGCCTGGACCGCGATCTATGAGAACCTTGATAAGGAACCTCTGCTCTACAAAGAGTTCCGCTGCGAGATGCGTCTGCAGGGCGTGGAGGTGCATCCCCCTACCGATAGCTTTTTGCTCTATGACGAGGTGAGCTTTCCGCAAGGGGGCAGCGGTCAGGCGGTTCTGGTGGGGCGTAAGGCGGCCTCCAGTTTTTGGTACACGCTGGCGACCCGGCCCTTTGAGGCGCAGGGACCGGTGGTGTTTTCGCCCGAGGAGCTCCCCACCGCCTCGGACTACGTGGCCTACGGCGTGATCTTTGAGGCGGACTCACCCCTGGTGGCGCGGGTTCAGGTGGCCGAGGTTCGCTTCTGGGGGTACTGCGCCAGCCCCGAGCATGAGATCGCCTGGCACACCACCCCCTGGCAGTGCACCGGCGTGGTGTGTGAGGACACGGTCAATCCGGGAGGCACCGGGGAGCGGCAGGTCCGCTGCCAGCGTGATACCGGGGACAGGGCGCACCCGGACTTCTGCGAAGAAGAGATGCCGGCGACCACTGGCCAGAGCTGCGTGCTGAGCTGCCCGTATGAGCTGGTGTATGTGGGGGCGCGTCCCTTCACCTACGATAATCAGTCGGGGTGGCTGCACGAGGGAATCTCGTCGTCCCGGACCGGTCCCCTGCCCGGATCGGTGAGCCAGGCAACGACCCGGGAAGAGATCGAAGGCAAGCCCTGCTCGGTGCTCGCCGAAGACCCGCTGGCGTATTTTGTGGGGTTGCGCTGCCGCGAGGAGACCCCGGAGGGGGAGGCGCAGCTCTACTGCGCGTTCCGGTGTGAGTGAGGTTTGAGGGGGGATTGGGGGGAGCTCGGGGGGGGGCGTTTTCCCGAGCGGGAAGATGCTACAGAGATCGGCAAAAAGAAGGGGGGGATGTTCCCGAGCGGGAAGATTATGATGAGAAAGGGGGGACTTCGCAGCGGTTTTTCCCGAACGGGAAGATTGTGTTGATGGGAGGACGTGGCGTTGCTAATTTTCCCGAACGGGAAAGTTGCATCATCGCCGGGTGGTGCGTTCCCGGGTTGCGTGCCAACGCAATGGAGGAGCGTGATGAAGAAGCAAGAGCCGATACATAGCGTGGCGGAGTTGGGGGCGAGGATACGGGAGGCGCGTCAGTCGCAGGGGTTGACCCAGCAGGAGTTTGCCGATGTGTGCGGCGTGGGGGTGCGCTTTCTCTCGGAGGTTGAGCGCGGCAAAGAGAGCGCGGAAATCGGGTTGGTGCTGCGACTGCTCAGCCGCGCGGGGCTCGATGTGATGGTGTTGGGCCGACACCATGAGCAGAGCCGGTACTGGGGTGAGTCGCGGTATGAATGAGACGGCGCCCAGCACAAAATGGCGTGCATTCGGGAGGGGGAACACTACGTGGTGCCGGCAAGTCACGAGGCGAGCACCCATATCTTAAAATTCGACTCTTTGAGGTTTCGGCATCTGTCGGTGAACGAGTTTTTGACGATGCGTTTTGCCTCCGCGCTGGGGCTGCCGGTCTGTCATGTCGACCTGGACGTAGGGGCGAGCACGCCATTTTTGGTCGTGGAGCGTTATGACCGGCGTGAGTTCGACGGGGCGACGGTGCGTCTTCATCAAGAGGATTTTTGTCAGGTCTTCGGTATGTCACGGCATCGCAAATACCAGAGCGAAGGGGGCCCCACGCTGCTGGAGATCGGTAGGTGTTTAGGTGAGGTGTCGACGCAAGCTGCAAAGGATCTGCTCAATTTGCTTCGATGGGTGATCTTCAACGCATTGAGCGGCAACGCGGATGGGCATGCCAAAAATCTCTCGCTGCTCTACGCACCCAGCGGTCCTCGTCTTGCGCCCTTTTATGATCTTGTATGCACCCGGGCGATTGAGGGGTTGCATACGGGGCTGGCGATGGCTGTGGATGGCGAAGTCAGCGCAGATCGTTTGCGACCACGTCATTTTGAAGCGCTCGCTGAGGGCTGGGATATGCGCCCCGCGCTGGCGACGCGAGAGCTTGAGCGTCTTTTGGAACAACGCAAAAGAGCCTGGGAGACGGCGCTCGCTGCATTGCAGGAGCATGTTGAGTACTCGCCAGCCATCGAGCGGGTCGAGCGCGCGATGGAGAATCGCGCCCGCGCGCTCGAAAACAACCTCCGTCAGGATCGCCCCTGAGCGTGCAGCGGGATGAAGAGGGCGATGATGATCTCCATCGCGCGGGGGTAGGCGTGGGGGGAGACGCGGGTGTGGGCGGGGCCGCGATCGCTGTAGCCGGTGCTGAGGTGTTCGATGCGGGCGATGAGCGGCCAGCCGGCGTCGAGCAGGCGCGCGGGCATTTTGTTGAGGCGGCGAGGAAGGTAGCCGATGCGGCGCTCTCCGGCGTAGAGGGCGGTGGCGCGGGTGTCGTAGGGGTTGTCGGGCTCGCGGACCACGCGCAGGCGTTGGCCGAGATCCAGAGGAAACGCGGCCAGCTCGAACTCATGAAAACGCAGGCCGGCCACCGGGGTGTGGATGAGCAGGGCATGGCCCGGGGGCGGCGGAGGTGAGGTGCGGTGCTGGCGCGTGCGGGAGGGATGCATGGCGGCGTCCGGGCGGCGGTGGAGGTGGTGGGATGCTGGCGATGCGTCAAGAATACGTACGTCCGAGGGGCAGAACCAGGGTTTGGTTTGGGGCCATACGATCATGCATCGCGAAAGTTGGTTAAAACTGCGGCGGGGCGCCGCGTCGGGGGGCGGATGGCGAGTCGGTGGGGGAGGTGGTAAAGATCGGGCGTATGCGATGGAAATGACGCGTGATGTGAAGCCTGTGAGGGAGACGATGTTGAAGCGTGTGATGGTGATGATGCTGGCGGCGGCGTGGGTTGTGGGGTGCTCGACGGATGAGCCCGCTCCAACCGCTGAGCCCGATAGTGGGGTGGAGCAGGATGGTGGCGAGGATGATGCCGGTGATGATGCCGACGCTCACGATGAGGTCGACGTTGAGGAGGATGCCGACGCCGACGGGGACGCCGATGTTGAAGATGGCGGCGGGGAGGAGAGCGGGGTGGTTTTGAGTGCTGCACCCGCGAGCTATGCGTATCGGGTTGGCGAGGAGGCGGTGGGGGCCGGAGAGGTCTTTTTGAAGGTCGATGCCACGCTGGAGAATGTGGGGGTGACCTCGGAGGTGGGGATGGTGGTGGAGGGCTTTGCCCTGGAGATCACCACAACCGAGGGTGAGGCCCAGGTTGAGGCGCTGACCCTGGGAGCTTCGCTCGAAGGCGGGTGCGCCGCGGAAAGCCCCGAAGCGCTCGCTGCGCCGGGGGAGACGGTCAGCTGCACTGCGCTCTTTGCGATCCCCAACGGCGCCACCGCGCTCTGGCTGCGCTATGAAGATCCCGCGACCTTTGAAGGGGCGCTCGCGGCCATCACGATGCCCGGTGAGGCGCCGGTGACCGTGGGGATGCTCGATGAGGCGCGCCAGACCTACGGCGAAGGCGTGGCTGCGGTGACGCAAGCGAGCTGCGAGTGCGATAGCGAGCCCTTCTCCAGCGTGGAGGAGTGCGTGGAGGTGTTTTCGCACGATATGAGCGGCTGCGAGGAGGTGGTGCTCAACGATCGCGGGGAGATGCTGGAGGCGATTACGTGCCTCAACGGGTTCCTGCCGCAGGAAGAGGCGTGTTACGCGAGCTGCGGCGCGGCGACGCAATGCGTGGCCGGGCTTGATTATCAGGGCTGCTGGGAGCTTTTGGACGAGCCGCTGCGCACGGCGCTTCGCGGCTGCTGAGTCCCTCCAGAGGCTCGTCGCAGCTTCGGAGAGATTGAGCACCATGCAGCACGAAAAAACGCCCCCTGATCGTCGACGATCAGGGGGCGTTTTTGTCGGGGGCATGTCGGGATCAATGAGGCGCGTCGTCTGCGTCGCTCGGTCGCTCGTGGAGCTGAGCATCGAGCTCGACCTTGCGCAGGCCGATGCCCCGGCTCTCGGTGGCGTCGGGCTCGACGTAGCGAAGATCGCGGATGAAGACGGTGTGGCCCTCGTCGTGGGATTGCACCTCGAAGACGGGGAAGCGCACCCAGTTGGCAAAGCCGCGTTGGGAGGGGGCGCTCAGCGCGGCCTCGGCGATGGGGCCGGGCTCCTCGATGGGGACGGGGGCGTAGCGGGGAGCGATGGCGTTTTCGCCCGGCCAGAGGCTGAGCTTGAGGGCGTGGTAGTGGGTCGAGGACCTGGCGAGCACCTCGCGGGCGAGGGGGTTTGCGGCGGCCGGGCCGGTCATCACGACTTCGGCCTCAATGCCCTGGCTGGCCAGATGGTCGGTGACGCGGGAAGAGGCCAGGGTGTTGCCCAGGCCCATCAGGCCTAAGTAGGTGCAGAAGAGGGCCAGGCATGAAGCCGCCGCCAGGCGGCGTTTATCGGGGGTGTAGCCCGAGGCGCGCAGCGCGATGATGGCCACCACGCCCACCCACCAGGCGATGCGCGCCGGGGTGGGGACCATGCCGGCAAAGGTGATCAGCGCGCTCATGGCCGCGCCGAGCACGGCCCAGGCACCCAGGGCCAGACGGCGTTGGGAGTAGGTCAGCACGATGGTCGCGCCCATCAAGAGCCACATCCACGGATCGATGATGAAGAGGGTGTCACCGTAGAACCAGCGCCCGTCGAAGGGCATCAGCAAGCGCACCCCGTAGGTGTTGAGCCAGTCGAGCGCCGGGTGACTCAAGGTGCCCAGGTAGGCCAGCCCTAAGGTGGCGCGGGGGTCGACCGGGGCTTTTTGAGGGTCGCGTCGGCGTCGCCACAGCCGGTCGTAGGCCACCATCAGGGCGGTGAGGAGCAGCGGCAGGAAGATCATGGCGAGCACACCGTGGGTGTGGCCGCGGCGGTGAAGCAGCGAGGCGTCGTCGCCGAGCACCGAGACGATGACGTCGATATCGGGGATGTTCGCGCCGATGATCAGAGTGGCGGTCGCCAGCGGGGTGAGCTCTTTGAGACGGGTCTGCGCCAGGGTGGCGCCGGCCAGGGTGTGGGCGATCGGATCCATGGGGGAGACTGCCGGGACGTGAGAAACGAAAGGGGGGGAGGTTCGGGAAGACGCCGTGGATTGTGGCTCTTCGGGGCGTAAGGGCAAGGATGTTCAGAGTAACTTTGATGTGGGCGCAAACACATACAAACAAAACGAGCGCCGCGCCCTCATGTGCTGAGGGGGCGGCGCTCAAGGGGGGGCGAGCGTGATGGCAAAAATCACGCGGCGTTTTCGGGGGGAGCCGGGGTCTCCTCGCGGCCGTCGGCGTGAATGGCAAAGCGGCCTTTGTCGCGGGGGTGAACCGGGGCGTCGGCCTCAAAGGGCCAGCCGCCAAAGCCGGTGTTCTGGTAGTCGATCATGATCTGGCGGATATCGCCCTGGTAGTTACCCACGAAGGGGCCATGCTGAACCACTGGCTCGCCGATGGGGCGGCCCTGAAGCACGAGGACTTCGGCCAGGGCGGTGCCGGTGTTCTTCAGCGTGACCTCGGCGTCGCCCTCAACCTGGGCGCCGTGCCGGGGCTCCAGGGCCACATCCTCCAGGGTGAGCGCGTCGCCCTCGAAGAAGTAGAGCACGCGGCCGGTCTCCTCGTTGGCGGCCGGCAGGGTGAAGGAGGCGCCGGGCTGAAGTTTCAGCGTCCAGATGGCGATGTTGGACTCGTCGCGGGCCGCCCAGGAGCTGGGGGGCGGGGCGAGGGCATCAAGCCCGTGCAGGGTGCCAGCGATGACTGCAACTTCACCGACCACCTCGTCGCCCTCTTTGATGAGGTGGCGAGGGATCGTCTCGTTCCAGAACATGGTGAAGTAGGCGTCGTTCTTTTTGTCTTCGCGCGGCAGGTTCAACCAGATCTGAAAGAGCTCGGTGGTGTTGGGGTTGTCGCGATCGAGAAGGGGGAAGGCCTCCGAGTGCACCACGCCCTTGCCGGCGGTCATCCACTGCACGTCGCCCTGGCCAAAGCGCGCCGAGGCGCCCATCGAGTCGCTGTGATCGATGAACCCCTGGCGGGCAATCGTCACGGTTTCAAAGCCGGCGTGCGGGTGGCGCGGAAACCCGGGGACGGTGTCGCCGTGGTACATCGACCAGCCGTCTTTGCCCGAAAAATCGTGGCCGATGTTGCGTCCGGCCAGTGAGGCATCGGGGCCCATCTGCTCGTTGGCGCGGGGGTAGCGGTCGTTGTGATGCGTGCAGAAGAGGAAGGGGTCCAGCGTGGGCCAGGGGTTGGAGGTCAGGGGGACGATCGCTTTGATGGAGGGGTGGCGTTCGCTCATGGGGAGGCTCCCGACGTTGGGGGCGGAAGGGGGCCCTCGCAAGGGGGCTGCCTTCGCCGCAAAAAACACAGGTCTTGCCAGAATGAGAGGGGTCACCGCCGGGCCCGGGGGGCGCCAGGTGGTGACCTGGTATCGGGGAGGGAACGCGCGGGGCGGCAGGGAGAATCCGCGAGCGGGTGGACGGCGGCGTTGCGTGGACGCAACGCCGCCTCAGGGCTCGTCGCTGGCGAGGTGGATGAGGATGAGGCCCTGGTCGCCATCGACGGTGATGCGGTCGCCGGTCTGGATGCGTTCGGTGGCCTGGCGCGCGTTGACGACGGTGGGGATGCCGTACTCCCGGGCGACGATGCAGGAGTGGCTCAAGGGGCCGCCCAGGCTCATGACCACGCCGGCAGCGGTGAGAAAGAGGGGAGTCCAGCCCACGTCGGTGTAGGGGGCGACGAGGATCTCCCCGGGGCGGATGGTGGCGTCGTGGTCGGCCGGGTCGAGGATGACGCGGGCGATGCCGGTGACGCGCCCCGGGCTGCCGCCCAGGCCGCGGATCTCCCGGGTGCCGGTCGCACCCGGGGGGATGGGCTCGGGCTCTTCGGCGATGATCTCGTGGCCGCGTAGCAGGAAGGTGTCGGGAGGGTCGGGCAGGTGGCGGAAGTGGTCGTAGAGGCCCTGACGGGTGAGCACGCGCAGGCGGTAGGTGCTGGCCAGATGGGGGGCCTGAAGCCAGTCCCGGAGTTCGGCGTAGGTCAGGAAGAAGACCTCGTCGGGGGTGGAGAGGATGTGGTGGTCGCAGAGGCGCCGGCCGCACTCCAGGAAGAAGCGGCGGTAGAGGTCGAGGGCGTCGACGACGCGATCGCGCATGTACTCGCGCTGGCGCGCGTTGGCGCGGGTAAGACCGACGATGGCCGAGAGGGTTTTGCCGGCCAGGGCGGGCATGCGCTCGGTGTTGAGGCGCTGGCGGTTGCGCTTTTGTTCGCGCATCACCTCGATGGGGCTGGGGAGGTGGGGGGCGTCGATGAAGCTGCGCAGGACCTCGAAGAGAAAGCGCATGTCTTCGCGCCAGCGCGGGGTGGCCAGCTCGGCTTCGCGGGGGGCGCGGTGGCCGTAGTGGCGTCGGAAGGCGTCGAGTTCGACCAGGAACATGGCCACATCGTCGTGCTGGGCCTGGGCCTGGAGGGCGTCGTGGACCTGGGCGGGGTCATGCGTGCTGATGATGTTGCGCAGGCGCAGGGAGCGTCGGGCGATGCGGCCCAGATCCAGCAGGGCCAGGCCGGGTTCGGCGCTCTTGACGTCGAGGCCGGCGATGAAGTCGCGGGGGGTGCGCGGGGTCTCGGGGTTGTGCTGGTGGGTCAGGCGCAGGGCTTCGCCGGTGAGGGCGTAGCTCATCAGGAAGTTGGAGCTGACCGAGAGCATGATCAGGCCGGTGCGATCAAAGAGCGCGTCGACGTGATCGAGTTCTTTTTGCAGCTCGGCGGTGGAGAGCTGGCTTAAGTCGCGATCGAAGAATTCTTCGACGCGGGCGGTGAAGTAGCGGCCCCAGAGGGGGGCCACCAGGGGCATGGAGATCTGGGCGCCGAGGATTTTGGGGATGGTGGTGGGCAGGCGTTTGAAGAAGTCGCGTTTGGAGCGTTGCTGGTAGATGTCGCGGACCAGCTCGACGCCGCCCCCGCCGGCCATCTCAAAGAGGCGTTCGGGGCTGAGCAGAGGGATGCCGCTGGCGATGCTCATGAACTGGGAGAGGTTGAGGTAGATGCGTCCTTTGAAGGCGCGGACCAGGTCGGCATCCTCGGGCAGGGTCAGGCCCAGGGTGGCAAAGGCGGTCTGGAAGCCGCGTCGGCTAAAACTCTCCAGGATGCTCCAGGTCATGGGGGTGGCCACGCCGGGGAGGGCTTCGCCGACGTTGGTGTTGGTCCAGACCTCTTCGGGGGGAGTGGGGGAGGCGCCGGCGGCGGTGATCGGCCGGGCCTGCACAAAGAAGAGGCGCGGGTGATGGGGGGTGTCTTCGGTGAAGGCGTAGGCCCACTCCACGTCGACCGGCAGGCCGAAGGCGTGTTCGATGCCGCGGGCGGCGCTGGCGAGCTCGACGAGCTGCTCGGGGCTCAACAGGCTCTTATGGTCGGGGGAGGCGTCGGTGCCGCGGGCGGTGACGTGACGGCGGACGTAGCCGGAGTGCTTGTCGAGGTAGTGGGTTTCGGAGTCCTGTCCCAGGACGACGGCTTCTCCCAGGCCGGTGGTGGTGCTGACGACGACTTCGTTTTCGTCGCCGCTCAAGGGGTTGAGCGAGAAGAAGACGCCGGCGGTGTCGGGCTCGAGCATGGCCTGGATGACAACGGCCATGGGGTCGAGGGTGAGCATGATGTTGTCGCGGGCCTCGTAGACCAGGCGTTCCAGGCGCAGGACGCTGGCCCAGACCTGGCGCAGGGCGTCGAGGACGCCCTGGGTGCCCTGGATGTTGAGCAGGGTGAGGCCCTGTCCGGCGAAGGAGCGTTGGGCGCTGTCTTCGCCGGCAGCCGAGGAGCGCACGGCCCAGCGGGAGGCGCCCAGAGAGGCCATGCGGGCCTCGATCTCTTCGACGAGGGTGCGCGGCAGGGGGGCGTGGAGGATGGCCTGGCGCAGGCTCTCCAGGTCGGGGGATTCGAGGCTTAAGGGGAGGAGGGCGGCTTCGAAGGCTTCGGTGGTGACGCAGAAGGCGTCGGGGACCGAGAAGCCGGCGCTGTTCAGCTGCCAGAGACCGTAGGCTTTGCCGCCGACACGTTGCCGGCTGATGGCGCGGGGGCCCTCGGGTCCGCCCAGGCTTAAGGTCCAGCTGGAGGGCGCGTGGGGCTGGCGCTCGGGGCCGAAGCGGACGATGGGATCATTTGGAGTGGAGCGATTCATGAACCCAACTCTGGTAGGCGGAGGCGACGTGCGCGCTGTCCAGGGCGATGATTTCGGGGACGGAGTAGGGGTGGAGCTCGGCCAGGCGAGTGGCCAGTTCGGGATAGCGCTCGGGAGAGGTTTTGATCAAGAGGGTATGTTCCTGATCGACGCAGAGCTCGCCCTCCCAGCGGTAGATGCTGGTGATGTTGGGGATGATGTTGACGCAGGCGGCCAGGCCTTCTTCGACCAGCTGTTGGGCCAGGGGCTGCGCGGCGTCGGGGGGGCAGTTGCAGAGGACGAGCTGGACCATGATCAGGCCTTGAGCGGGAGGGCGGCGTCGGTGGGCTGCTCTTCGTCTTCGGGGACTCCGGCGCGGGAGGCCGGGCCGATGGCCTCCAGGGTGCCGGTGAGGAAGTGCATGACCAGGTGGTCGACGATCGCGCGGGGCTCGACCTCGTTGAGGGTGCCGTAGACCACGCGTTCCATGATGACGCGCTCGACCATGCCGATGGTCATGGAGGCCAGGATGGTGAAGTCCATCGGGGCGATGAGGCCGCGCTGGCAGAGGATGCGGTTGAAGTCGGAGAGCATCGCCTGGAGGGTTTCGTAGAAGTGGCGAATGAGCTCGTTGAGTTCGGGGGCCACGGCCATGGCTTCGTTGAAGAAGATGGCGGTGGAGAGCTCGTGGTTGAGGAGCTCATGGGTGAGCATGAGACCGACGCGGGTGAGTTCATCGCGGAGGTCTTCGCGGGAGTCGATGGCGCCGGGCTCCCAGCTGGCGACGGTGGTGACGACGCGTTCAAGGAAGTCGCTGATGATCTCGGCGAAGAGCTGCTGTTTGCCCTCGAAGTAGAGGTAGAAAGTGCCCTGGGCGACGCCGACTTTTTTGACGATCTGGGAGACACGGGCGGCGTGGTAGCCGTGCTCGTGAAAGATCTCGATGGCGGCCTGCTTGAGCTCATCGCGGCGTTCGTCGCGACGGGCCTGTCGGCGTTGGTGTCTGGCACTCATAGGCATTTCCGGGGGCGGTGGGCAGCGGGTGTCAGTCGGCCAGGATATGTTCAATGCGAGCGAAGTCGCCGTCGTGGGCGGCGGGCTCGATCTCCAGGAGGTGTGTCATCAGAGCGTAGAGGTCTACGATATGGAGGGTTTCGGACTCAAGGCCGGAGTGGAAGGCGGGGCCGTGCGCGGCGAAGAAAGCGTGCATGTCCTGGAAGTCCGGATCGTAGCCGTGGCCGCCTTTGTTGATGCCGATATTATCGAGGATGTACTGGTTGGCGATGGAGTAGGGCGGGTCGGCGATCATGACGAGCTCGGGGATGCGCTCGTGGTGGGTGTATCGCAGGCGCTCGGGGATCTCTTCTTTTTTGTAGACGGTGTAGTTCTCTTCGGCGGCTTTGAGGGCCTGGTAGACCGCGTCGGATTTGCCGGGGTCGGGGATGATGGTGGCCACGGGGGTCCATTCAACAACGAAGACATCGCTTAAGTCGATGATGTGATCCAGGCGGATGACCTTGTCGGGGTCGAGGGCGGTCATGCCGTGGTCGCTGACCAGGAGGATGTTGATGTCGGGCCAGATGCCGGCCGCCTCCAGCTGGTCGATGAGGTAGCCCAGGTTGGCGTCGGCTTCCTGGAGTTCGTTGAAGAGGCGCGAGCCGCGGGGGCCCTGGCTGTGTCCGACGGAGTCGAGGTCGGAGAAGTAGAGGGTGGCGAAGTCGACAGGATCGTCGGCCGAGAGCCATTGCACGACCTGGTCGATGCGTTCACGGGCCGGGGTCTGGTAGTTGTAGGGGACCCAGTGGGAGGGGCGAGTGCCCTGGATTTCGGCTTCGGAGCCGACCCAGAAGTAGGTGCCGGTGCGTTTGCCCTGGGTTTCGGCGGTGACCCAGATGGGTTCGCCGCCCCACCAGCGGGACTGGCCGAGTTTCTCGGCGTCGCTCATGCGGAGCATGTCGCCGGTGGCCGGATCGCGCACGGTGTTGCCGGTGATGCCGTGGTTTTCGGCGTAGAGGCCGGTGACGATGGCATAGAGGTTGACGAAGGTCTTGGAGGGGAAGACCGGCTGGAGGGATTCGGCGAGGACGCCGTTGGCGATGAGGCGGTCGAAGTTGGGGGTGGGGGCCAGGCTTAAGTAGTCGGGGCGAAAGCCATCAAAGCCGATGAGGAGGGTGGGGACGCGTGCGGCGTCCGGGCTGTTCTCATCGGTGTCCTCGTCGGGGGTGTGCGCGTCATCGCCGGAGGTGTCGGCGTCCTGGTGGGAGAGCGAGGCGTCGAGGCCGGGGTCGTCGGCCGGGGCTTCGGAGCAGGCCGGGGAGCCCAGGAGCAGGAGGGTGGCGAGGAGCGCGAGGAGCCGGGAGGCAGAGGGGGACATCATGGAGGAGCTCACAGAAAGGCAAAGCCGGCCAGGGGGGGATGGAGGGCGCATCTTGCGAGATTTAGAGAGGGCGCGCAACCGGGGGCGCAAGGCCGCCCCGAGGGTGCGCGGGCGACTCAGGCGCGGCGCTGGAACCAGGCCAGGTATTCGATGTTTCCGGCCGGACCGTGGACGGGGCAGTCGATGCCCTTGAGGTGGTGCATGCCGTGGGCGCGGGCCTGGTCGATGACGCGCTCGATGGCGCCCTGGCGCGCGTCGAGGTCGCGCACCACGCCGCCTTTACCGACGTTATCGGGGCCGACTTCGAACTGGGGCTTGATCAGGGCGATGAGGTCGGCCTCGGGTTTGAGAAAGCGCAGGGTGGCCGGGAGCACCAGGTCGAGGGAGATGAAGGAGCAGTCGATCACGGCCAGGTCGCAGGGCTCGGGGATGAGCGCGGGGTCCAGGTGGCGGATGTTCTGCCGTTCCAGGTTGATGACCCGGGGGTCCTGGCGGATTTTCCAGGCGAGTTGGCCGTAGCCGACGTCGACGGCATAGACGTTTCGGGCGTGGCGCTGGAGGACGCAGTCGGTGAAGCCGCCGGTGGAGGCGCCGACGTCGATGACGACTTTGTCGGTGCAGTCGTAATCAAAGGCGTCGAGGGCGGCCTGGAGTTTGAGGCCCCCGCGAGAGACGAAGGGCAGGTTCTGGCCCTTGAGTTCGATGGCGGCGTCGGTGGGCACGCGGGTGCCGGCTTTATCGACGCGCTGGCCATTGACGAAGACGTCGCCGGCCATGATGCGCGCCTGGGCGCGGGTACGGGTATCGACCAGCTCCCGGTCAACGAGGAGGCGGTCGATGCGCTCTTTTTGGGCCATGGGTGGAGCCTTAACAGCGTGTGTGGGGTTAGCCGAGTTCGTCGTAGTTGTAGATGTCGGCCAGGAAGTGGGGGCGGCCCTCATCGTCGACGCGCACGGTGTAGTACTCGATGAAGACGGGGACCTGGTGCTTAAGGAAGATCGGGTTGTAGTCGCCCTTCTCCAGGATGCGGTCGATGTCGGGGTTCTGGCCGTCGAGCTGCAGGAGGGTTTCGGCCATGTTCAGGGGCTGTTCCATGCGGATGCAGCCGTGGCTGAAGCCGCGAACCGGTCGCGAGAAGAGGGGTTTGTGGGGAGTGTCGTGGAGGTAGATGTCCTGGAGGTTGGGGAAGATGATTTTGACAAAGCCCAGGGCGTTGTCGCCGCCGGGGAGCATGCGGACGTACTCCCAGGTGCGTCCGGGGAAGGCGACCTCGTAGCCGTTGGCCTCGTACCAGGAGGGGATGTGGTCGGGGTTGGTAGTGGAGACATCGACCAGGCCGGTGTGCGGGTCGAGGTAGGGGAACTGGGCTCTGAAGCGAGCCAGGCCCTCTTCACCGGGGAAGTGGTGCTCGAGGATGCGGCGCAGGGCGTCGGTTTTGAACGCGCGCACGCGGCCGGCATCGGTGGAGCGCATGGTGGTGAGCGACTCGGTGGGGTCGGTGGCCGGGGCGGCGGGCTGCGCGGCGGCGGGCGTCGTGGGCTGAGCGGTGGGCTGCGCGGCGGCCGGGGGGCGTCCGACCATGCCGGGGGCGCGGTTGGCCGTGAGGGTGGGGGCCTGGGGGGCGCGCAGGGCGCCGGCGGCCGGGGCCAGGGCCGGGGCGGGTTTGGCGGAGGCCAACAGAGCGCTCAGGCGGGAGGCGTAGGCGCCGGTGACGTGTTTGTGGACCTTGGGGATGATGGATTCGGCCCGGATGCGCGGGGTGACGTTCCAGTAGGGGTTGTAGATGATGCGGTCGATGTAGGCCGCCAGCGTGGGGGTGCGGTTGGCGCGTTCGGCTTCGCCGGTGAGGGGGTTGACCTCTTTGTTGTTATTGCCGACGACGATGCCAAAGCGGAGCTTGCGCTCGTGCTCATGCCAGAGTTCGACGTTGAAGTCGGGGATGTTGACGAAGACGTACTGGTCGAATTCGTCGTGGGCGATGTTGGTGGAGCGCCAGCGCTTGATGTTGAGGGCGATCTGAGCCAGGCGGCGCTCGGCCGGGACGTTGAGCGAGCCCCAGAAGACCTTGTGGGGGCTTCCATTGGCGACCATCTGGTGGGTGTGCTGGTACTCGCGCACGGCGTCGACGAGGAGGTCGTCGTAGCGTTCATCGAGGGGGGCGTCGGCCGGGTAGAAGCCTTCGATCTGGAGGCGTTGTTTGAGGCTGGCGACGACCGGGGCGCTCTGGCCGGGTTTGAGGGAGCGAGGCGCGGGGACCTCTGGCCAGCCGCCGGCTTCGACGATGTCGCGGTAGCGGCGGAAGGCCTTGATCAGGCCCTGGTACTGGGGTTGTTGGGGGGGGATGGCGTCGACGCCGGCCCGGGCCTGCTCGGGGCCTTCGGCGTTGAGGGTGCTGGCCAGGGTGTCTTTGATGCCCTGGTGGAGGATCTGGGATTTGCGGGCGTTGGCGATGTCGGTGGCGACATGGGAGGCGCGTCGCCAGACCTGTCCGGCGCGGAAGGGGCCTTTGGCCTCGTCGGGGCGCGTGGAGCGGCTGTCGGGCTCGTTGTACTTATCCCAGTGGCGCTCGTGGACGAAGATCTCTTTGAGGCGGAAGTGGCGCAGCTGGTGGGCGTAGCGGGCCAGGCCGGCGGCCAAAAGCTCTTCGAGCTGGACTTCGACGGCGACGACCTGGGCGGACTTCTGCTGGTAGGTCTGGAGGGCGTCGCGCAGGCGCGCGCCGCTGGGGGCGGCCAGAAGCGCTTCGGTGAGGCGCGCGTGGTTCTCGGGGGAGAGATCAAAGGCGGCGACCGGCTGCTCGGTGAGCCAGGCGCTGGCGAAGGCGATCTCGGCCTCGGTGGGCTGGAGCTCGTCGAAGTCGGCGTAGGCCTGTTTTTGGGTTTCGAGCTGGTCGAAGAGCCCGGCGATCTGGTCGAGCTGGTAGGGGGCCGGGTCGAGCTGGTGGTCTTCGACGAGCTGGAGGGCGTTCCAGACGGCTTCGCCGGCCGGGGTCAGCGCGGCGTTTTTGACGAGCGCGGGCTCGTAGTCGCGGGCCTGGTAGACCTGATCGACCAGGGTGGCGAAGGGGGGGGCGTCGGCCTGGGCGCGCTGGGCCGGGCTCTGGGCGGCGGCCGAGAGGCGCTCTTTGAGGGCCTGACTGGAGGCGGCCTGAGCGCTCTCCTGGCGGAGCGCTTCTTCGAGCGTGGGGGCCCATGACTGGGTGTAGCTCTGCGCGGCCTGGGGCTCGATGGTCGGTTCGGAGCAGGCGCTGAGCGTGAGCAGGCCAAGGGCCAGGGCGACGGTGTTGATTCGCCGGGCGATCGGTCGGCGTCGGGGGGTATGAGTCATGGGTATCTTGGCGCTTGAGATGCGCGGCAAAAGGGTGCCAGAAGAGGGCGATAAGGCATCGCGACTATAGATCAGGGGAGGCCGAAGATTAAGAAAACCTCAGGCGCTTTTGTGTAAAGTAAAGTCGCGGGGGGGAGCCCCCCGGAGGGGATCTCCGGGGGCGGGAGTGGCCAGGTCAGCGCACGCGATTCCAGCGGGAGGCCGGGAGTTGATCGGAGGTGGGCGGGGTGCCGTTGCCCAGGATGTAGAGGGCGCGGCGGTTGGCTTCTTCCGGGGTGTTGTCGGGGGTGGGCTTGGCCAGGACGGCTTCGCCAAAGCCCTGATAAAAGATGGGGATGTCGAGGTTCTGGGAGGCGAACCACTGGCCGATGGCGCGGGCCCGGCGCTCGCTTAAGCGCTGGTTGCTGGCGGCGTCGCCGACGGTGTCGGTGTACCCGGCGATGTAGAGCTGCATCTGGAGCCCTTTGTCGCGGTGGGCGCGCATGGCCTGCTGGACCCGCTCCAGGGTTTCGGTGAGTTTGGGGAGCTCGGAGTCCTGCCAGGAGTGTTGGCCGGAGTCAAAGACGACGCTCTGGTGGGGGATCTCGACCCAGAAGGGCTCCAGGATAAAGGACTCCCAGAAGCCGTCGGTGTCGTGGACGGTGACGCGCACGCCGGCGAGTTGGGCGGAGGGGGGCTGGAAGGTGAGGCTGAGGTTGCCCCGCTGGCCGTTGAGCCGGGAGGTCTGGGTGCCCAGGGAGCGGTTGTTTTGATCGAAGAGCTCGATCTCGACCTTATCGACGGGGCGGTTGACCTGGATGGGGAGGCGTCCCTGTCCGAGTTCGATCTGCTCGGTGTCGACGTTGACGCGCAGGGGTTCGGTGAAGGCGACGTCAAAGGTCAGCTGGAACTCGACGGGTTCGCCCAGGGTGTCGGTGCCTTTGAGGGTGAGGGTGTAGTCAAAGGTGCCGGGGGGCTGTTCGATGCGCAGCTCTTTGACTTCCCCGCGCTCCAGGCGTCCCAGGCGCTGGGTGCGGGTGTGGCCATCGGAGCGTTGGAAGGTGACCACGACGTCGGTGAGCGTGGCCGGCGCGCGCAGGGTGAGCGAGGGGTGTCCCTGTCCGACCTGGACGCGGTTGTTGACGCGGTACTCAAAGTCCTGGGCGGCGGCCGGGGCGGCGCAGAGGAGCGCGGCGATGAGAGTGGTGAGGCCGGCGCGGGTCAGGAGCGAGGGGAGAGAGCGCAGGTTGGGGATGAGGATGTTCATGGCGACGCCGGGGTGAGGAGGGGCGGTCAGACGTGATCTGAGTGTGGTATACGACGAGGGGGCGTCAGGATTCAATTGCGAGCGAATCAGAGGAGCGGCAGATGCAGGAGTTAAGGGATGCGGCCACGGTGATGCTGGTGCGGGAGGTGGGGAGCCGGCTGGAGGTGTTGTTGATGCGGCGCGCGCGGGGGCTGGCGTTTATGGCCGATAGGTGGGTGTTTCCGGGGGGGCGCGTGGATGAGGCCGATGGGGATGAGGCGGTCCAGGGATGGTGCGAGGATGTGGGGGCGATCGGGGAGGCCGCCGCGCGGATGGGGGTGGAGGCAGCGCGCGCCCGGGCCTTGTGTGTGGCGGCGCTGCGGGAGGTGTTTGAGGAGTCGGGGTTGTTGCTGGTCCGGCGGCAGGGGGCGCACGTGGAGGCCAGTGCGCTGGCGCGCTTGCGCGAGGAGCTCTCGTGCTGGCGGGGGGAGGTGGATCGCGGGGAGCGCACGATGGTGGGGTTGATGGAGGCGTTGGGAGCGCGGCTGGAGGGGGTGCGGCTGGGCGTGAACGAACTCGTGCTCTTTGCGCATTGGATCACGCCCTTTTTTGAGACTCGCCGCTACGATACGCGCTTTTTTGTGGCGCGGGCACCGCAGGGCCAGGAGGTGGGGGCGGATGAGCGGGAGTTGGTCGATGCGCAGTGGCTCACGCCCTCGGAAGCCCTGGGGCGCTATCGGGAGGGGGCGTTGGAGCTGGCTCCGCCCACGCTCTGCGTGTTGGAGGCGATGCGGGTCTATGAGCGCGCGGGCGGGATGGAGGCCCTGTTTCGGGATGCCTCCAGGGCGCAGGTGAGGGCGATTTTGCCGCACCTTCTGGAGGAGGCCGACGAGGGGGAGGCGGTGTTGGTGCTGCCCGGCGATCGCGGGTACCCGGTCGGCGATGCGCGCTACGCGGGGTATGCGTCGGCCAGGGGAGAGGTGACCCGGGTGGTGCGCAAAGGGGGGCAGTGGTGGACCGGGGCGTCGCCGGGGTGATGCCGGGTCGCTTCAGCTCTGCCGGGGGGCGGCAGCGGGGCATCAACTCCCGGTTTTCGATGTGCTGGTTTAGAGGGGGGCGTCGGCCGGGTCTCTGGAGGCGGCCGGCTTTCGGGAGGGGTCGGGGCTGGCGAGTGTGAGGGCGCCCCGGGTGATGTCGTGTCCGGAGGGGCGCTGGTAGGCGCGCAGGCCGAAGCGGGGGAGGGTGGCCAGGAGGTGATCGAAGATATCGCCCTGGATGGCCTCGTACTCGGCCCACACCGTGGTGTTGGTAAAGGTGTAGATCTGCAGGGGGACGCCGTGGGCGTCGGGTTCGAGCTGGCGGACCATCAGGGTCATGTCCTGATGGATGTTTTTGTGCTGGCGGAGGAAGAGGCCGATGTAGGCGCGGAGCGTGCCCAGGTTGGTGAGGCGTCGCTGGTTGACCGGATGGGCGGCGAATTCCTCGGGGAGGTCGTGGGCGTTGTGCTGGGAGATGTCGTGGAGTTTCTGGTCGATGTAGGGGCGGAGCACGCGGATCTGGCGGAGGTCTTCGATTTCGTCGTCGGTGAGGTAGCGCACGGTGCTGAGATCGAGGTGGATGGAGCGCATGATGCGTCGGCCGCCGCTGAGCTGCATGCCGCGCCAGTTTTTAAAGGAGTGTTCGAGAAACTTATGGGTGGGGATGACGGTGATGGTGCGGTCCCAGTTCTGGACGGTGACGACGTTGAGGGCGATGTCGGTGACATCGCCATCGGCGTTGAACTGGGGCATTTCGATCCAGTCACCGACGCGGATCAGGTCGTTTTGGGTGAGCTGAATGCCGGCGACCAGGCTCAGGAGGCTGTCGCGGAAGACGAGCATGATGACGGCGGTCATGGCGCCCAGGCCGCTTAAGAGGATGAGCGGGGAGCGATCCAGGATGAAGGAGACGATGAGGATGCCGGCGACGCAGTAGACCAGGACCTGGATGACCTGGAGGTAGCCCTTGATGGGGCGGTCGCGGTTGACCGAGTAGCGGCGGTGGATTTCGTTGAAGGTGGAGAGGAGCGCGCTGGTGCTGCGGGCGATCATGACGACGGCCAGGCAGAGGCAGGTCAGGCGCAGCGCTTCGGTGAGGCCGGTGGGGAGGTGGGGCACCCAGGTGACGCCGAGCTGGATGGCCAGGACCGAGGGCAGGTTTTTGAGGCGGTCGAGGACCTTCTGGTCGACGAGGATGTCGTCCCAGCCGATGGAGCTGCGTTTGGCGAAGGCCACCAGCGCGGGCAGGGCGATGCGGTGGGTGATCAGGGTGATGGCGGCCAGGGCGATGATGAGGGCGGCCAGGCCGGTGCCGGCTTCGTAGAGGCGGGCGGGGTCGAAGGCGTCAAACCACGAGGCGAAGGGCAGCGCGTCCATGAGATCTCCCGGAGTTGAGTAGGGCTCCGGGGGGGCGCTTGCGGCCTTAGAGAGAGAGTCCGGAGCGTTTGATGGTGACCTGGCCGGGTTCGGGGCCGGGCAGGACCGTAAATCGCGTCAGGTGTTGTCCGTCACAGGGTCCTGTCTGGCATAGACCGCTGTGGGCGTCAAAGCGGGCGCCGTGGGTCTGGCAGACGATGACGTTGCCCGCGGGGTGGAAGAGTCGGGAAGGGTCGTCGCCCAGGGGGATATTCCAGTGGGGGCAGCGATTTTCGAAGGCGACCAGGGTGGATGGCGAGAGGCGCAGGAGAAAGCCGGTGGCCGGGCGTCCGTGCGCGTCGGTGAACAGGAAGGCGCGGGCATCGCCGGGGTGGCGAAGATCGCAGATGTCCAGGATGGCCAGGGTCGAGGAGCGAGAGGTGGGCATGGGGTCTCGGGGAAAGAGGCGGAGCCGGGCGCTGGCGCGTGCTTTTTTGGGGGGAGGCGTGGCGAGGGAGGGATCGCCGGGTTAGCCGGCGGCGATGCGACGGCTCAGGGCCAGGGCCTGAGCCATGATGGTGAGCTGCGGGTTGGCGCCCAGGGCCGTGGGGAAGAGGGAGGAGTCGATGATGTGGAGGCCTTCGGTGTGGTGAGCGCGCCCGTCTGCGGGGCGCGCGACGCAGGTCTGCGGGTCGGCGCCGATGCGGCAGGTGCCCATGGGGTGGCTGGCGTAAAGGGAGAGGTCGCCCGGGGTGTGATGGATGCGCACGTGGTCTTTAGCGGCGTTGACGCTCTTGAAGAAGCGGGTTTTGCGGACCATCGGCATGACGTCGCGGGAGCCGGCTTCGAAGAACATTTCGACCAGGGTGTGGAGCCCCCGGGTGAGTTTGCGTTGATCGTGGCGGTTGAGGATGTAGCGGATGTTGGCGCGCTGGTCTTTGCCCGGGGTGACCTGCCCGGTGGATTGGTCGCGGATGAGGAGGCCGCAGGCGGCCATGAAGCGGAAGTCTCGCAGAAAGTCGGCGGAGGTGTCGATGCCTGTGCGCGCGGCCTGACTTAAGAAGACATCGGGGGAGGCCGAGAAGGTTTCGAGGAGGATTTCGGGGTCGTCGGGGTGGTGGGCGTAGTACCCCTGAGTGGCGCCGGCCCAGAGGCGGATGGGGTCGTCGAATTTGGCGAGGACGCCGCAGGTGGGGTGGACGCGGAGGTTGAGGCCGACCTGGCCGTTGGCGTTGGCCAGGCCCTGATTGAGGAGGAGGATGGGGGTGTTGATGGCGCCGGCGGCCAGCAGGGTGCGGTGGGCTTTGATGGTGTGTTCGACCAGGGGCTCGCCGGTGTCGGGGTTGCGGGTGTGGGCGATGAGTCCGGTGACGTGGCCGCGGGCGTTGAGGGTCAGGCGTTCAGCGCGGGTGTCGGCCAGCAGGCGCGCGTGATGGCGGAGGGCGCCGGGCAGCCAGGTGAGGTCGGCGGTGGCTTTGCCGCCGGTGGGGCAGCCGGTCTGACAGGTGCCACAGCCGATACAGCCCGGGGCATTCCTGGGCATATATGCGTGCTTGAGCCCCTGGCGGGTAAAGCCTCGGCGAGCCACCCGGGCGTTTTGGCCGGCCAGGGCGGCGGGGGTGGGGGCGACGCCGATGGCGGATTCGACCTCGGTGTAGAGGGCGTCGCGGGAGTCGCGGGCGAAGTGGTCCAGGCCCCAGTCTTCGACCCATTGATCGAGGACGGCGTCGGGGGCGCGAAAGCAGATGGCGGAGTTGACCAGGGTGCCGCCGCCGACCCCGCGGCCGCTGGTCAGGGGGATGAAGGCGTTGCCGCGCATCACGCGGGTGGCCTGTTCCTGCATCAGGTGTCGGGCCGCCCAGCTCTGCCGGCGTTTGAAGGAGCCGCGGGGCCAGAAGCGGCCGTCTTCGACGATGAGCACGCTCAGGCCGGCCCCGGCCAGGGTGTGGGCGGCGACGAGCCCGGCGGGACCGGCGCCGATGATGGCGACGTCGACGTGGTGGGTCTGGCGTCTCGGAGCGCCTTGCTGGCGGAGGGTGTCGAAGGTCTGGAGCTGGCCTCCCAGGTGCTCGGCGGCGGAGTAGTCCAGGGGGGAGGTTGCGCTCATTGCCAGTCTCCGCAGGTGTAGTCGATGCCGGCGGCGCGCAGGACCCGGGGGGCCTCGCAGTAGCCCATGGCGAAGATCATTTTGAGGGCTTTGAAGGCGTCTTGCCGGGCGTTGAAGGTGGAGGTGTCCCAGGCGCGCAGGATGGCCTGTCGCTGGGCGCGGCTGCGTTCGGCGAAGGCCGCCGGAGGGAGGGTGGCCAGGCTGGCAAAGTCGTCGATGGCGTGGAGGAGCAGGCGCAGGAGTTGGGCGGTGTCGGCGGGGATGTGTGCCAGGTAGTCATCGACGGCCTCGACGACGCCGACGTCGAGGCCCGGGGGCATGCCCAGGTGATCACCTGGGTAGAGGGCGTCGCAGATGGCCTGGCAGATGGTGACCTCGCGGGGGCTTAAGGTCAGGAAGGCGCGGTCGGGGCGTTGGTCCCACCAGCCCAGGCCTATGCGCAGGGAGGCCGCAGAGAGGAGCAGGGCCGGGGTGGCCAGGGCGGTGGTTCTGAGAAAAGTGCGCCGCTTCATCTCGGGGACCTCGGGGCCGGGTGGCGAGGGAGGTTATGTGGTGCGATTAGATCATAGTGACTGATGGGTTGGTTTTGTTCCAGGGCGACCCGCGGCGCCGGGGTTTGGGGGCGTGAGCGCAGGGAAAAGGAGGAGGGCGCCGAGGCCGGGGCTCAGATGAGATGGGCGTGATTGATGATGCCCAGGCCGAGCCCGATCATCAGGGCGTTAAAGGCGACCAGGCGCAGGGAGAGGCCGAGGTCGTGGAGGAGCGCCAGGAGCAGGGTGGTCAAAAGGAGCTCGGGGAGCAGGGCCGACAAGAGGTCGGGAGGGCTCAGGGAGTGGAGCAGAAAGGCGGCCGGGGGCAGGGCGCTGAACAGGCCGATGACGAGGATGCGGGCCAGGGCCGGGAGCGCGGCGGGGAGGCGCAGTTGAATGGCGCCCTGCCAGAAGAGCGCGCTCAGGGCCAGACCCAGGCCCCAGAGGAGTCCGAGGGTGGCGCTGTCTTGGAGCCAGGTCACGGGGCGAAAGCGCGCCGGGTCGTGGACAAAGGAGAGCAGGCCGATGAGCAGGGGGGCGCTCAGCGCAGCGATGGCCGGGAGGTGAGGGCGCAGCGCGAAAGGCCCCTGGCGAGCGTGGCCCAGCTCAATGTTGAAGACGAGAAAGGCCAGGCCGGCCAGGGAGGCCGGGGCGAAGAGCCAGGAGCCCAGGGCCACGGAGAGGTGTCCCTGCTGGAGGGCGGCCAGCGGCGGGGTGAGGAAGAGGTGAGCGGCGCTCAAGCCCAGGGAGGCGGCCAGGGCCAGGACCAGGGTGAGGCGCAGCGAGGGGGAGGGGGGGAGATTGGAGGGGGCTGTCATGGGAGGCCTGCTTTACCCGGGGGAAGTGGGGGGCATATTTCAAGGAGTGGGGACGACAAGGGTCTTTGACGAGGTGCGATCATGATCAGCCCGAATTGGCTTGTCCAGTCCAGCGCCGTAGGAGCGGTGGGAGCTCTGGCGTTGGGGTTGGGGGTATGGGGTATAGGGGCGTTAAGTCAGGCAGCAACGCAGCAGGAGGTATCGGCGACACAGGTGATCTGGGTGCACGGGCCACAGGGGGCGCGGGCGGTCGGCGCGGTGCGTTATGTGGAGGGGATCGATCGCAGTGGCGCGGAGCGTCGGGAGCAGCTGGAGCGTCGGCAGCAGGTGGCCCGCCAGCGGGCGTGGGAGGCGCGGCGGCTGGCGGAGCAGCAGGAGGTCCGGGCGCGGTGGGCCAGGCGTCAGGCGGAGCGCCGGGCGGAGTTGGCCGCGCGCGAAGCGCGCGTGGAACAGGTGCGCTCCCACCTCTACGAGCTCTATGCGGGGCCGCAGTGTGTGGAGCGCTTCTTTGAGCCGAGCGCGCCCTCATCTGAGGAGCTGGCGCGGCGTCAGGAGCAGGCCGCGGAGGCGGCGCGCCAAACGGTCGAGTCGGGAGTGGAGCGGGCGTTGGAGGCCATGGAGAAGGTGTTTACCTCGCCCTAGCCCTCCCGGTGGGGAGAACGTTCTGAGGGGGACAGAGAAAAGCCCCGCGAGCGTAAGCTCGCGGGGCTTTTTTATGGTGCGGAGGCGACTTTCTCGGCCTGAGCCTCAGGCCGGGGCCGTCTCATTCAGCCGACGATGCAGACGCCCTCCCCACGGGAGCACTGGCCGCTGCAGCAGTCTGAGCCGGAGGAGCAGGTCACGCCGACCGGGAAGCAGGCGTAGCCACAGGTTCCCTCGCTGCCGCAGACCAGATTGCCGCAGCAGTCGCCATCTTCGGAGCAGCTGGCGCCGTTGATGGAGCACTCGGGGCAGCCTTCGTCGACCTGGCCATCGCAGTTGTTGTCGACGCCGTCGCAGACTTCGGCGGAGCAGCTCTCACATTCGTAGGCTTCGCCGCAGGTCTGGTAGTAGAGGTCGCAGAGGCCGGAGGGCTGCTCGGGGACGCAGGCGTTGGCGCAGCCCATCTTGATCTGGAGATCGAGGGCTTCGGCGTCGATCTGGCGGATCTGGGAGCAGGCGCCCTCGGAGAGGGTCAGGGTGTTGTCGTTGGCGCTGTAGCTGAGGTCGGAGCTGGGCAGGTAGTTGCCGTTGACCGAGACCCAGATCTGATTGGGGTCCGGAGGGGTGTCTTCGAGGCTGTAGGAGCAGCTGACCAGGATGTTGGAGATGTCGCGCACGGCGTTGGTAAGCTGAGCCGCGTTGGAGGCTTCGTAGAAGGTGTTGGTGCCGCCGGCCTGAGCCATCTGCTGGAGGCTGTTGGAGGAGAAGGCGAAGCCGACGACGAAGGTCAGGATGCCGCGGTTACGCAGCGCCTGGATTTTTTCGACGGCTCCCGGAACGCCGCCGCAGCCCGGCTCCCCGTCGGTGATGACGAGCACGGCTTTGACGCGCTGGTCGTCGAGGGGATCGGTGGGGGCGCTGACCCGGTCGTTGTTGAGCACGTTTTGCAGCGCCCAGTCCAGGGGGGTGCCGCCACCGGGATTAAGTGAGTTGTAGGCGTTTTTGATGGTCTGGGCGGAGTGCGAGCCCATGGAGAGGCGATTGGTCAGAGCGCTGTTGTTGCAGTTGCCGGTGAAGGAGCCGACGCCGAAGCGCATCTCGTCGTGGAGTTCGTCGGCTACGGCGTTCATGCCGGCGACGGCGCGCTGCCAGCGGGAGGCGCCGTTGAGATCGCGATCCATCGAACCGGAGAGGTCAAGCACCACGTAGATGTTGGGGTCGAGGCGCTCAAACTCGGTGGTCTGCTCCTCGCAGATAGCAATGTTTCCGGGCGCGGGAGCACAGGCGTCGCCAACCATCAGGCCGTTGTCGCCCATGGGGTTGCCGGCGGTGGCGGTCTGGTCGACGTTGGCGTGGAAGGGGCAGTTATCGCAGGCGTCGCCAATGCCGTCGTTATCGGAGTCGGCCTGGTCGGGGTTGGGGACGTCAGGGCAGTTGTCGATGACGTTGGGCGTGCCATCGTTATCGTCGTCGCGCTCGGTGTCGACGTAGTCGACGCCGGGGGCGCAGGCGTTGCCCATGACGATGCCGCGCTCGTCGGTGGGGTTGGTGGCCGCAGCGGCCTGGTCGGCGTTGGAGGCGTCCGGGCAGTTATCGCAGGCGTCGCCGATGCCGTCGCCGTCGGAGTCGGCCTGGTCGGGGTTATGGACGAAGGGGCAGTTATCGTACTGGTTGGGGATGCCGTCGTCGGATTCGTCTTCCCAGGGGTCGAGCTCGTCGCGACCGTCGTGAGGATGGTCGCCGCCGTCGGGGTTACCGCCACCATCGGGGTCGCCGGGGTCACCGCCGCCATCGGGGTCGTCGGGGTCGCCGGGGTCACCGCCGTCGGGGGTATCGCCTCCATCAGGAGAGCATTGCCCGCTGACCGGGTTGCGGCTCTGCCCCTCGGGGCAGGTAACGGCGCCGGTCGGATCGGTACAGGCCAGCGCCAGAAGCGCGAAGAGCGCCGGGAGCGTCCATCGGATGAGCTTTGTTTGCATGATTCGTACCCTGTCGAGTTAGGTGCGCCGGATGAATGGAGGGACCGAGCGCGAGACCAGCTTTAGAAATAATCCCACTCTGATGGCAAAAAGATTAGCAAATGTGCTGCTGCCTTTCGACCGTTTTTCAGGCGAATATCAGGGCAAAGGGTGTAAATGCGAGTAAACTCTTGCGACGGTTGGAAACATCGGCTCAGGAGAGCATGTCGCGACGCCGCAGGCTCAGGCTGACGCCGCTCAAGACGACGACGGTGAAGAGGCTGAGAGCTCCCAGATCCAGGAGAAGTCCGGTCTCGGCGTCTCCGAAGAAGCGATCCAGCGGGTGTGGAGCGATGGGAGGGGCCGGAGCTCCGGGGAGGGGCGGCAGGGGGAGCTCGTCTAAGGGGACCTCGTAGGCCAGCGCGCGCTCCTCGGTATGGAGCATGGCCTCAAACCCAAAGCGGCTGAAGGTGGTGGCGCTGAGCGTGCGGGTCCAGGTGTCCATGCGCGCGACGGGCATGATGGCGCCACCCAGGATGACCTGGGGGATGAGGACGATGGGGACCATGGCGATGGCCGCCTCGCTGGTGCGAACCGCGGCCGAGAGCAAGAGCCCGGCCGCGACGCCGGCCAGGGCGCAGAGCCAGAGGGTCAAAAGATGGAGCAGGGGGGCGCCGTGAAAGTCGAGGGGGCCGTAGGTCAGCCCCAGAAGGGCCACGCACTGGACCAGGCATAAGAGTCCGAGCACGACGAATTTGCTGGCGACGTAGGCCGGGATGGAAAGGTTGACCATGCGCTCGCGGCGATACACGGCCTGCTCCCGCACGATTTCGCGGGCGGCATTGGAGCCGCCAAACCAGATCGCCGAGATGACCAGCAAAAACAGGGCCAGCGGGGTGTGCTCCATACGGGTGAAGACGCCACCCTCGTCCTGGATGAACACCAGGTTGAGGAGCATGGCGACAATCGGGGCCTGGATGAGGAGGATGAGGGTGCCGATGCGATCTTTGAGTTTAATCGTCAGGAAGCGATGGGTCAGCGTGCGCAGCTGACGAAGCTCGAAGGAGGGGGGCTTTCGAGGAGGGGCGGCGGTGAGGTTGACCTGAGCCGGGTCGCGGCGTCGGCCGCTGACAAATTCATCGAAGTAGGCGCTCTGGCGGTAGCGGGCGGCGAAGGTCTCCATGGGTTCGCCGCTGCGTTTTGCGGCGACGAGGGGACGCATGCAGGAGCCCGGGTCGCTTAAGAGCGCGCGGGCCGCCGGCGCATCGGGGGCGACCTCGGGGTGAAAGTAAAGCATGGAGTCGGGGTAGGCCGGCCCGTAGTAGACCTGCTCGCCATCGGCCAGGTAGAGGGTGTTGTCCATCAGCCGGTATGCCTTGAGCGAGGGCTGGTGGATGGTCAACAGGATGGTTTTGCCGCGGTCGGCCAGCCGGCGCAAAAGGCGCATCACGTTGAGGGCGTCTTCGCTGGCCAGGCCGCTGGTGGGTTCGTCCAGACAGAGGAGGCTGGGGTCGGTGAGGAGCTCCATGGCCAGGTTGACGCGTTTGCGCTGCCCGCCGCTGATGCTTTTTTGCTCCGGGGAGCCGATGCGCAGGGGGGCGGTGTCGCTGATTTCCAGGTCGTGGAGGACCTGCCAGATGCGCTGGTCGATCTCCTCGTCGGTGGTGTCCGGCGGCAGGCGCAGTTTGGCCGTGTAGTAGAGGGCCTGATAGACGGTCAGCTCGCTGTGGATGATGTCTTCTTGAGGCACGTAGCCAATCGCGCCGCGGTAGCGGTCGAAGTGGGCGAAGATCTCATCGCCGTTGAGCAGGGTGCGCCCAAATGAGGGGCGATTGTAAGCGATCAGGGCGTTGAGGAGGGTGGTTTTTCCGGCGCCGGAGGGGCCGAGCAGCCCGACGAGCTCGGTGGGGTAGACGGTGAAAGAGATGCCGTCGAGGAGGCGTCGCGGGCCGTGGGGTGTGGGGACCTCCACGCGGAGGTTTTCGGCCTGGAGGAGGATGTCGCCGCGGTAAGACTTTTGCAGGCGCATGCGCTCAAGATCCAGACGCAGGGCGAAGCTGCCCAGGCTGAAGATCTGGCCGTGTTCCACCGGGGCGCGCTGGACGCGCTGCCCGCCGACAAAGGTGCCGTTGGCGCTGGAGAGGTCTTCGAGGAAGAGTCCGCCCGACTCGCGGACCAGGCGCGCGTGGTGGCGAGAGACCTGGGGGGATTGCAAGACGATGTCGTTGGCCGGGCCTCGTCCCAGGGTGATGATGGGTTTATCGGCCGGCAGCGCCAGCGGGTTGCCCGAGCGTGGGGTTTGCTGGCGCTCGAAGTCCTGGATGCGGGAGAGGGGGAAGCGGTAGCTGCCCAGAAAGAGGACGTCTTTGCGGTGGACCTCGGCCTGGGTCAGTCGCCGTTGAGTGCTGCCGACAAAGGTGCCGTTGGCGGTGTTTAAGTCGCGGGCCAGCCAGCGCCCGGGACCCAGGGGGGTGAGGCTGACGTGGCGCCGTGAGATCTGCGGGGCATCAAGCACAATATCGCAGCTCTGGTCCCGACCGATGACCAGGGAACGCTCGCCGCCGATGCTTCGCGGCGAGGCCGTCGAGCGCGGTTGGGGGGCGTGTGAAAGGTCGAGGGGGAGCGCTGGCGAGAGGAGCGGGTCGCCGGAGGGGAAGGGGACCTCGGGGCGGGTGACCTCGGCCTCGAACTCGGCGGAGCGGACCCGCGGGAGCCGGGGACGGGCACCGCAGGCCGGACAGAAAAGCACCCCGAGCTTGATGGGGGCGTCGCAATAGGGGCAGCGCTGGCTCATCGCAAAAGGGGGCTCATCGACGTTGGGGCAGGCGGTGTAGGAGGGGCGCGCCTTACAGCCTTGCCACGCCAATAGCGTTTTGACAATTCCTCGCGCGCTCACATATAAGGGGGAAGATTCTCTCTGACCCCCAAAATGCGCGGCCCACCGGGTGATGGCGCCCGCGGTGGCTGGCAGGTCTGTGGTAGGCCGAGCGCGTTAGGTGGCAGACGGAGAGCAGACCGGAGACGTCGATGGCGCGACTGAAAGTGGGTATCGTAGGGGCGGGCAGCATCTCGGAGCTGCACGCCAAAGGATATCAGGAGGACCCGCGCGCGGAAATCGTGGCGGTCTGTGATCGCGACGAGGACCGGGCCATCCAGCGCTCGCTCGACTGGGGGGCGCGAGCCTATTACACCCATTTTAGTGAGATGCTGGAGAATAAGGAGATCGACGCCGTCGAGATTCTTACTCCGCATTATCTGCATGCCAGTCAGATCATCGATGCCCTGCAGGCCGGTAAGCACGTGTCGGTGGAGCGCCCGCTGGCGCTCTCGATCGAAGAGGCCAACCAGGTGGTGCAGACCGCCCGGCAGGTGGGCAAGGTGGTGCAGGTGTATGAGCCCTGCCTGTTTTATAAGCCGCTGCTCGATGCTCGGAACCTGATCGATGCCGGTGAGATCGGTAAGCCTACCGGGATTCGGATCTCGATGACGGTGGCTCGCGGTCAGAGTGATACCTGGGATTTTGCTTCCATCGAAGACGAAGCCTCCCTGTGGCGGTTTGATCCCCAGCTCTCCGGGGGTTCGCCGATGCTCTATGACGTGGGGTATCAGACCTTCTGCATTGCGCTCTTTTTGATCGGGAATGTTGAAAAGATTGAGGTCTGGCGCTCGGAAACTCCGATTCGCGAGGGGCTGAAGCTCGATGCGCCGACGGTGGCGATGTGGAAGCACTATCAGCAGGATTGCTACGGGACGATGACGCTGAACTACGCTCCCGAGCGCAAACTGCGTACGCCCTACCACCCGCTGGAGGCGACGATCGCGGTGGAAGGCACCCGGGGGACGATCGACATTATCCGCTCCTCGGATCCGACCCAGTTGGAGGCTCCGGTGGAGCTTCGCCGGGACAGCCGCAAGGTGGCTTACGGTCAGCGGAACACCGCCTTTGAAGACAGCTTTGTGCGGGCCACGCGCAACTTTATTGGCTCGTGTCTGGGCGAAGAAGAGCCGCTGCTCGGAGCCAATGAGGCTCGCCAGCTGCTCTTGTTGACTCTGGCCTATCAGGAATCGTCGCGGCGTGGCCGGGCGGTCAACCTGCAGCACGGCTGAGCGACGTCCCTTATAAAAACTCGGCCCTGAAAGAGGCTTCATGACCCAGCAGCAGGAACGTGGGCGTATTTTTGTGGTGGAGGCGCCGCGGCGTTATGCGGTGTTGCTTAACGCGCGGGCCAAGGCCTGGACCGGTGAGGTGCATGAGGCGGTTCAGCGTTTTGTGCCCGCCCGCGATCTCTACCTGACCGATGATTTTCGCCAGGCGCAGACCACGGTGGAGCGGATCCTGGCGCAGGATTACGACGTGGTGTTCACCGGCGGTGGCGATGGCACGATCATGTTCTTGATCAACGCCATTGAGGCCGCGGTGCAGGCCGGCAAAATTCGCCGAGAGGATGCCCCGCCGGTGGGCGTGCTGCGCCTGGGGACGGGCAATGCCGTGGCCTCGTATGTGGGGGCCGGTCCGATCATCGAGGACTTGCGAGCGTTGCACGCCGGCGCTCCGCTCAAAGTTCACGAAGTCAATATGGTCGAAGATGGCGAGCACCGCTTTCCCTTCGGTGGGTTTGGCTGGGACGCCGATATTCTGAACGACTACGATCGTTTTAAGGCCGCGGTGCGGGATACGGCGCTGGAGAACTTCGCGACCGGGCTGGGCGGCTACGCGTTGTCGATCGGGACCCGGACCATTCCCAAGGCTACGGTGCGCGGGTCGCGGCGCGCGCGATTTACCAACCTGGGGGAGGTGGCCTATGAGCTTGATGAGCACGGCTCGATCGTGCGTGAGGTGGGGCCGGGAGAGCTGCTCTACGACGGGCCGATGAAGATCACCAGCTCGGCCAGTATCCCCTACTGGGGCTTTAAGATCCGGATGTTCCCCTACGCCAACCTAAAGCCCGGGTTCTTTGAGCTGCGCTCGTACCATGGCTCGATTTCCCGAATCCTGATGGATCTTCCGGGCTTCTGGAAGGGAGAGGTGGAGGAGGGCAAGCTGGGCGACTGGCTGGTGAGCCGGGTCGAGGTCGAGGTGGAGGAGGCTACCAGCTACCAGGTGGCCGGTGATGCCGCCGGCTATCGCCAGAAGGTGGAGTGGTCGCTCTCCCAGCACCCCAGTCTGCTGGCCGTACCACTGCAGTAAGCCGGGCGTTGCATCTTTTAAAGATGTTAAATCCGCTTCACTATCAACATGTTAGAGAGGGGTGTGGTGGGCGGTCTTTCGGGGAGCCTTGCGCTGTGGCCGGGGGCCGGTCAGGGTGGGGATCCCTTTGGAGTATGGAGCAGTGGTCGCCCGGGCAGGAAGCGGGGCGTCGAGCGGAGGAGTGAGAATGGCCAGGATGAAGTGGTTGTGTGCGATGGCAGCGCTGGCGCTGGTGGGGGGACTGACTCCCGCGTGTGGCGGTAATGCCACCGTGGATCTTCGTCAACCGGATAGCGGTCAGGAGCGGGATGCGGGGGTGGACGCCGGCGGCGATGTCGGCGGGCGGCCCGATGGCGGCGGTGATCCCGACGGCGGTGGCGATCCCGATGGCGGTGGCGATCCGGATGGTGGCGGTGATCCGGATGGTGGCGGTGATCCCGATGGTGGTGGTGATCCGGATGGTGGCGGTGATCCCGATGGTGGTGGCGATCCCGATGGCGGCGACTCGGAAGATTTGACCGATGCGGAGGCGGCGGCAAAAACGCTCGTCACCGGATTGTGTCAGGCGGTCTGGCAGTGCTCCGATACCTCGGAGGTGGTCATGTTTATGGGACAGGAGCTGTCCCGCTTTGCCACCGAGGAGGAGTGCGCCGCGGGCTGGCGTGATGGTGGCGGGGCGCTGGACATCCAGCCGCTCATGCGTGCGATCGAGGAGGGGCGTCTGGTCGTCGATCGGAGTCAGCTTGACGCGTGCAGCGAGGCGTACGCGACGGTGCTTTGCTCCGCTGAAGAGCTCGCGGTTAGCACGATGCCAGCGGCCTGCCTGGCCGCGTTTCAAGGGCAGGTTGCTGAGGGCGGGCATTGTGCCTACCCGCTGGAGTGTGACGGTGGGCTGCGCTGCGATTTGAGCTTTGACATGGAGGGACCCTGCTACGGTACCTGCGTGGATCCGGCGGTGGCCGATGCCTGTGGTAACGACGGGATTTGCGGAGACGATGCGTACTGCGATCGCGACGCGGAGCCGCCGGTCTGTGTGGACTATCAGCTGGGGGACGAGTGCACAGCCGGCGGCGGCGAGTGTAGCGAGGGGTTTGAATGTCAGCGCGGGTATTGTCAGCCCGATGGCAGCGCTTCGGCCGGGAGTTTTGTGAGCGCCGGGGAGGCCTGCTCGTATCTGGAGAGCATTTATTGTCTGCCGGGCACCACCTGTCAGACGGAGCTGGATGCCAACGGCGCGCCGGTGATCGGTGCTTCTACGCGCTGCGGGGCGACGAAGGCCGCCGGGGAGTTTTGCACACAGAGCACCGATTGCCAGTCCGGGCTGCGTTGCGTGGAGCAGGTGCAGGAGGGCGGGGCTACCGGGATCTGCGGGGCGCTGGCGTCGTTGGGCGAGGAGTGCCAGGACAGCTCCGATTGTGAAAGCCGCTACTGCGAGTATGATTTCAGCGGAGGCATCGTGACCAGCGGGACCTGCGCCGAGCGCCTGGTCTGTGAGGTTCCCTGAGCGTCTGGTGTCGTGGACTGGCCTGGCGTCGTGAGGCCGGTTCGGTGAGCACACAAAAGCGCCCGGCTCTTTAGAGGAGCCGGGCGCTTTTGTGTGTGCTCTGGCAAGCGTGTGTGTCAGGTGCGGTGGGTTTAGCCCTGATGTTCGGTGCGCCAGCGCTGGGAGAGATCCACATCGTGGAGGTAGCGGTCGATGTTCTCTGCGATGGTGGCCTCGTCCCAGCCAAGGAGAGGGGCCATATGGCGAGCGACGCGTGGGGCGGCGTCGCGGCCCTGGTCGGCGGCCCGGTAGAAGATCTGAGTGCGTTGCACCAGCATGTCGGTGAGGGTGGCGGCGAGTTCGCGTTGGATGGCCCAGTTGATCTGGGCCAGGATCTCGGGGCGGTCCGGGCAGATGGGTTCGGCCAGGAGCGGGTCCTCGGCGACGAGGGCGGCCAACTCGGGGGCGCGGGTACCGTAGGTATGGGCCAGGAAGTAGGCAGTGGCCTCGCTGAGGTGTTCGGCGCTGGCTTCCAGGGTGCGGGTGGCCACGATGTTGAAGGCGGCCTCATCGCTCTCGGCCTCGGGCCATTCCCGGGCGCCGGGCAGTGGCGAGGTGTCGGTATGCGGATGGTGCAGCTCCTCGGGGAGCTGGTCGGCCAGGCGCAGGAATTTGATGGCGGTTTCGACCACCTCGGCGGACATGCGGCGGTAGGTGGTGAGTTTTCCGCCGGCGATGGTGATGAGGCCGTCTTCGCCGATGATGATCTGGTGCTCGCGGCTGACTTCGCTCTCGGAGATGTCGCTGCCCGGGGCGCGGGGCGGGGCGATCAGCGGGCGCAGGCCGGCCCAGGTGGCGATCACATCGTCGGGGGTGAGGGGATGTTCGGGGAAGTAATCGTTGGCGGCGGTGAGCAGGTAGTCGACGTCGTTGCAGTCGGCGTAGACCTGGCCCGGGTCGCCGCTAAAGTCGGTATCGGTGGTGCCGATGTAGGTCTGTTCGCCCCAGGGGATGGCAAAGAGCACGCGCTTGTCGTCAGGGTGAAAACAGACCACGGCGTTGTTGACCGGGAGCTTGTGGTGGTCGACGACGATGTGCACGCCTTTGGTGGGGCGCAGCAGGGTGGTGGTGGGCTCGGCGCTTAGTGCGCGGGTGCGATCGGTCCAGGGGCCGGTGGCATTGATGACGGCGTGGGCGCGGATTTCTTTGAGCGCACCATCGCCGAGCATGTCTTTGACGACGGCGCCCTGGATGCGGCCGGTTTCCTCGTCTTTGATAAAGGAGAGGGCGCGGGTCCAGGTGGCGACGGTCGCCCCGTGAGCGATGGCGTCGAGGGCGCTCTCCAGGGTCAGGCGGGCGTCGTCGGTGGAGCAGTCGTAGTAGAGGGGGGCGCCTTTGAGGTGCTCGCGGGTGAGGGCGGGTTCCTCGGTGGCGATGTCGCGCACGCTGAGTTTGCGGTGGCGTTTGGGGGAGCGAAAGAGCGAGAGGCCCTCGTAGAGCCACATCCCGGCTTTGAGGACCAGCAGGTTGTGTGGCGAATCGCGGTAGACCGGGAAGAGGAAGCCCAGGGGGCGGACCAGGTGGGGGGCGATGTCGAGGAGGATGCGGCGTTCGCTGACGGCTTCGAAGACCAGGCTGAATTCGAATTGCTGAAGGTAGCGCAGCCCGCCGTGGACGAGTTTGGAGGAGCGCGAGGAGGTGCCGTAGGCCAGGTCTCGGGCTTCGACCAGGGCGACCTTGAGTCCGCGTCGCGCGGCGTCGCGGGCGATGCCGGCGCCGTTGATGCCGCCGCCGATGACCAGGAGGTCGACCGGCTCTCCGAGCGTATCCCACATCTGCTGACGGGTGCGTGATGAGTTCATAAGGGTTTGATGTTGTGGGGTTTAGTGGATGTTTAAAAAAAGGGGACCATCTTTGAGCCCCGCGACCTGCGCGGATGGCGCCAACCTAATGACCGGCCGGTGGAAAGGCAATGGTGGTGTGCGCGGGGCTGTTTATGGGGTGTGGGGTGAGTAGATTTTTAGGGGAAAGTGGGACTGAGGGTAAGGGGGAGCGATGTGTGGACTGGCGGGGTTTTGGGATCGGCGCTGTCAGCGCTTTGAGCCGGCGATCTTTGCGATGACCAACGCCCTGCGTCACCGGGGGCCGGACGGGGCGGGCTACTGGTTTGATGGTCGCCACGGGCTGGCGCTGGGGCATCGGCGTCTGGCGATTCTGGATTGTTCGGATCGGGGGCGTCAGCCGATGTTTTCGGCCAGCGGGCGCTGGGCGCTGGTGTACAACGGGGAGGTCTATAATTTTGCCGAGATCCGGGCCCGGGTGCAGGAGGCCACCCGGGGGAGTTACCCCTTTGTGGGGGGCTCGGATACCGAGGTGATCCTGGGGGCGGTGGAGACCTTCGGGCTCTGGGAGACGCTGACGCAGATGGTGGGGATGTTTGCCATGACGCTCTGGGACCGGGAGCGCGCGGAGCTGCATCTGGTTCGGGATCGTCTGGGGATCAAGCCGCTGTACTGGGCCTGGCACGGGGAGGTGTTGCTCTTTGGTTCCGAGCTCAAGGCGCTGCGGGCCTATCCGGGGTTTGATCCGCCGCTCGATCGTCGGGCGTTGGCCGGGTACTTGAGCCGCTCGGCGGTGGGGGGGGAGCATACGATCTATGAGGGGGTCTACCGGGTGCGGCCCGGGGCGGTGCTCAGCGCGCGCAGTCCGGGGAAGGAGCGCCTGGAGGAGCGGCGCTGGTGGCGGGCCGAGGAGGTGGTCTCCGAGGGGATTCGTTCGCCCTTTATGGGCGATGAGGAGCAGGCCACCGATGAGCTGGAGCGAGAGCTGCGGCGAGCGGTGGGACAGCGGATGGTGGCCGATGTGCCCCTGGGGGCGTTTTTGTCGGGGGGGATCGATTCGACCACGGTGGTGGCCCTGATGCAGGCGCAGTCGGGTCGGCCGGTCAAGACCTTTTCGATCGGCAATGCCGCGGCGCGCTATGATGAGGCCGACGATGCCGCGCGGGTGGCCCGCTTTCTGGGGACCGAGCATACCTCCTTGATCGTGGAGCCCCGGGATGCCCTGGCGGTGATTGAGCGTCTGCCGATGCTCTACGATGAGCCCTTTGCCGATGCCTCCCAGATACCGACCTTTCTGGTCAGCGAGTTGGCCCGCCGTCAGGTGACCGTGGCGTTGAGCGGCGACGGGGGCGACGAGGTATTCGGGGGGTATAACCGCCATGTGTGGGGGCCGAAGATCTGGCGGGGGTTGAGCCGGGTGCCCCCGGGAGCGCGCGGTCATCTGGGGCAGGCGCTTCTGTGGCTGAGTCCGGGGCAGTGGGAGGCGCTGATTGAGCGGGCCGGGCGGCTGGGCGGTCCGCAGGCCGCCGCGCTGATGGGCCGGGCAGAAGCATTGCTCGGGCGCTCGGGGGCGGCTTCTACGAAAACGACGCCCTCGCTCGCCCCCTGGAGGCTTATCGGCGATAAGTTGCATAAACTCGCCGAGATTTTTGATGTCCCCGATGCTGAGGCGCTCTACCGGCGTCTGCTCTCCAACTGGGGGGAAGGCCCCCGGGTGGTGCGTGGGATGGAGGGGGCGCCGCGCACCTGGAGCTGGGAGCCCGAGCCTCAGGTGGCCAGCCTGGCCGAGCGCTGGATGTTCCGGGACCTGGTGGGGTATCTGCCCGAGGACATTCTCACCAAGGTCGATCGGGCGTCGATGGGCGTGAGTCTGGAGGCCCGGGTGCCCCTGCTGGATCACCGTCTGGTGGCCTTTGCCTGGCGCTTGCCCCTCTCGATGAAGGTGCGCGGGCGCCAGGGCAAGTACATCCTGCGGCGGGTGCTCGATCGCTACGTGCCCCGGGTGCTGGTGGAGCGCCCGAAGATGGGGTTTGGCGTGCCCCTGGATGCCTGGCTGCGCGCGGAGTTGAGGCCCTGGGCCGAGGCGCTTTTAAGCCGTGAACGTCTGGAGCGGGAGGGCTTTTTGGAGGTGGCTCCGGTGCAGGCGCTCTGGCGCGAGCACTTAAGCGGGCGTCGCAGTCGGGCCTACGAGTTGTGGAACATTCTGATGTTTCAGGCCTGGCTGGAGCAGCATCATCGGGTGAGCGCTCGTCGGCCGTTTGGCGGCAGTCTGGAGTTGCGTCAGGTGCCCGGGATGGGGCGGCGATGAACGAGGTCTTTGCCTGCACGATTCTGATCTTCTGCGGGGTGTTTGTCCTCTTTGTCGGACAGACGCGTCTGCCTCAGGACGACCGCCGCTTTGTGTGGCTGAGCTTCTGGGCGCATGTGATCGCGGCTTTTGTATTGATCGTGCTCACCTACGAGTTTTTCGGGCGCGGCGACATGGAGGTTTATTACGGATATGGCGAGGCGCTGGCCGACTACATTCGGGTCGATCCGCTGCGCTGGGGGCCGGAGGTGCTGCGGCTGATCTTGCAGCAGCCCGCCGAGATTCCCATGGAGCTCTTCGGGATGGAGGGCACCTCGACGACGACGATGATCGGGATCACGGCGTTTTTGCTGATCCTGACGGGCTCCTCAATGTTCGGGTGCGGGTTGATTTTGAGCTTTGTCTCCTTTAGCGGGCAGATGGCGATGTACCGCGCGTTCAGCGCTCATGTGGGGCCGGAGCTGCGGGTGCAGGTGCTGGTGGCGACTCTGCTGGTGCCCTCGGCGGTGTTCTGGACCAGCGGGGTGGTCAAGGAGGCGGTGGCCATGGGGGGGCTGGGGTGGATGATCTACGGGATGCACCGTCTGCTCAGCGGTCGCGGCAAAGGTTGGGCGCTGATGTGGCTGGCCGCCGGCGCGGTGGCGGTGGCGGTGGTCAAGAGCTACATCCTTTTCCCGATGGTGGCGGCCGGCGGGGTGTGGTGGTACTGGCGGCGCTCGCTGGCCACCAGCGGCTCGGTGGCGATCGCTAAAAAGCCCATGCAACTCGCGGCGTTAGGGGCGGTGGCGGTGGGCGGGATGATCGGGCTGGGGCAGCTTTTCCCGCAGTATTCGCTGGATTCGCTGGCCGAGGAGACGGCCAATCTGCAGTACCAGGGGGAGCGGATTCAGGGGGGCTCGTCCTACAGCATGGGCGATGGCGCGACGACCAGTCTGGGGGGGCAGCTGATGTTCGCCCCGGTGGCGATCACCGCCTCGCTCTTTCGTCCCTTTCTCTTTGAAGCCCACAACGCGGTGGCGGCGATCAACGCCGTGGAGACCACGCTGGTGCTTTTTCTATGGGTGCGCATCTTTTGGAATCGAGGAGCACGGGGAGCCTGGCGAGCGTTGCGTGCGTCGCCGGCGATGATGTTCTGCGTGGTCTTCGTCTTGTTGTTCGGGCTGGGGGTGGGGCTGGCAACCACCAACCTGGGGACGCTTTCGCGCTACCGGGTGCCGATGATGCCGATGTACCTGCTGGTGCTGCTCATTTTGAGCGCGCGCGACTGGCGGCTGCGGGCCGGGCTGATGCCGGGCCCCGGGCCGTCGCCGACCACTGGCCCCGGATCCGGGGAGCGCGCCGGCACCGGCACAGACGACTACCGCAGGGGGGCGAGATGGAGAGGCCGTTAGTCACCGTATACATCACCTGCCATAACTACGGGCGGTATCTGGAGCAGGCCGTGGAGAGCGTGCTTCAGCAGAGTTTGAAGAGCTGGGAGCTGATCCTGGTCGATGATGCGTCGAGCGATGAGACTCCTGAGATTTGCCGGCGTTACGCCGAGCAAGAGGGCGCGCGCGTGCGGGTCGTGCGCCATGAGCAGGCGCAGGGGTTGCAGCGCAATGCCAATCAGGTCCTGGAGCTGGCCCGGGGGAAGTACATCATGCGCCTGGATGCCGATGACTGGCTCGACGAGTCGGCGTTGCTGGTGATGAGCGATCGCCTGGAGCGTCGCCCGGAGGTGGCACTGGTCTACCCCAACTATTTCTATGTCGACGCCGAGGGACGCTACCTGGGCGTTGAGCAGCGTAAACTGCCCGGCACCGAGGCTCGCCTCCTCGATCTACCGGCGCACGGGGCCTGCACGATGGTGCGCCGTCGCGTGCTCAAGGCGCTGGGGGGGTATGATGAGCGTCATAACGCTCAGGATGGGTATGAGCTCTGGCTCAAGGTCTCGCGCAGCTATCCGGTGGAGGGGGTGGCCACACCGCTCTTTTATTATCGACAGCATCCCGAGTCGCTGAGCCGCAATGAGGATCGCTTGCTGCGGGCGCGTCGCCAGATCAAGCGCTCGCTGGCTGAGAAGCTCGAAGGCAGCGTCAAGCCGCGCATTGTGGGGCTGGTGCCGGCCAAGAACACCTACCGTTCGATGCCCGATGTGGTGCTTAGCCCGGTGGGGGGGCGCCCGCTGATCGACCATACCCTGGAGGCGGCCCGGGCCAGCGGGCGTTTTGATGCCATCTGGGTCACCACCGATTGCCCGCGGGTGGTCGAGCACTGCGCCACACGCGATGTGCCGGCGATGATGCGCCCCTCGGCGCTCTCGGAGGCCGATCGCAAGCTCTCGGAGGTGGTGTACGACGCGGTCACGCGCCTGGAGAACGATCATGACCTTTTTGCGGACGTGGTGGTGGTGCTCAGCGCCCACAGCCCGCTGCGCCGTGCCGACCATATCACCAAGGCGCTCGATACCCTGGTGCTCTACGACGCGGACAGCGTGATCAGCGTGTATGAAGATTTCGACATGCACTTTCAGCACGGGCCCGACGGACTGGCGCCCTTAAATCCGGCGATGATGCGTCGGCTGCGTCTGGAGCGCGAGGGGCTCTACGTGTTCAACGGCGCGATCACCGCGGTGTGGCGCGACGCGATCCGCGCGGAGGATTACCACGGCAAGAGCATCTCGCATGTGGTGATGCCCTGGCGGGAGAGTTTCCAGCTGAAGAGCGAGTTTGATCGCTGGATGCTCGACCAACTTCTGCGCTCGGAGGAGGAGCGGGATCGGGAGCCCCCCACGGCTGCTGCCGAGTGATTGTGCTGTAAAATCCATAGCTTGCGCGTCGGGATTGCGGCGCGCGTTGAGGAGGGAGTGATGCTATTTGTTGCCGAGATAGGCCTCAATCATGAGGGGAACTTCGATCTGGCCTATGAGCTGATTCGCCAGGCGAAGCTCGCTGGCGCCGATGTGGCCAAGTTCCAGTTTGGCTGGCGAGATCAGCCCGGGGAGCTCAATCATATCGACGCGGATATGGCCATGCAGCTCAAGCGATGGTGCGAGTGGTGGGAGATCGACTTTATGGCCTCGATCATCAATGAGGAGGCGCTGGAGCTGGCGCGTCCGCTGAATCCCGGTCGCTATAAGATCGCCTCGCGCACGGTGGTCGATCATCCGGAGCTGGTGGAGCGGGTACTGGCTCAGGGGCGAGAGACGTACATCTCGCTGGGATGGTGGACCGGGGATGAGCTGCCCTTTGGTCCGCCAACCGACCAGCTGCGCTACATCTTCTGCCGCTCGCACTATCCCACGTATCCGGCGCATCTGGAGGGGCTGCCCGAGCGCTTTGAGCCCGGGGGGTATTATGGCTACTCCGACCATATGCACGGGATCGAGGGCTGTCTGCTGGCGATCGCGCGCGGGGCGCAGTTTGTGGAGAAGCATTTTACGCTCGATAAGACCATTCGCGGGGTGCATCGCGATCACATCTTGAGCGCGACTCCGGAGGAGTTGCGCCAGCTGGTGGATCTGGGGCGTCCGCTCAGCCGCCTGGCCCGGGTGGTGGGCGCTGGCGAGCCGGGGGTGGGGGGCGTGCCCGGCAAGTAGCGCCCGGGGAGTCGGCCAACCACAGGGGGTAGGGAGCACGACCTGACCAGGGAGACGAGGATGAAGGAGCGAGCGAAGGTGGTGGCGGTGGTCCAGGCGCGGATGAGCTCGGAGCGGCTTCCCGGCAAGGTGCTAATGCCCCTGGCCGGTCGCCCGGCCCTCTGGCACATCATTGAGCGTTTAAAGCGGGTGCGCGCTCTTGATGAGGTGATTGTGGCCACCAGCGATCGCAGCGAAGACGATCCGATCGCCTCGCTGATCGAGTGGCTGGGGGACCCGAAGGTGAGCCTCTTTCGCGGGTCGCGCGATGACGTGCTCAGCCGCTTTTACCTGGCGGTGGTCGATCGCGATCCGGAGTTTGTGGTGCGTATCACCGGCGATACACCGCTGGTGTGTGTGGAGCATCTGGAGCGCATGCTTGAGCACCTGCGTTCGGGGGGCGTCGACGGGGTGGACGGCCATCACGGGCGTACCGGTCTGACGCTGGGCTTTGGGAGTGAGGTCTACCGCACCGGGGCGCTGATCGATGCCCACCTGCTGGCGATGCGCCCGGAGGAACGCGAGCACGTCAGTCTCTTTATCAAGGAGCGACCGGAGGTGTATCGGGTCGAATACCTGGAGCCGGACCCGGCGCTCTGCTCGGGGTTTCGGCTGACGATGGATTATCCCGAAGACTATGCGTTGCTGCGCGAGATCTATGCGGCGCTCTATCGCCCGGGTGACATCGTCGACTGCCAGCGAGTGCTGGAGTGGTTGCATCGCCGTCCCGATCTGGTGGAGCGCAACGCGCATTGCCTGCAACGCAGTGCGCGCTGAGGGGGAGTGGGTTGCCCACCGCCAGGCGTTCGCCAGTCGTACCAGCGGTTCTCGGGAAGGTTCGATCAGGGCACACCGGGTGTCATCATGTTGACCTGCGTATCAGCGGGCGAGAATCCCGAAGACCGAAGGGCAACCAGGTGGGGCTGTGAGTTAGATGGAAAATGAGATGAGTGCTGAACGCAAAAAAGCCGCCCCGAAGGGCGGCTTTTTTGTGTTCAGAACTACTCAGAACTACGCGTGTTTTGTGACTATTGCGCGCAGACGAGGTTCAGGGTCCAGCTATCCAACGTACCGGTATCACCGGAGCCACCATCCGCAACGGCGAGTTTCCAGTTCCCATTGCCTGAGCTGCCTACGAGAGGGGTAAGGCTATCGGCCGGATTAAAGTCTCCGGGGTAGTTTCCATAGATGTTGTCTGTGCCTGAACCAGTACGATCGTGGAGAGCGTACTCCTCTCCAGAGGGGGCGATCAGGTTGACGTACAAATCACCGCGGTACGTGTGAGTGATTTCTACGTCAATGGAAACATCCAAGACCGTCAAGCAACTGTCGATTGCGATCGTGCTGGAGACGAACTCTGTAATGCGATCTGGAATCGACAGGTTGGGCGTACTCGTTTCGCTGACTACGGTTGTATTGAAAAAGTCTCCAGTAAGGGAGTAGCTCGCAAGCTCGCTATTAGCTTCGAGCAGGAGTACGTACTCGCCCGCTGGCAACTGCCCGGCAAGCGTGCCGCTTCCGGACAAGACTTCACTCCCATCGGCCCCGAAAAGGGTCAGTTCGACGTCGGCGTCAGTCGAGATGAGACGATACCCTTCGCTGAGGTAGTTGACCTTGGCGTAGTCGCGTTGACCGGGGGTAAGTACAAGCTCGCGGTCAACGTCAAAATCTTCCTCCACATCACCAATAGCGAGCGCATCAATGACGGAGACATTGAAGACGCTGACGATCGTTTCTGTGGTGTCGTTTTCGATGTCAACGGTAGCGGTAATGCTTTCGTTTGCCAGATAGTAAAGCCCACGAGTGCCGCTGTTGGCGGTGCGCAGAGCCAGTGACGAAGTGCTAGCCAGAGCCTCTTCACCGGCTGAGATCGAGGCCGGAAGCGATTCACCGGCGTCGTTCCACTGGGTGACGCGTACATACTGCCCCGCACTCAGGCTGACTTCCTGGGAGAAGCTTGTTTCGGCTTCGAGCTCTTGTCCTTGTTCAAAGGTCGCCGAGTACCGGGTGGCCGGGCCCGAGCTTGTCACCCGATCTACCAGAATGAAGAACTCTTCGGACGGGGCGTTGAACGAGAGGCTGGTCCCCGTGACGGGAAGGGCTTCGACCAGGGTCTGAGCGTCGCTCCAGATCTGAACTTCAGCCTGCGCGTCGGCCTCAAAGTTGGTGAACGTGATGTACGGGTCATCGAGCTGTGCGTTGCTGACCGCGTAGAAGTTTTCGGTCAGATGGCGAACATCACCGTTGATGCCGTCGGCGGCGAGCTCAATCGCGGTGGGCGCCGGGGCGTCAATGAGCTCAATGGTGCCAACGTAGCCCCAATCTTCGCCGCCAGCCGGGCCAGCAAGCTCCAGGAGCTGGGCGATGGGGCCTACGTTGAGGGCGTAGGTTCCGTCGGCCGGGATCACGATTTCACGGCTGAAGTCGAGACCTGCGCCAGCGTCGCTGGTGCGACTGAAGGGAAGCACGGGTTCTTCGACTTCGGAATCGGCCGGAGCTTCGACTTCTTCCATGAAGACAAAGCCGGGCTCCGGCATGCCATTGGCGTGAATCGCCACGCGAATCCACTGGCCGGCAGTGCCGGTGATGCTGAGGTTGTCGAGGTCTTGGACGTACTCGCCATCGACCACTTCGGGGGCGTCGATGTTGCCGGTGAAGATCACCTGTTCGCCAGCGACAAGCTCCAGCGGAGCACCGGCTTCGGCGTCGAGGTCGAGGGTGCCCTGGGCGGCCAGCTCATCAACGACTGCGGAGCGCAAGCGGCAGACGCCGTCGATGGTGATGGTGCCGGCGCCGCAGCTCAGCTGCGAGGTAGGCACGCAGGTGCGAGTGGCCACGTCAAAGGTGGTACCTTCGCCACAGGCTTCTTCGGCGGGGCGGCAGCGGTCCTGGCCGTCGGCTTCGGTACCTTCGCCGCAGATGTCTTCGGCGGGGACACACTGATTATTGGCGACTACCGTACCTTCGTCACACTCAATGGTGTTTTCGGGCAGGCACTGACCGTCCACTTCGATGGTGCCTTCGGCACATTGGATGCCCTGGGTGGGCACGCAGCGCCCGAGGGCGGTGTCGTAGACGGTGTTATCGCCACAGATCGCGTCGGTGGCTTCGCACTGGCCATCTGCGTTGAGAACGGCGCCTTCGCCGCAGTTGGATTCGTCGACTTCACACTGGCCATCGACCAGGACGGTGCCCGGCCCGCATTCGCGCTGCTCGACGTTGGTTCCGCCGTCGCCACCGCAGGCCATCGCGCTGGCGGCCAGAAGCGCCAGAGCAGAAAGTTTTGTCAGGGTACGCATGTATCGAATCTCCCGTGATGATTGGGGCTTTCGTATGTTGATGATCGTGCACCGCGCCCGGGTATAGGCGCGATGCCGGTTCAGATCAGATTCCGCAGGTGAGGTTGATGCCCCAGCTGTTGAGCGTTCCGTTAATTCCACTCGAGACATCGGCGACGTAGAGCTGCCAATCTCCCTGGCCAGACTCTCCAATGAAATCGTCCAGAGAGCCCGCAGGGGTGAGGGTGTCGGGATAGCTTCCGACGATATCGTCGTTATAAGAGCCTGTGCGGTTGTGCAAATACACCGTTGTGCCTGCGGGAGATGTCAACGTAACGACAACGTCACCTCGGTAACCATGGGTGATATCGATGTCCACACTTACACTCTCAATGGTTAAACAAGCGTTGGCAGTCAGAGTCCGGGTTACGCCCGTTTCATCGTTATCGACGATGGTGGAGTTTGGACTCTCCGACACGCTGACTTCCGGCACACCGACGACCTCATTGAAGTCCAGGTTGAAGGTATAGCCGTCGGCGAGTGCGCTGCTGGCTTTGACTTCGACGATGAAGAGGTCGTTGCTCAGGTAGACATCCTCGAAGGCGATCAAGTTGCCCACCTGCTCACGAAGGGTGTTGCCGGTGTTTTTGGAGAAGATCTTGACGCTCAGGGATTCGCCGGAGCCCGAAGGCACGGCGAAGGTCATGTCGGAAAGCACCGACTGACTCGCCCGGAGGAGGTAGTAGTCGCGATCGCCCGTGCTGTAGACAGCTCCGGTGGTGCTGAGGTCGAGGCTGCCCAGGGAGACCTCGTAGAACGCGGCGTCGGTGATGCCTTCGAACTCATAGGTTGGACGGAGAATGGACGCTTCGCTGTCGTTGCTCAGCTCCACGCGGTAGTCGCCCGGGCCGGGGGCGAGTCGGAGGAACTCGAAATTGCCGCTGGCTTCGGTTTCGTAGATGACCACATCGTCGGGGTTGTAGATACGCAGGGTCGCGCTCTCGCCGTCGGCGAATTCTGCGCTGCCGCGGATGATGTCGTAGGTATCCAGAGTGAAGGTTTCCGAGATGATCTCTTCGGGAACCAGGGCCTGGCGTTCGGTGGCGTTGAGTTCCAGGACATATCCCTGGGTCAGCGCTTCGTAGACCGAGATGGCCATGATGTAGGAGCCCGGGGTGAGAAGAGTGAACTCAAGCGCTTCGAAGGTGCCCGTTTCTTCGAACTCCCCTTTGAGGAAGTTGTCTGAGCCGATCAGGTAGACGTCCGGGTCGCCAGCGCCGGGGTTGTTTTCATCTTCGATCCATTCTTCGGCGTCTTCGTCGTAGACAAGCTCGCCGGTGCGCAGGAAGCCCTCGAAGCTGGCCGGGGTGCTGATATCCAGGCGGTAGAATTCGAAGGTGCCTGCTTCTACAGCTTCTTCATGGCTGAAGGTGAAGCTCTCATCGCCAACGACGGGGATGGGGGTAGGATCGATGTTCGTGATCACCGGGACGACGTTGTAGAAGGTCGACGACCAGTTCTCGTTGGTCATGGCGATGGTATAGGTGCCCCCTTCGGCCGCGAAGAAGTAGATTTGTTTGGCGCGGGTACTCCACGAAGTGGAATTGTTAAGGGGGTCGATGTTGGTGTAGCGCGCGAGCTCTTCGCCGTTCTTCGAGATCTCGAAAGTATTGGAGAAGCCGCTTGGGCTGGTGGTGGTGTAGCTGATCTCGAGCATCTGGCCGGGCTGAGCGACGACTTCGAACTCGTAGGTTTCGTCCACGGGGATGTTGACGGCGCGTGCCGAACTCACCACGAAGTGGGTGGCCGGCCCGGTCTGGCGCTCTTGGTCGAAGAGCAGGTAGACCGGGGCGTCGGACGCGGGGCGCTCGGGTACGAAGATGTCGCCTTGCTCCAGCGCAGTGGTGTCGGTGTGTTCGGTGAGGGTGGCCCACTCGTCGACCACGGCCTGTGCGTCGGCGCCCAGGGCGTCGATGGTCATCGCCAGGTTGTAATCGGCGGGGAATTCAACCAGGTAGAGGTTCTCGGTGAGATCGCTCAAGTCACCGCTGACGACTTCTTCGAGGCCGGGCCAGGGCTTGGCTTCCGGGGGTGTTACGCGGTTGATCTGCGCGACATAGGCCCAGGTGCCGTCACCGCTGTTGGCAGTTCCGTTGAGCTGGTTGAGCGCGTTTGCGATGGTGACGGTGTAGTCGCCATCGGTGGGCAGCGCGAAGGTGCGCTGGGCCACGCGGGTCTGAGCGGAGCTGGTGGCGCGGTCGTAGTCACCGTCGGTTACGATGGCCATCGGCGAGGGAAGTCCGCGGGAGAAGACGGTCAGTTCGAACCAGTCGCCGGCCTCCGCGGTCAGGGTGAAGGCGTGTTCCCCGGCGTCATCGGATTCCATGACGCCGGCGAAGACCAGGCTGGCTTCGGCTTCGGGAAGGGTGAAGGCGTTTTCGCCGCCTTCCTCGTAGACCACGTCGGCGCTGGAGGCCAGGTTGTCGGCCACGGTGTCGACCGAGACGCAGCGGTTCTCGACTTCGAAGACGTCGTCGCCGCATTCGACGTTGCCCAGGTCCACGCAGATGCCCTGAGCGACATCGAATTGCGTGCGTCCCTGGCAGACCACGTCGCCCATCAGCGCGCAGCCGGTGCCTTCAAGCTGGGTGCCTTCGCCGCAGATGTCTTCGGTCAGCTCGCAGCTGCCGTTGGCCAGCACGGTGCCTTCGCCACAGGTCAGCGGATTGTCGACCAGGCAGCGACCATCGATTTCGACGGTGCCCTCACCGCAGGCGATCTCATCGGGGCCCAGGCAGGTGCCGGAGGCGGTGTCGTAGGTGGTGTTTTCGCCGCAGAGTTCGTCGGTAGGGACGCACTGATCTTGGTCGTTGCGGGTGAGGCCTTCGCCGCAGGTCGAGTCAGTAAGGACGCACTGTCCGCCACTGAGCTCTGTGCCGGGGCCGCACTCCAGGGGATCGGGAGTCTCAGTTTCGCCGCCGCCACAGGCGACCATGGCGAGCGCTAAGATCCCGCTGAGGGGAAGGTTCCAGGGGGTGAGTCGCTTCATCCGCTTCATCTCCGACTATCTGACACGTCCGATCGTGGGGTTTCATCGATTGCTTCTACGGCCGATCACAGAGGGATCATTGACCATGGGGTCTGATGCCTTTTGGGCACGGCAGAGCCAGGACCTATGGGGACCGTTAGGGGAGACGATAGTCAGCAACCCCCCGTTGATGCAACCAAATTCTAGATCTTAAGCTCTGGAGCGCGTTTGCCGGCGAGGTTCAGAGGCGTTGGCGGCGGTTGAGCAACCAGCCCAGCGCGCGCAGAGTGAGTGCCAGCAGGGCGGCGACGAGGGTCTGGCTGGCGCCGACCGAGGCGTCGGTGGCCAGCGCTACCAGGTACCCGAGCACGCCGGCGGCCGCGCCGGTGGTGGCCGCAACGATGAAGACCCATTTGAGGCCGATGTTGAGTCCGAGCGCGCCGATGGCCGGGAGCACGGTGAGGCCAAAGGTGGGCAGCGCGCCCAGCGCGCGGGTGGAGAGGCCCGTTAGGAGGGCGATGGCCCCGAAGAGCAGGGCGTCGAGCAGGCGCACCGGCACGCCCTGGGTGCGAGCGACCAGGGGGTCGAGGCTGGCAAAGACAAAGGCTCGGAAGGCGAAGACCTGGGTAGCGACCACCAGCAGGGTGGCCCCGGCGATGGCGTAGAGGTCGCTGGAGCGTACCAGCACCGCGGAGCCGTGGAGGACGGCTTCGACCTCATGGAGTTCGCGGGCGATGAAGGGGCCGATGAGCAACACCAGGGCGGTGGGCACGATAAAGGCCACGCCGAGCAGCGCGTCACGCCCCAGGGTGGGGCGCTCGCCAAGCCAGACCAACCCGAAGACCACCAGCGTGGAGAGGAGGATCGCCAGCGTCGGGGCCAGGAGTTCGGCCAGCAGGCCGACCAGCCCGAGCTGCGCGCTCAGGTAGAAGGCCAGGGTCACGCCCAGGGCCGAGGTCTGGCTGAGGGCGGCGCTCACAAAGACGATGCGGCGGCTGACCACGTACACCCCCAGCAGGCCTAACCCGAGTCCGGCGGCCAGCGCGGTGAGGATGGGATCGCGGTAGAGATCGCCATAAAGGGCCAAAAATTCGAGCATACCAGATCCGGCGAACGTCAGTGGGTGTGGTGGGGATCGTCGAGGCAGTCTTTGAGGCATTCCTCAATCTGGATCTGACCTGTGCGATCGACGCGCATGATGCGGTTGGAGGCGCTGCGGGCAAGCTCGGATCCGTGAGCGATCATCATGACCGTCATGTCGAGTTGCTGCTGGATCTTTTGCAGAAGCTCGATGGTGGCAGCCTCGCGCTCGGGATCCATGGAGGCCGAGGGTTCATCCAGGAGGAGGAGGCGCGGCTGGCCCAGGAGGGCGCGGGCCAGCAAAATCAGCTGCTTCTGACCCTCGGAGAGCTCGCGGAAGAGGTGATGGCAGAGGTGGCCGACGCCGACCATCTCCAGCGCCGGGTCGATCTCCTGATGGCGAGGACGGATGCGCAGGGCTTTGAGGCCGCGGCCGCGGTGTAGGCCGGTGGCCATGACATCAAAAACGGTGGCCGGGAGCATGGGATCGAGGGTGCGGGTCTGGGGCACAAAGCGCAGGGCATCGGCGGGCAGGCTCCAGTCGATGCGGCCGGCCACCGGGGGGAGCAGTCCGATGAGGGTTTTGAGCAGGGTGGATTTGCCCACACCGTTGGGCCCTTCGATGAGCATGAAGGTGCCCTGATGAAGATGGAAGTCCAGGGGCCCCAGCAGCGTGCGACCGTGGTAGCCGCACGCCAGGTTCTGGACTTTTAAGAGCGTGGGTTGGCGCGAGGGGTGATCCCGGGGCAAACAGGGGGGGATCGGCGCGTGATCGGCCGGGGAGGGCTGCTCAAAGTTGGGGCGAAGCCTGGAATCAGCGCTCATGGGGGTTCCGCAGCGAGGTTGGCGGGCGGTGACGCCCGGGCGTTCTCTCAGGGGGAGAGGGTCTCATAGAGGCGAGTGGCGAGTTCTTCGAGGTGCGCCACGTAGCTCTGGCCGGGCCGGGTCTGGGCGGGGAGTTGGAGCAGGGTGGCACCGGTGCGTTCGCTGAGCAGTGCGGCGGTGGTCGTGGGGTAGTAGTCGAGCTGGATGATCGCCGGGATCTGACGTTTTTGGATGGTGTCGACCAAAAGAGCGACGTGACGCGGGTTGGGCGGGACGCCGGGCTTGGGTTCGATCTGCATCACATCGCTCAGGCCCAGCCAGCCGGCCACATAGCTCCAGGATTTGTGGTAGGTCACGACCTGACGCCGGGCCTGGGGGAGCTGGCCAAAGCGCATCTCAAAGCGCTGGGCCAGGCGGATGGCTTCGCGGGCCAGGTGGCGGGAGCGTTCCAGGTAGGCGTCGGCGTGGGGCGGGTCGAGTTCGGCCAGGTGGCGGCCCAGCGCCAGCGCGACGCGGGCGCCCTGGCGAGGGTCGGTGGTGTAGTGGGGGTTTCCGCCCGGGTGCACATCGCCCATCGTGCGGTCGACCGGGCCCCGGGGCAGGTCGGCGGCCACGATGTGGTGAGAGGCGTCAAAGTGGCCGGATTGGCCCGGGTGAATCTTCGGGTTACGAGCGCCGGTGATCAGCGTGGGGAGCCAGCCCACTTCCAGATCCATGCCCACCAGCACCAGCACATCGGCGCGGTTGAGCAGGGGGACGAAGCTGGGGCGAGGATCGATAAAGTGGGGGTCGTCTCCGGGCCTGGCGAGGATGTCGACCTTGCCCTGGTCACCGACGATCTCCGAGGCGATGGCGCCCAGATCGGCGGTAGTGGCCACCACCCGGAGCTCGGCGGTGGCCGGACCGGCGGCCAGCAGCGTGATCAGAGCCGTCAGCAGGGCCAGGGGCCAGGCCAGCGACTGGCGAGGAGAGAGAGAGGACAAGGTCATGGTTGCTCCAGGGGTGAGGGCGCTGCTTTAAGAGGCCGGAGGACGCCGGCGGCGGGACCCTAACGCTGAACCTTTATGAATGCAAATGTATTGCAACAAGTGGCGGGTCGGGTCGATTGACTTCTGCGGCAGCCGACTGCGATAGTCCGCCCGAGGTGCGTTTGCGCGCCTTGCTTCAGGGAACCCGGTGTAAATCCGGGACGGTCGCGCCACTGTGTGCAGCGAGTCGACGGCCAGATGCCACTGTTCCTTTTGCGCGCTTTTGTCGGGTGTGCGGGGGATGGGAAGGCGGTCGGTGACGAGGACGAGGAGGGCAGGAGCCCTGGATCGTTGCGAGCTGCGAGTCAGGATACCTGAGCCGAAGTCGCCGGGAGCTTGCCCGGCAACCAGCTGACCTCTTCGCGACAAAGAGCGCTGCATGTGGACGGTATCACGGTGGAAAAAGCCCGGGTGGGTGGAGTCTGCGCTAGGTGCTCTGGCACTGGGTGCGGGCCTCTGTGCGTTTGCGCCGGATGTGCGTGCGCAGGCTGTGAGGGAGCCTGTTTCGGTTGATGATTCCGAAGATGCGCCTGAAGGGGTGTCGGAAAGTGCTGTAAATTCAGCCGCTTCGGAGGATGGTCTGGCGAGCACCCTGCGCGCGCGTACGGTGAGTCGGGAGCGTTCGGCGCGCGATGATGCGCGTCACCCTTCGGGGTTTGTGACCCGGGTGCAGACCGAGTCCTGTTGTGCGCAGCCGCCGTCTCTGGGGGAGGTTCTGGAGCAGGTGGAGGGGGTGCAGCTCTCGCGTTCGTCGAGTCCCGGGCAGCCGGCCTACGTGGCGATTCGCGGCGGCAGCCCCCGTCAGCTGGTGGTGTATCTGGGGGGGCTGCGTCTGAGTACGCCGGCGGGGCTGGGGTTTGACGTGGGTCAGTTCGGGGTGGCGGGGCTGGCCTCGGCCGATGTCTTTCGCGGGGGCGCGGCGGTGGTGCACGGGGCCGGGGCGCTCACCGGCTCGGTGCAGCTGAACCCGCGGGCGCCGGCCTCGGGGGTGGCCGGTGAGCTTCGGTTGAGCGCGGGGAGCTTCGGGAGCGCGGGGGCCCAGGCGGCGGTGAGCGCGGCTAATGCCCGGGGAGGGCTCCGGCTGCATGCCGGGGTGCGTCGGGCCCGGGGCGACTTTGGTTTTGTGGATCATCAGGGCGTTGAACAGGGGCGTTTGAACAATGATCATCAACGTTTCAGCGGCGGGGGCAGCGCGCGCCTGAAGGTGGGGGAGGGCGCGCTTCATCTGACCGCGATGGTCGAAGATGGCGAGGGCGGGAGCCCCGGACCTTCGGAGTTTCAGCGGGCCTTTGAGCAGGCGCGGGTCGAGGATGATCGTCGGCTGGCGAATCTGCGCTGGGAGACGCAGGGGGGCCATGCGGTGGGCTGGCAGGTGCATGCCGATGTGGGTTTGCAGGATCGCCGCTGGGCCTACGAGAACCCCCGCGGGCATATGAGCCTGGAGCCCGTGGCATCGAGCTCTCGCCATCAGACGCTGGCGGCCAGCCTGGAGGGCCGTCTTTTTGCCGGTCGGCATATAGCCGGGCTTTCGGCCGCGGCGGGGGCGGAACGCTACCGGGCCGCCGAGGGCGCGGCGTCGCTGGGCGCCGAGCGCCTGAGCGCGGCGTTGGCGCTCTCCGATGAGTGGTTGCTGGCCGACGAGCGGCTCAGCCTGGTCGGGGCGTTGCGGATGGAGCTTTTGCGCGAGGTGTCGACGGAGGCCGCGTTTGAGCCCCGGGTGTACGCGCCGTTGACGCCCGCGCTGGGGGTTATCGGGAGGGTGCATCGGCGTCTGGAGGTGCGGGCCAACCTGGCCCGCACCTTCCGCGCGGCCGATTTCGATGAGCGTTTTCTCACGACCGAGGCGGTGCGGGGCAATCCCGATCTGGAGCCGGAGCGGGCCTGGGCGATGGATGCCGGCCTGCGCCTGCGCCTGAGTCCGGGCACCGCCACGGGCCCGCAGGCCCTGGAGCTGGGCGCGACGTATTTTCGAAACGAGATCGACGAGATGATCTTGTTTCTGCCGGTGTCGGCCTATGTCTACCAGGCCCAGAACTTAAGCGGCGCGCGGGCCCACGGTCTGGAGTCCACGCTGAGCTGGGCGCCGGTGGCGGGCCTGCGCCTGGAGGGCAGCTACACGCTCACCCGGGCCTACCTCAAAGTCGACCAGGGTGCCGGCTCGCCGGCGCAGCTGCCCCACCAGCCGCGCCACCGCGCGCACCTGCGCGCGTCGTTTACCGTGGGAGGCCTCTTCGGGGCCGGGGCGTGGCTGGAGGAGGCCCGGGTGCAGGCTACCGCGCGTTACCGAAGTCGCGTGGCGCTGGATAACTTCGGCAGCCTGCACAGCCCCGGGGCGCTGCATCTGGATCTGGGCGCGCGGGCGCAGCTCGGGCGGGAGGTTCGCCTGGGGGTGGAGGTGCAGAATCTGTTGAATGAGCGTCGCGCACAGGACTTTTTGCAGCGCCCGCTGCCCGGGCGTGCGTTCTTTGTATCGGTGGAGCTCCGCAGCGGAAGCCGTGGTGATGAGGGAGGGGGAGGAGCATGAGGATGACCATGGGAGTGATGAAGGCCGCCGGGCGCTGTCTGGCGCTGGCGCTGGTGATGGCGTGCGGGGAGCCCCCCGAAGAGCAGGCGCCGGCGGGTCAGTTGCGGGAGGTCTGCCAGGAGCCGGCCGAGGCCTACCCCCTCTACGTGGAGGCGCGTCTGAGCACGACCGGGTCGGTGAGCAACGACCTGGTGGCCGATGCGCGCTCGGTGTGGGTGGTGGAGAGTGGCGCCAACACGCTGAGCCGCTTTGATCGTGAGCAGCAGCGCTACGTGTCGCAGGCGGTGGCCCTGGGCGCCGAGCGCAACCCCTACGCCATGGCATTGGAGCCGGGGGCGGCGCCTTCAGGTGCGGCCCGGATCTGGGTGGCCAATTACGCCACGCATAGCGTGAGTGTGATCGATGCGCAGTCTGGCGAGGTGCTCCAAGAGATCGAGGACGCCTCGTTGAAGAACCCCTCGGCCGTGGCGCTGGGGGAGCGCTACGCCTATGTGGGCAACGTCCATTACCTGAGCCTGGCTCAGGGCTTTGGGCCGGGGAGCATCTCGGTGATCGACCGGACCACGCTGGAGGTGGTCGGGCAGTGGGAGACGAGCTTTAAGAACCCGCACTCGCTGAAGGTGGAGCAGGTCGCGGGCCAGGAGGTGCTGGTGATCAGCTCCGCTGGCGAGGTGGTGTTCGGCGCGTCGGGGGTGGAAGTGCGCGGTCGGGCCGGACTGGAGCTGGCGTTTCCGGGCGCCGATCCGGGCGCGCCCCGGCTGGAGTCCTATGACCTGGGGCAGCGCGAGGGCGGCGTGGTAGGAGCGCCCGGCAGGCCGGTGCGGGTGCCGGGCACCGACACCCTCTACCTGAGCAGCGCCACCGCCCCGGTGCTCTTTGTGTTTGATCTGGCCGTGCGTGCCTGGGTGCGTGATGCTCAAGATCCCCTGGAGGTGTACGCGGCCGAGGGTGACGCCACCCACAGCCTGGCGGTCGACAGCGCCGGGCGGCTGTGGTTGACCGCGTTTAATCAAGACGCGCTCTACATCTGGGATACCCGCTGTGATCGGCTGGCGGCCGGGCCGCTTCCCCTTGGCCGCGTCGACGATCTGGTGGAAGGTCCGCAGTCGGTGGCCATCGTCGAGGACGCCGAAGGCATCGACGCCTATTACCTGCTCACCAACGCCAACGCCCTGGGGCGCGTGAGGGTGCGCTGGTAAGGGGCGATGTGAGGCAACTTCGTAGCTATGATAAGCACGTGCAGCGTCGGCGCCCTCCCGGGCCCGGCCGCTCCCCAACCTGAGGTCGACATGAGCGACGCGAATCAGAACCACGACAAAAAGTTTCAGGACCCCAACATCGCCATCAACCGCGTCTACACCCGCAAGGGGGACGCCGGCACCACGCGCCTGGTCGGCGGTCAGAAGGTCATGAAGAGCGCCGCGCGCATTGAGACCTACGGCACCGTCGATGAGCTCAACGCGGTGGTGGGGGCGGCGCGTCAGACGATCGCCGAGGTGTACGCCGGTCAGCCCGGGTTTGAGGGGCTTTCCGGACAGCTTTTTAAGGTACAGCATCAGCTCTTTAACCTGGGCAGCGTGCTGGCGACGCTCCCCGAAGACGTGGGGCCGATGATGCCGCGGGTCGACGCCGACGATGTCGCGGAGCTCGAGGCGCTGATCGACCAGTACAACCAGGATTGCCCGCCGCTGCGCTCCTTTGTGTTGCCCGGGGGCACGCGGCTCAATGTGGAGCTGCACCTGGCGCGCACGGTCTGCCGCCGGGCCGAGCGTCTGGCCGTGGGGCTTGGCGAGTCCGAGGAGGTCGATCCGCAGGCCATCGCGTACCTCAACCGCCTCAGCGATGCGTTTTTTGTGTGGAGTCGCTGGGCGTCAATTGCCGCCGGTAGCGACGAGGTGCTCTGGGATCCGAACGTCTGAATTTCGGGGGGCGCGCGGGCTCCGGGCGCGCCTCAGAAGGTGATGTTGATCCCGGTGGTGAACGCGCCGCTTAAGGTGAGCGCCGGGTCGAGGTCGGTGAGGTAGGCGTGCAGCCGGGGGCGCAGGTAGACGCCGGCGCCGTAGCCGATGTCGATCAGCAGATCGAGATCCAGGGCCGCGGTGAGCACCCGGCGATCGGGGTTCTCCTCTTCGCCGCGCACCGCCGAGCCCAGGGCCAGGGTCACGTCGAATTGCGTGCGTTCATAGGAGCGCCCCGCCGAGAGAAAGGCGCCGGCGACGATGAGCAGGGAGTCGTCGTAGCCCAGATCGCGCAGCAGATCCTGATCGACGTCCTGGCGCGCCTCAAAGAGGAGCAACTCCGCCGCGCCGTAGAGCCCCACTGCGGCGTCGATGCGCGCCGGTGCCAGGGGGTCGCGCGTGGGCGGGTGGAGTTCAAAGCGATAGCCCACGCGCAGGTGGGCCAACTCCCAGGCCTGCAGGACGTCTTCGTTCTCCGCGTTGAGCGTCTCCAGAAAGGGCTCCTGGTAGGCGCCGGTGACGCCCTCCCGGGTGAGCATCAGGAGGAGGTCCGGGCCCACGGTCAGGCCGGGGATGCGGGCGTCGATGTAGGTGTCGTTGGCTTTGTAGCGCAGGCCCAGGTCGGCGTAGCGGAAGAGTTCGTCGGGCTCGGCGTCAAAGAGGAGCTGGCCGAGCAGGCCCACGCGCAGCCCGAAGCGTTGGTGAGAGGGGCTGACCAGCCGCCCGGTGGACGGCGGCGGGCTCTTGGTGGGGGGCTGAGCCTGGGCCGGCGCGCTGGCGGCCAGCAGCATCACCAGGCAGGCACACACTCCCCCGGCGCAAGAGAGGACCGGGCGCAGGGGGAGGTCGGACACAGCGGATCTCGCAACGAAGAGAGAAGGAGCCCGGGGCTTAGCCGGAGGTGGTGGCGCCTACCGCCGGGAGGTAGGCCCGGCGAAGGTAGTCGAGCATCATGCGCTGCGCGTTGTAGCGCCAGCCCAGGCTGAGCATCGCCCATTTCATCCGGGAGATCCACGCGCGGCGCAACCCGTGGGCGTCGACCTGGTGGTAGAGGGGGAGGATCGACTCCTGGAGCACCCGGTAGAGCTCTCTGGCGTCGAGCTCGTCCTGGCGCGCGGGGTCTGGGAGCTCGGCGCCCTGGCCGATGGCAAAGCCGTTTTGGCCGTCGTAGCCCTCGGCCCACCAGCCGTCGAGGACCGAGCAGTTGAGCACCCCGTTGAACACGGCCTTCTGCCCGCTGGTGCCACAGGCCTCCTGGGGACGGCGAGGGTTGTTGAGCCAGACGTCGACGCCCTGGATCAGGTGGCGGGCGATGTCCATGTCGTAGTTGGCCAGAAAGACCACCCGGCCTCCGAGGTCGGGGTCGGTGGTCAGCTCCACGATCTTCTGGATCAGCGCCTTGCCCTGCTCGTCGGCCGGGTGGGCTTTGCCGGCGTAGAGGATCTGGATGGGGTGCTGGCTGTCGTGGATCAGGCGCTTAAAGCGCGCGAGATCGCTTAAGATCAGGTCGGCGCGTTTGTAGGTGGCAAAGCGCCGGGCAAAGCCCAGGGTGAGCACCTCCTGGCCCAGGCCGCTTCCCGGGAGGATCTGGCCCGCTTCCTGACCGCGGGGGGCCTCCTGGGTGGCGACGCGGCGAGCGACAAAGTCGAGCAGTCGGGCCTTGAGGATCTGGTGCGTCTCCCAGAGTTCGCCCTCGTCGATGCCGGCGATGCCCTCCCAGGTTTCGGGGCGGTCCATGCGGGCGGTCCAGCCCGGGCCCAGGTGGCGATCGAAGAGGTCGCGCATCCGCGGCGCCAGCACCGAGGCCACATGCACGCCGTTGGTGATATGGCCAATGGGCGCCGCGGGGGGGGAGTGTTGTTGGTAGAGGCCGGCCCACATCTGGCGGCTGACCCGGCCGTGGAGGTGGCTGACGCCGTTGGTGAAATCACTCATCTTCATCGCCAGCACGGTCATGCAGAAGGGCTCGTCGGGATCGTCGAGGTGGATGCGCCCCAGGCCGTGAAACGCGCGCAGATCCAGCCCCAGGCGCTCGCGCAGGCTGCCCAGGGCTTCGTCGATCATCTCCGGGGCAAAGCGGTCATGACCGGCCGGCACCGGCGTATGCGTCGTAAAAACTGTCTGGCGGGCCACGCGCTGGCGAGCCTCCTCAAAGTCGATGCCTTCTTCCTGCATCTGGCGAGCGCAGAGCTCCAGGGTGGCAAAGGCGCTGTGGCCTTCGTTGAGGTGAAAGACGCCCGGGCGGATGCCCAGCTGCGCCAGCGCCCGCACGCCACCCACGCCCAGCAGGACCTCCTGGCGGATGCGGGTGCGCTGGTCTCCGCCGTAGAGCTGCGTGGTCAGCCGGCGATCTTCGGGGGGATTGAGCTCGATATCGCAGTCGAGCAAAATCAGGCGGCTGCGCCCGACCATCGCCTCGCGCAGATGCAGGCAGATCGGACGCCCGGCCACCTCGACCTCCACCACCAGGGGGGCGCCGTCGGCATCGCAGAGCTGGCGAATCGGCAGCTGGTCGAGGCGATGGCGCCCGTAGTGCTCAACCTGGCGGCCGCGGGCATCGAGTCCCTGTTCAAAGTAGCCCTCGGCATAGAAGAGCCCCACGCCGACGATGGGCACGTGACAATCGCTGGCGGCTTTGAGGTGGTCGCCGGCCAGCACCCCCAGCCCGCCCGAGTAGATCGGCAGGGATTCGTGGAGCCCGAACTCCGCGCAGAAGTAGGCCACCGGCCGCGGGTGCAGCGGGCCGGCTTCGGGGTTGGCCCGGGGGCCGCGCTGGCGAGTGCCCTCGTGCTGACGGCGCAGGGCCTGCTCAATGCGGGTGGCCAGCGCCCCCTGGTGAGCGCGTTGCTCGAGCTCGGCGGGCTCAAAGCTGTCTAAGAAGGCGATCGGGTTCTGGCGCAGGGCTTGCCAGCGCTCGGCGTCGAGCGCCTGGAAGATCTCCCCGATTTCGGGATGCCAGCTCCACCAGAGGTTGGCACTGAGGGCGCGCAGATCGTTGACCAGCTCAAAGGGGTCGCTCATGAGTTCATGGCTCCAGATGAGGCGCGGCCTGGACTGCGCGATCGCGCGAAGATTTTAGTGGGTGCTGCGCTATTTGATGATCAGCTCCACCGAGGGGCCGGTGGCCAGGGTGACCTCCCCGGACTGCGCCACATGCATATCCCCGTCGATGGTGTAGTGGATGGGCTCCGAGGAGCGGAAGAGCGCCCGGGAGCTGACCTCGCTGCGGATCTTACGCTCGTCGACGGGCAGGCCAAGTCGAATTCTTGGCAGCGCCAGCGCAATGTCCACCGGCCCCCCGGTCACGCCCAGCAGGTGGAAGCTATGATCGCGCTCCTGGCAGCGGATAAAGGGGCGAAACCCCAGCCCGATCTGGTCGACGGTGGAGGCCAGCACCGAGGCGTAGTCGCGCTCCTCCCACAGGGTGTCTTCAAACTCGATGCTGGCGGTAAAGGGGCGAAAGAGCTGCTCGGGGAGCTTGCCACCGACCGGCATCTCGGCCAGCGCCCGGGCCACCAGCACCCCGGCGGTGGTCGGGCTGGGGTTGCCCGTGGCGTAGTAGGCCTCCAGGAAGTTGGAGACGATGCCGTTGCCAAAGATAAAGCCGTAGCGCTCTCCGCTCTCGTCTTCGACCTTCAGGATGTCGCGACGCGTCGTCTCAAAGGGCTGGCCCGTGTAGTACTTCTCGACCAGGTTGGCCAACAGGCGCGGCGGGGTGCCGGTGATGCCCACCCCGTTGGAGACGGTGTTCATGGTGCCCCCGCGCAAGAGGGCGACCTTGGGCAGGGGTTCCTCGCCATAGACCTTGATGAAGGTGGTCAGCGTGACGTGGTTGGTGCCGTCGCCGCCGTTGAGGGCCAGGATCTCGATGCCGTTATCTTTGAACTTACGGGCGACCTCCTCAACATCTTCGATGCGATTGGTCAGCTCGTAGGTGTCGTGTTGACCGAGCATGTAGCCCAGCCGTCGCATGCGCTCGGGGTGGCGGCGGTTTCGACGGCTGTGGGGATTGGTGATGATTCCGATGCCAGGCATACGCGTCCTGATAAGGCAGGGGACGTAACAACAGAGGGTGGGCTCGCCAGTCGGCCGGTGCACACGCGCTCGGTCAAACTTGAGGCGAAAACGCCGGGTACGATAGCCGGAGGCCCCCCCGGTGGCAACGTCGGTGAGCGCGCACCCACTTCGCGATGGGGGTGATGGTGAACCCCCGGGCGTCGCTNTACGCTGCTCTGGGTGGTGCGGTAGGTGGCGGGGCCCGAGCTCACCTGGGCGCCGGTGGCGCTGTAGGTGCCCGGGGCCAGGTCGCTCAGCGTGCTGGCGCCGGTGAAGGTGGAGGTGCTGCCGTTCGGAGCGGTGAGGGTGATCAGGGGGCTGAGGCCGGCGGGGAGCCCTTCGGTGACCACCTCCAGCTCGCCGGGAAGGGCGGCGAAGCTCAGGGTCACCTCGGAGGCGGAGCTACCGACCTCAATGCTCAGCGGCTGGGCCTGGTAGATCACGCCATCTTCCTCAATCTGGGCAGCGCTCAGCGTGTAGGTGCCGGGGAGCAGATCGTTTAGCGTGTGGGCGCCGGTGAAGGTGAAGCTGCTGTTCTGGCCGGTGAGAGTGATCACTGGGATGAGCTCCGTGGGGAGCCCTTCGATGAGCACGTTGAGACTCGCCAGGACCATCTCGTAGCTGATCGTGACCTCGGTGGTCTGGTCGGCCTCCACGGTCAGCTGCTGAGCGTCGGCTTCATAGGTGGTCAGGTTGAGGGTGAAGGGGGGGGCGATAAGCTCATAGTCGCCCGGCTCCAGGGCATCGACCTGGCCGCCTTCTGTCACGACGATGTCGCCCAGAGCGCCACTGAGGGTCAGCGCCGGCCAGGCGCCATCGGGGAGCCCTTCGACGGTTACCCGGAGCGCGCCCGGGAGGGGATCGGCGTCGGGGATGTCAGTGTCCGCATCGGGCTCGTCGGCGTCGGCGTCGGCATCGGGCTCGTCGGCGTCGGGCTTGTCGGCGTCGGCATCGGGCTCGTCAGCGTCTCCGGCGTCGCTCAGATCGGTGTCTGAAAGTCCGGCGTCGGGGTTTCGTCGGGCGTTGGGTTCATCGTCGCCACACCCGCTGGCGAGGGTCGCCAGCAATGCGAGCGCGGCGAGGGATCGGTGTATGAACATGGAAACTCCTCAAGTGGGGCAAAGAGCGCTACGCGGGGGCGAAGGCCAGTGCAGTGCCGGCGCCGGTCGTGCGCGTCTATGAGTGGATTGCTGAGATCTGCATTCCTAGCAGGAAGGGGGGGGAGTTCCCAAATGATGAAGGCTCAAATCGCCCTGAATTTTGTCCTGAATGGGCTGAAAAGCGCCTGATATTTATGAAATTCACCCCTATGGGGTAGGTGTTTCGAGCCCCGAACGCCGGCGTCTGACCGGAGGCCTGGCCAGAGCGCGAAAAGCCCCCTTAAGCGCGAATGGGCTTAAGGGGGCTTCACAGGGGGCTAAATGTGAGAGGCGTTAACGCCAGCGCAGGTTGTCGATGACCAGCTGCGCGCTGCCTCCCGGGTTGCGGAGCTCCAGGTCAAAGGCGCCGCTGACGCCCAGATCACGAAGCTCCAGCGTGTGCACCGTGGCGTCGGCGCCGGAGACCTCACCGAAGGGCTGGGTCTGACCGACGAGCTCGCCATTGATGTAGACCTCCAGGGTGCGCGCGGTGCCGCTGGTAAAGGCTTTGCGCACGTCGAGCAGAAGCGTGTCGACGCCGCCCGGAATACCGGTCGCGCCCAGCGAGCCGTTGAACTGCAGGAGGATGCCCTTGCCCTCGATGGGGAAGGTCGTCTCGTTGCGCGCGTTGCTGTAGCTCCAGGTCACGCCCTGATTCCCGACGAAGGAGCCGCCGCTGTAGCTGGAGCCTATGAGGTTGTGGGCTTCGAAGTCTTCGGAGCCGCCCGCGCCCTGAGCCTCCCAGGCTCCGGCGGTGCAGAAGGCGCCGTCGGGACGCGTCTGAGCGCGCTGATCCAGCGTTAAGGGTTGGCCGGCGGCGTTGAGGCAGGCGCTGGCCGGCAGGCTCAGCGCGGCGATGAAGGCCGGGGCAACCGCAGCGGTAGGGCTGAACCCGCCGTTGTCGGCCAACCCGAGTACCGGCAAGGGAAGGGCGACACCGGTGCTCAGGGTGTCGGTGGGCGCGGCGGTGAAGGCGCCCGTGGAGGTGCGCCCGATGTAGTTGTAGCCCGACGAGCTGACCGGGTTGGGCCCGCCTGTGGTGGCGATGGAGAGCTCATTGAGGTCGTTGCCGGTGGGCGAGTTGCCGGCGAGGATCGTGGCGAGCAGGTCCACCGAGGTGGCGCTGTCGCCGTAGCTTGCAAGGCCGGCGCCTTCGGCAGCGCGGTTCCGGGTGATCGTCACAAAACTCAGCGTGGCCGCCCCGTCAAACTGGTAGTAGGCGCCACCGCGTTGCGCGGCGCTGTTGCCATCAAAGGTTGTGTTGACCACGGTGGCAGCGCAGGCCGAGCGCACGCCGCCGCCGTGAGCGCCAGCCTGGTTCTCGGTGAAGAGGGCGCGCTCAAGGGTTAAGGCCTGGCAGCCGCCACTGTTGGCAAAGAGCGCGCCCCCGTCATTCCCGGCGCTGTTGCCTTCGAAGAGCGCGTCTTCGAGTTCCAGCGAGGCGTCGGCATAGAGGGCGCCGCCGTGTCCGGTGGCGCTGTTACGCAAAAAGCGCACATCGATCGCCACCGCCGTGGCCTGGGAGACGGCCAGCGCCAGCGCGCCGCCGCGAGCGGCGCTGTTGTCTTCAAAACTCACGCTCAGGAGCGACACCGGGCTCTGGGCTCGAATGGCGCCGCCCTCGTCATCGGCCGCGCCATGGCTGAGCGTCATATCCTGAAAGGACACCTCGTCGGGGGCGTTGATCTCAAAGAGTCCCGCGCTGCCGTCTCCGCGAAGTACTGTCTGGCCGATGCCCCTACCCTCCAGGGTGAGGGCCCGGTCGATGAGCAGGGCGGGAGCGCCCAGGGTGAGTGTTCCCACCCCCGGAGCAAAGGAGACGGTGCTGCCGGCGTTAACCGCCCCGACGATGGCGCGCAGTGAGCCCGGGGCTCCGTCGACCGCAGTGCGTACCAGGGTGGGGAGGTAGGCGTGGATGCTAAACGACGTGGTCTGCTCGCTGGCGACCTGCACATCCTGCTCCAGCCCCTCAAACTCCAGGGGGTTGCCCCAGGTGTCGACCGGCGCGCTGCCGGCCAGACGCACGCGGTAGTTGCCCGGCGCCAACTCCACGGTGGCGCCTCCAGGGCCGTTGGTAGAGAACTCCCCGGCGTTTTGGCCCAGGGCGTCGACGACCTTAAAGCTGGCGGCGTTGCCCGCGGGAAGACCGAAGCTCAGTGCCAGAGTCCCTTCGGCCGCGATGTAGTCGGCCTGGGCGACGGCCCCGGCGTCGGCGCTGACGCTCACATCCACGGCGTCGGCGCGGTAGATGGCCGGGGTGACCGCCACATCTGCGAAGCTCACGCGGTAGTCGCCCGGGTCGAGATCCGGCAGGGCGATGGGGCCGGTAACCGCCTGCTCAAAGCCCCCCGGGCCCGTGACAGTGGCGGCAAAGCTCTGGCCGGCCGGGAGTCCACGGGCACTCAACGAAAGCTGCCCCAGGGGGATGGCCTCACAGGTGAGTTCCACCTGGACCTGGGCATCAGAGCTCTGAGGATCGTTGCTGCTTACGGAGATCAGGTAGGTAAAGAAGCCCGCCCGGGTGCATTCGGCCGTCACGGCCAGCGCGCTGGCCTGTCCCGGGGCGATTTCGGCGTGGGCCGGGGTGACCTCCAGGGCCGGATTGGAGGTGCTCACCTGGAGTGCCAGGGGCTGATCGCCGCTGTTGGCCACATCAAGTTCGGCCGTCACCACTTCGTCGACCATCGCGCTGAGGCTCAGGTCATCGCCCAGCTCCAGAATGGGGCCGATGGCAATGTCGGCGTCGGCGTCGGGATCGTCGGCATCGGAGGGATCGACATCGGGATCGCCGGCGTCGGATGCATCGACGTCAGGTATCTCGGTATCGGTGACGATGGGATCGCCGGTGTCTTCATCCTGAAGCAGTGGTGTGCCATCGCCTGCACATCCCACCGCGATCACTGCCAGAAGTCCCGCGACTGCCCCTAGGCTCTTGCTCTTGACCCGCTTCATCCCTCTTGCTCCGCACCTGTGGCGTCTGCGACGCCGTCAAATGACCACTCCAACGTGGCCCCTCTCTAGCAGGCACACGGCGTGCTGCCAAATCTTGCGTTCGCTCGGGGCGCCGGCCGGGGCCAGAGCGGCTCAGGAGGCGGCGCAACAACAAAGAGCCCGGCCGCATAAGCGGCCGGGCTCTTTAGGGGGATGCGAGGTCAGCCCCCGGTGTTTAGCGGCCTACCTTCATGTTAGAGGCTCGCACCACCGTGAGGTAACCGCGCATCTGCGCGGCGAGCTCCCGGAGGTCGGCGTCACGCTGGTAGAGGGGGGCCAGGTCGAAGGTTTGGACCTCGTTTGGCGAGAGCGCAAAGAGGTCGAAGTCGCTTACGACCAGGTCTTTCACCCCGTGAATTTGCCAGGTGGCCGCGAGCTGAGGCGCCACCGGGTCGGCCAGGTCAAAGACCTGGACCCCCTGAAACTCGTCGGCCACGAAGAGGCGCTCACCCAGCACCGCCAGCCCGCGCGGCCGATGCACATTCACCGTGGTGCGCAGCACCGGGCGGTGGGGCTGACTTAAGTCAATGACCTCCAGCCGGGAGTTACAGCGACTGCGGGGCTGATCGACGATGATCGTGCGGTAGGCCACGGTGCCCTGCACCACCACCGGGTCGCGGTTCACCGGGCAGAACTGGCGGAACTCTCCCAGCAGGCGAGGCGACAGGGGGTTGGCCACCGAGGCGGTCATCACTGCGTCGCGACCGGCGACCATCAGCAGGCTGTCGTGGCGCTGAAGCGCCTCGGGGCCGTTATCCAGCTTGATGATATGACGCAGACGAGGGGAGCGGGGGTTGGCGATGTCAAAGGTGGTGAGCCAGCCCTGGGCCTGGTTGTGGGTGGCGCTGAGCACGTAGAGCGCATTTCCATGGCGCATCATCTGGCTGAGCGAGCCCGCACCGCCGGCGCCCCCCTGAGGCATGGGGCCGGCCAGATCGTCCATCGCCTGGGCTTGCGCGGCACGGGGCGCCGGGGCTGCCGCCCGCGGCGCCGCTGCTCGCTCGCGGCTACGCCGCATCGGTTCCGCGGCCTCCATCGACGGGGCTCGATCCATGACACCGCCGCCGCCTCGCCCAAAGCCCATGATCTCCGCGTCGATCTCCACCGGCATTCCGGTCCGTGGCGAGAGGGTCGGCTGGCCGCCGATGGCCTGGCGTTCGCAGATCCCGATCTCGGGCTGCGCCTTGGCTTTGGTCACGTAGCAGGAGCCGTCGGGGCGACACGCCACCCCCGGGTGGGAAGACACCGTGGGCGGCTGGCCGCACTGGCTAAAGCGCAGCTTGCCCTGACGCATCAGGCGATACTGCTCAAAGTTCGGCGGGGTGGCGGGGATCGCACTCAGGTAGGCCACCGTCGCACTGGCCAGGGGCAGCGCGCCGACCAGCCGCTGCACCTCCCGGGGGTTCTCCCGGTCGGAGATATCGAGCACCACCAGGTCGCGGGCGCCGCCCACTTCCCCGGCGTCTTCGATCACCGCGTGGTTGGCGTCGAGCACAAAGAAGTCTTTGCTCCCGCTGTGCCCCGAGCTGCCTTCGACCTCGTAGGCATAACGCTGGGCGATGCTCAACGAGACCAGCCCCTCTTCTTCGGTGGTCAGGAAAAGGCGCTTGTTCTGACGATCGACAAAGATGCGCTCGAACTGCCCGCGCACCCGGGCCGGCTCGGCCGAGACGTTGGGCGCGAGCGCCGCCACCTGGGCCGCACTCAGCTCGATCGGACGGTCCTCAAAACTCACCGGGTTGCGCCGCACATAGCGGGCGGCCTCGGGCGTGTCGCGCAGGTCATGGCCCCGCGCTACCAGCCAGGCCTGATACTGAGCTTCCAGCTGGGGAACGTGCTGCGGATGGGCTCCCAACCACTCGGCAGCCAGCGGCTGCACGCAGCTGTAGTACTCCTCAAAAGCCACCTGCACCGAGCGCGCCGCCTCGGTGGGCACCTCGCAGATAAATTGCGCCTGGGCCGGGGGCGCGGGCGGTACCGGCATTGGCATCGGCCGGGTCGGCGCCACGGGCGTGGGCGGCGGGGTCGGGCGAGGCGGCCGACGGGCTTCCACCGGGCTGACCAGGAGCAGGCAAAGTGCCATGGCGCCGCTGGCCGCCAGGCCCAGCGCGGCGCCACGGGCGCGGACTCGTCGATGAAGAGCAGGGGAAAACGTCATGAGCAACCTCGTTGGATAAGCGCCGAAATCAGACGCGGGATGAGCAACACCCCTTTCAACGGAGGTGGTCAGCGTTGGATCTAAAGTTTTTAAAAAACAAAGGCCCGACCGCTTAAAGGCGGTCGGGCCCTGGGCCGGGTCCCTGGAAGGAACCCGCGCATATCTCCTGCTGGACGCGGTGGCCTCAGCGTTGCGGCGTGCTCGCCGAGCCATACCAACGCTTGCCTTCGCCGAAGCTGGTGATCAGCTCGGCCTGGCCCGTGGACGAGTTGAGCTCCAGAAGATCGCCAGAGCTGGTGATGCCAAAGAGCTTGCCCCAGCCGGCGGTCAGCCCGTAGACCCCGCGGTAGAGGTTGCCGCTGGCGTCGCTGGTCGGTCCCAGATTGGTGGCCGCCCCGGTGCTGCGGTCGATCTCGATGAGGTGATCGATGCCTTCCTCATGCTTGGAGGTCATGTAGAAGGTGTTCTGCTTGTTCACCACGCAATCCCCGCTGGAGTAGTACTCGGTGTCGCCGGTGACCGTGATCTGCTCGGGATAGAGCCGCAGGTTACGGAACTCCCGCTCATCAAAGCCATGCTCCTGGATGATGGCCTCGACCTCCGCCAGATCAAACTTCAAGAAGTGGTTCTCGGCGGTGACATAGGCCGTGCCAAAGCCGTCGATGGCCAACCCGTTGGCGTCGCCCACATCGCCCAGCCAGGCCACTTTGATCCAGACGTTCTCCGCATCATAAAATGCGTAAAGATCGTTGCGGGTCACCCCGAAGAGTACGCCCATCGGGTGCGTGTCGATGTCGAGCAGACGCACCAGCTCCATGTCCCAGTCGACCAGGTCCGATTCGCGGTTGGCCGTGCCTTCAAAGGGATTGATCGAGTAGAGACCATCATTGGTATGAGCGTAGAAGGTGCAGCTCACACCTTCATCGATCAGGGTGTTGCAGTTGTTGTCTTTGCCGTCGCAGATTTCCGGCGCGCCCGGGTAGGTGTTGTGATCGTTGTCGTCGCAATCCATCCCACCACAGGCGTAGCTGAGCTCACCGTCGTTGTCGGAGTCGCAGCTCGGGTCAAAGGTGTCTTCATCTTCCACGTCCGGCTCGGGATCTTCGACGTCCTGCCGATCCACGTCTGCATCGTCCCCGACGTCGTTTTCATCGATCGTGGTGCGCGGCACACACGCATTGGCCTGCTGATCGAGCAGCTCGTCGGCGCCGCACTGAAGTACCTCGCTAGAGGTGCTGTCGGAGCCGCAGGCGGCCAGCAACGAGATGGTTAGGAGCAGGAGGGCGAAGATGGGGGCCAGGGGGGCTCGCTTCATCGGTGGGGCCTCAGAGTGGTGTACGTCGCGACCGGAAAATGGCCGGGGGCTCTGAGCGCGGAAGCTAGCAGGTGATGTAGGGAAATGAAAGCGTTGGCGCGATTTTGTCTGCAGGCGTCACGTCATTGTCACAGCCTTCGGGAGGCCCCGGGGGCTCGGCTCGCCAGGAGGTCCTTCCTTTCGACCTTGTCTGCGCTTGGCTCACGGTGGCAGGCGCTCCCCCAAAAGTACCATGGCGCGCGCGGAGGATGGTCGATACCTGCCTCCCCGGACACGCTCGCCGGGGCACCAGGCAAGTGGGCGAAATGCGCCCCGAGAGCGGGCTACGAGAGTGCAGTCTCGGTGTTTAGGTTTGGGGTCTGGAATGGGTCGCTTCGCGGGCTCTCCTGGTGCTCACCGAACACGCTCATCTCCGGGCCACGCAGGGCCCTGAGACCCTGGCCGCCTTACGCGCTGCGGTCACTGATACGGCGCAAGGCGCGGAGAACTCGTACCAACGATCGTCTTTATGGGGGGCGTCACCCGGTGAGACAGGCTTCGGGGGGCGTCGTGTTTCCGCCTTCGTGCGCGGGCGTGCCGCGCTACCATTGAGGATGGAGATCGCATGGGTGTCTGTCTGGATCGTCTCGCTATGTGCTGCCGACAGGGCGCCGCCCTGGCCTGCCTCGCCATGCTGGTGGTGGCCTGCTCGGCAACGTCAACCTCCTCACAGGCTGCCCCGGCTCCCGAGGTGGAGCTATCGGAGGGGCTACACGGGCCTGTGGAGCGTCGAGCCCTCGGGCACGGCCCCACTCCCGACGAGGCGCCCGGCCAGCAGGCCCCTCAGCCTCCATCAAATCCCCGGCACTCCCCCCGGCCCATCGCCTACGAAGTGGCCATCCCCATGGAGGCCCAACGCCTCTTCGAGGCCACCTGGTATAACGAAAGCCCCGATCTCACCCGCGCTAAAGCACAGTACGGTGACTTCGCGCGCCTGGCCTTCGATGTGATTTTCGGCCCCATCGGCCCCTACAACGAGGCGCTCCTCTACATCTTTGAACCCGAACGCTCCGAGGGCTTTCGTACCTTCATCCTCGGCCAGGGGCCCCGCGGCTGGGAAGGGCATTACGTGGCGCGCCTGGGCCCCTGGCCCTCCTCCGAAATGCTGGCCGTCATCTTCGAAAAGGTCGGAGAAGCGCACCTGCCCGCCCCCATCCTCACCGCCACCTACCTCCATGACGACGTGCCCGAACGTCGCTCCCCGGAATTTCCCTACACCAGCGTGGTGGTCTGGGACGGTGCTTCCTTTGTGATCGATGAGGCCCTGGAGGCGCGCCTGCGCGGACGCTACGAAGCCGGGCCCATCCGAGAAGGACTTCGAGATACACCCGCAGACTAACCCTGCTCGCCAGATGCCAGACCCAGGTGCCCGGCCCGGCGACGGGCTCGCAGGCCGCCACTGTTTCGATACCAACTCCGGGGGAACCCATGCTCCGAGCGGCACACCGCGCTCTTATCTTTGTCTTCGTATTCCTGATTCCCGGGGCCGCGCTGGCTCAGTCCCATCACGACAGGTCGCCGCCCCCCGGCGCTTCCTCCCAACATGGGGAGCAGGGCGCGGCAGATCACGACATGCTGATGCTGGATCTGCCCGGGGGATGGCAGCTGATGGGCATGGCGCAGATCTTCGGCGTCGTGACCACCCTGGCCCCCTTTCAACGCGAGCTTCCCCTGGCCGAAACCCGGTGGGCCCTCCCGCAGTCGGCCGCCATGATCAACCTGGAGAGCCCGACCTCGACGTTTGCCCTGCGATTTACCCCGAACTTCGAGGGGCTCACCCTCCCTCAGGGGGAGCTGACCCCGGGCGGCTGGGGGGAGGGCTACATCGACGCTCGCCATCCTCATACCCTGATCCACGAACTGATGCTCAGCTGGAACCTCTGGGACCTCGGACCCGCAGCCCTCTCCCTCTCCGCCGGCAAGGGCTTCGCACCCTACGGAACCGATGACCCGATGGCTCGCCCCGTCCTGAAATACCCGACCAACCACCACCTCTCTCAGATCCTGGAGCGATGGACGCTCAACGCCATCCTTCTGTGGGGGGGCTGGGGCGTGGAGGCCGGCCTCTTCGGGGGGGCCGAACCCGAAGGCCCCTATGACCTCTCCAACATCACCAGCTTTGGTGACTCCTGGTCGGCGCGCCTCTCCCGACGCTTCGGCCCCGGCTTCGGTCCGGCGGCTCGCTGGGAAGCCTCACTCTCTTATGCCCGCGTCCAGGGCGTCGACGGTGCGGAGGCCGGAATCACTGCCCTCTATAACGGAGCCCTGCGCTACGATCGCTCCCGTGACTCCGGGGGCCTCTACGCCCTGGTCGAGGCCTCGTTGAGCCAGCCCGAATCCAATGAGGGCTTCTTCTCGATCCTGGGCGAAGTCCAGCCTCGCTTCGACCGCCACCTCCCCTATTACCGCCTGGAGTTTGCCACCCGGCCCGAATTCGCTCGGGAGGGCCCCGTCGGTAGTCAGGATTTTTTCCGCTACGACCATCATGCCCCCGACATCGGGGCCACCCGCTGGCTCATCAACACCCTGGGCTACGGCCTTACCCTGAGCAGACTCCCCCTCAGCGTGCGCGCCTTTGCCGAAGTACAACACGCCTACGTCAGCGAAGCCCGCGGTGACATCCTCCCCGAAGAACTTCTGGGAACCAACGCGTTCTGGAGTGCCTCGCTCGGTCTGCGCCTCTACTTCGGCGGTGGGCCCATGCGGATGGGGTCCTACGGCATCCTCGATCCGATGAGCGCTGCCCATCGCTCCATGAATGCGATGCACGAACACAGGAACTAAAAGGGGGCCGCGGCCCCGAACGCTCCGACTCAGCGAGTGGCCGAGAGCTTGCCCCGACGCTCCCCGGTGAGCAGCGCCAGAAGATCACCTTCGATGGTGCCCGGGGGACGCTCGATCACTCGGCCCACCTCTTCACCATCGCGATAGACGATGAAGGTCGGTACCGCGATGATGTCCAGCCCCGCCAGATCCACATCGCCACCACCTAACTTGCGATCCACCCCCACGTACTCCACGCCAAAGGGCACCTGTGGTGCCAACTCAAGCGCCTCCCAGAAGCGGGTCACCTCCCGGACGCTGTCCGAACACCACGTCCCCAGCACCACCTTCACCTGTGCTCCCGGTGCGACCTGCCCCAGCGCTCGGGCGGCCGCCTCGTCTACCGGCGCCTTCCCCCCGGCCTCAGCCCACCCCGGAGCCCGGCCGCGCACGCTCTCCGGCTCTAATTCGCCGACAAAGTCCTCCCCCTTTCGCGCCTCCGCCCCGGGAGAGGGGGCCGGTGCGTCGCTTTCCTCCTCGCAGGCCTCCACCGCTTCATCACTCTGGGCCGTGAGGACGGCCGGGGTGTCCGGCGCCTGGGACGAGGGCTCGCAGGCCATCATCGCCAGAGCGGCGACCGGGGAAAGGATCAGAGGGAACATTCCAGACTTCATCATATCTCCATGGCACGTTGTCGGTTCATAACGTCAGCTTCGTCTGCTCACCGGCCTACCCCACACTCTCCCGAGTTTCCCCGTGGCACAATGCGTCCGGAGTACCTGCGAAGGCTTCGAGGCAAAGGTCGAGCCCGGGTCGAACTCCCGGGACTATGGCCCCGGTCGGGACGCCCGTTGAGTAGAGCTCCCCTTCAACCCAGGCCTGTCTAACCCCGGAAGCCGCGATATCCATCCCGAACGCCTCACGACTCAAACGCGCTGAGTGCGCTGCCTGAGCGCAGCAGACTTCACTCCCCTCCCGGTCAAAGAGGAAGGAGACGGCGCCGCATGGCAGTCAACTCCCAGGGTTGGGAGGACGAAAAGGGGCCGGTTGGGAGTCGAGTCCCGTGGCAAGGGGAAGGAGAGGGGGCCGGTTGGGAGTCGAGTCCCGTGGCCAGGGGAAGGAGAGGGGGCCGGTTGAGAGTCGAGTCCCGTGGCCAGGGGTGGGAGAAGGGGGGCGCTGGGAGGTTGTCCCCCATTCGTGGGGGGTAGGGTGGGTCGGAGGTGGGAGTCGAGTGCCGTGGCACGGGGTGGGAGAAGGGGCCGATTGGGAGTCGAGTCCCGTGGCCAGGGGTAGGAGAAGGGCGGCGCTGGGAGGTCTTACCCCGTTAGAGGGGGGAGGGGTGGGCTGGAGATGGTAGTCGAGTCTCAAGGCCGGGGGTGGGAGAAGGGTCAGGTTGGTAGTCGAGTCTCAAGGCCGGGGGTGGGAGAAGGGTCAGGTTGGGAGTCGACTCCCGGGGGGATGAGAAGGTTGTGGCGCCCGGGGGGCTTCCTGGTTTTTGGGCGGGAGACATGCCCTTTGTCTTTTTTGGAACCTGCGTTAGGGTGGCAGCCATCACCGATGCCAGGGGTGCCTCGTCCGAGATGGAGGAGGCTGAGAAGATACCCTCATGACCTGATCCGGTTTGTACCGGCGTAGGGAGGCTACACATGACGACGACGATCCCCATCGTAGCGATGGCGGGGCACTGTATGCCTGGCTCTTCACTCACCTTTTTGTTTGAGGAGTATGTATGAGCGCACCTGCCTTTGAAGTTCCGCCCTTTGCGAAGCGTTGCCTGGAGGCTGCGCGCGCGCAGTGGGGCGCGTCCTTTGAGCATCCCTTTGTGTTGGCGCTGGCCGAGGGGACGCTGGATGCCGAGAAGTTTCGTTTTTATCAGATGCAAGACGCCCGATATCTGGAGGCCTTTGCGGATGCGGCCAGCCTGATCTCGACGCGCTGTGTGTCTCCTGTGGATAAGCTGTGGTTTGTGGACGCCGCGCGGATGGCGTTGGTGGTTGAGGGGGAGTTGCATGCGGGCTACGGGGAGAAGCTCGGGTATGGGCCTGAGGAGATCGCGGCGATGGAGCTGACGCCCAACAACCGGGCGTATCAGGACCATATGATCTCGGCGGCCACCCGGGGTACGTTGGTCGAGGCGGTCGGAGCGCTGACGCCTTGCCCCTGGCTTTACATCGCGTTGGGGCAGCATTTGTTGGAGCGTCTGGGGACGATTGAAGACGATCACCCCTACGCGGACTGGCTGCGGATGTATTCGGATCCGGGGTTCAATGAGTACATGAACGAGATCCTCGGTCGTCTGCAGCGCTTTGCTGACGCGGCCGATGAGGCGGCGCGGGAGCGGGCGGTGCAGGCCTTTGTGACCAGCGTGCGCTATGAGTGGATGTTCTGGCAGCAGGCCTGGGAGCATCAGCAGTGGCCGGTCTAAGGGGCTAAGCCGGCCCGGGCGGTCGGCAATAAGGTACACAGCGGGCCCCGGTGACGGGGCCTTTTTTTTGGGCTCCGCTGGCGAGCGGTGTCAGGGGAGGTGGGGGGCGGCCGGGTTGTGGGGCCGGGGGGCGATGGCGTAGCGTGGGGTTCTGCGAGAGTGTGTTTCCTGCAAGCTGCCAGATGCCTTTGTCTCCGGAGAAGCCGATGCCGTGTCGCGTGTCATGGACGTGTGTGTGTGTGGTGGCGTGGTGGTTGAGCGCCTGTGAGCCGGGTCATCTCGGAGGGGCAAATCTGGACGAACTCGACGTGTCGACGCGGGACACCGGCGGCGCGGCGGATGCGGCCTCGGAGGGGGACACGTGGGATGTGCAGCCTGAGGAGGATGCCGCCGGCAGGCCTGACGCTGAAGATGCGGCGGACGTTGCTGATCCGGGCGATGTTTCTTTGCCGTCCGATGGTGCGGATGCGCCTGAGGTATCACCGGAGCCGACCTGGGAATGTCCGGCGATATCCTGCAGCGCGGTGGATGTGACGACGGGGACGGGGCAGATGCGGGGCATCGACGGGTGTGCTTATGAGCTGGCCCTGGAGGCACCGCTGAGTCAGGGCGAAGCGCTGGCCGATCGCCTGCTGGCGCGCGTCACCGGGGAGGCAGGCGGTCAGCGTCGCGACATCACCGATGTGCTTGGCGCGCTCAATCGTCAGGGGCGAGTGGGGCTGGGTAGTGCGACAACGACCCGGCTGAGTGGGTTGGGGGCGCGGGGATTTCGGTGGAACAGTGGCGATGAGGACGTGAGCTATTGGTATCCCCAGGGCATCACCGGCTCCAGTGACGCGGAGGCCTCGGGTCAGGTGGAAGGCCGTCGCCTGATCATGACGAGTTGGTACCACAAGACCGACGCGCGCCCGACCAAAGGGGCGCGTCTGAGCGTGGCGGACATCACGGACTTAAACGACGTGAGCTACCGCCATCTTTTGTTGGTGGATCCGGTGGAAGAGGGGGGCCAGGTGAACTACACCTCGGCCGAGTACGACGGTGGCAACGCGCTTCATGCCGGCGGCATCGTCTGGTGGGGGCGCTATGTGTACGTGGTCGATACGACCAGGGGCATTCGGGTCTATGACCTGGGGCGGATGTTTCGGCCGAGTGATACCGACGACACCGGGGCGATCGGCATCCGCGGGGGGCGCAGTGACGCCCACGGCTATCTCTTTGCGGTACCGCGGATTGGCCGCTACCGGCTGACTTCGGAGTCGTGTCCCGTGCGTTTTTCCTGGGTGGGGTTGGACCGCCAGAGCGATCCCCCGGCATTGGTTACCGGGGAGTACATTTCGGATCAGGTCTCGGGCAAGGCGGCGGTCTGGCCCCTGGATGCCGAGAGCGGGCTGTTGGAGACGCGTCAGGGCAGTACGGTTGCCTCTCAGGCGTTGGTGATCGGGCAGACTCGGGCACAGGGGGGCGTGCGGGTGGGCGGCGATGTGTATGTGTCTTCGTCGAGTCAGGACGGCAATCAGGGTCGTCTTTACAGGGGGCGTCCCGGGCAGGCGAACACCTCGGTGAACTGGGTCTACGGTGCGGAAGACCTCTATTATGAGCGGGCCTATGACCTGTTATGGACGGCGGCCGAGCATCCCGGGGCTCGGGACGTGGTGGGGGTGGAGCGTTTTTAGGAGCGCCTGATATCGAGGTCGGGCGAGAAATAGGGCGAGTGGTGGCGGAGGTTGGGGAGGTGCGTTTGCCGGTGGTGTTGGGTGCCGGCCAGCGACAGTGAGCGGAGCATCTCTTCCGAGGAAAGAGTGAATGCGTGAAACGACGCTGGTGATCAGAGCCTACGACTCTCCGGTCGACGCCCACATTGCCCGCACGCGTCTGGCGGATGCCGGGATCGTCTGTGCACTGGAAGACGAGGGGATTGTAGCGACCTACGCGGGGATCAGCAGTGCGGTGGGAGGGGTGAAGGTGCGAGTGCGCGCGGAGGATGCGGAGCATGCCCGGGCGATCTTAAGTCAGGAGCCCGACGGTTTTCTGGAAGACTCGATCTTTGTGGACGAGCGGGAGGCCAGGCTCTTTGCCGAGGAGGAGGGGGATGAAGACGCCGGGGCTCACGCGCCCTGGCGAGGGGAGTCTCCGGGGGTTATCTCCCGTCTGGCCCGGTGGATTCGGGGGCGTTGAGGGGGCCGGGGGCCGGGGGGCAGCTGTGAGAGGGCAGGAGGCCTAAAAAAGACAGCGGCCGCGTTTTTACGCGGCCGCTGTGCTTTTAGTGCACCTTTACCCGAGGGTTCAGGGTGTCGGGGTGAAGGAGGTACGCAGGTTGTACTTGCCGGCGTCGTTGGCCGTGGCGCCGTAGACCTCAAACACGTAGGTACCCGGTACCAGGCCAGAGTTGGAGATCATGACGGCGTTGCCGGTCAGGGGGTCGGTGGTGAAGACGCGGTTTCCGGCGTCATCGAGCAGCGCCAGGTAGAGGGTACCGAGGGCGTGTTGGGAGTGCAGCTCGACGTTGAGATCGCCCACTTCGGTGACTTCGACCTCGAAGAAGTCGGACTCGGGGAAGAACTCGAAGGTTCGGCGATCGGGGCAGAGGATGGCGTCGATCGAGTCGTTAAGGGTCAGGGGGACCGCGTCGAAGCGGGTGTGATTGGGGGAGAAGAGGTCATCGTCGGGGCAGGCCAGCTCCAGGTTGGCCGGGCAGCTCACCTCCGCGCGCAGGCCGTAGGTGTTGGTGTCGGAGTTCCAGGCGGTGACGCGGACTCCGTAGGCCCCGGAGGCGGTGGCCGTGTAGCTCAGGGCTTCGTCGTCGGTAGCGGAGAAGCTGCGTGCCAGGTAGTTGGAGGCGGTGGGCTCCACGTTGGGAGCGTAGAGGAAGAGATCCAGGTCTCCGTTGGCGTCGATGAAGGTCAGGTCGAGGTCGAGGGTGCAGCCTTCCTGCACGTAGATCTCGTACCAGTCGTCGGACTCGGCCACGCAGAGCGCGCCGTCAAGGTAGGCCAGGGGGCCTTCGAGCGCGTAGCTTGTGAGGTGATCGCCGTTGGGTTCAAAGATGTCATCGCCCGGGCAGGAGGGGAGGGCCGGGCAGGACACCACGCTTGGGGTCAGAGTGTAGGTGGTGGCCGCCGACTGGAAGGGGTGCACGCTCAGGTAGTAGGTGCTGGTGGAGCTCACACCGCTGACGTTCTCCGCGTTGGTGCCGGCGTTGGTGCTGGTCGCGATGCGGCGAGTGGCGGTGTGGAGGTCGAGATCGACATCCTGGTAGGAGCCGGCATAGCCGGTGCCGGTGATATCGAGCTGACCAGTGAGGGTGCAGCCCACCGGGGCTTCAAAGCGGTAGTAGTCGGCATTGCTCTGGCAGCTTGCTGCGTCATATCCGAGGCCCGGGGTCAGTGCGACCGCCTGGGCTATCGAGTCGTTGGGTTCGCCCTGGTCATCTGCGGAGCAGATGGTGCCCATGTAGCAGCCCGAGGTGTTGAACCCGCAGACCACGGAGCAGGTGAGGGTACCGCCGTCGAAGCCCTGTGAGGTGCAGGTTTCGCCGTTAAGAGCGTTGCCGTCGCAGACCTCGAAGCCCTGGTTGATGATGCCATCGCCGCAGATGGGGTCGGTGGTGCAGGCGGAGGTGTCGAAGGCGCAGGAGGAATTGCAGGCGAGGGTGCCGCCGTCGAAGCCCTGTGAGGCGCAGGATTGTCCGCCGAGGTCGGAGCCATCGCAGGCCTCGGAGGTCTGGTTGACGGTGCCATCGCCGCAGACGGGGTTGGTGGAGCAGGCGGAGGTGTCGAAGGCGCAGGAGGAATTGCAGGCGAGGGTACCGCCGTCGAAGCCCTGTGAGGCGCAGGATTGACCGCCGAGGTCGGAGCCGTCGCAGGATTCGGAGGTCTGGTTGACGGTGCCATCGCCGCAGACGGGGTTGGTGGAGCAGGCGGAGGTGTCGAAGGCGCAGGAGGAATTGCAGGCGAGGGTACCGCCGTCGAAGCCCTGTGAGGCGCAGGATTGACCGCCGAGGTCGGAGCCATCGCAGGACTCGGAGGTCTGGTTGACGGCGCCATCGCCGCAGACGGGGTTGGTGGTGCAGGCGGAGGTGTCGAATCCGCAGGAGGCGTTGCATGCGAGGGTGCCGCCGTCGAAGCCCTGCGAGGCGCAGGTCTCTCCGCCGAGGTCGGAGCCGTCGCAGGATTCGGAGGTCTGGTTGACGGTGCCATCGCCGCAGACGGGGTTGGTGGTGCAGGCGGAGGTGTCGAAGGCGCAGGAGGCGTTGCATGCGAGGGTGCCGCCGTCGAAGCCCTGCGAGGCGCAGGTCTCTCCGCTGAGGTCGGAGCCGTCGCAGGATTCGTTTGCTTGATTTACTTCGTCATCGCCGCACGTTTTGGGCACTTCATCGAAGCAAGCGGTGGTGTCGAAGGTGCAGGAGGAGGAGCAGCCGAGTTCGCCCAGGTCGAAGCCCTGGGACTGGCAGGACTCTCCGCCGAGGTCGGAGCCCTCGCATTCCTCGTTCCCCTCAATGAGGTTATTGCCGCAGCTCGGGCCGGCGTCAGCATCAGCGTCGTCGTCGGCATCAGCGTCGCCGTCGGCATCAGCGTCGCCGTCGGCGTCAGCGTCGTCGTTGGTATCGGCATCCGGGTCGGTGCCGGTGTCGCGATCGTCCACCAGGTCGGTGTCATCGAAGAGCGTCGGTCGCACGTCGTCGTCAGTGCCGCAGGCTGCCAGCAGCATGCAGAAGAGCAGAGTCAGGGGAGCCGCGTACAGGCGCTTGCTCCGAGGGGAGGGTTGAGGAAGATGAACGGGCATGGAGGGCTCCTGCGGGCGAGTCGTTTATGTGCGAAAAAAAGAATGGATTTCGCGCACATAAGGGCGGTTCTGTCGTACGGTTTCGGAAGGGCGCGCACCTTTTCATAAAATTTTCAGGATGTCCAATGGCGCACGAAGGTCCTGTTAAGGCGTCAATCACAGGGGGTTACCCCGGGAGGTGGGAATGGAAGAGGAGGTGGTCGAAGGGAACAAGAGAACGCTGAAGATCGTGCTCATTGTGCTGGGCGCGATCCTCGCGATGAGCCTGCTCTGCTGCGGGGGAGCGGCGTTTTTCGGGGTGGGAATCTTCAGCGAGCTCGCGGATACGGCGAAGACCTATTACCCGGCGTGTGAGGAGCTGAATGACAACTCCGCCTGCTCCAGCTGCTGCCGAGAGCGAGGCCATACCGGGCATGTCTTTGGCGACTGGGTGAACGAGGAGGGTAAGATGTGTGGGTGTCTGGGGGATGCTCAACCCGATGGCGTGGGCGAGGCGCAGACGCCTTGAGTGCACGAGCTCCGGCTGACCGGGGCTCGCGGTGAGGTGGGCGGTTGCCCGTTAATGCAACGAGCCGGCCCCGTCAGGGGCCGGCTCGAGTCGTTTCGGGCAGGGGGGGTTAAGGGACGCTGCTGTCCTGGAGGGAGGCGCAGGTGATGGTGTTATGCAGGCTGTAAGCGCCGGTCGCTCCGTCGTAGCCATATACCTCAAGTCTGTAGACCTCCTCGGTGCTTACCTCGGTGAGGCGTACTTCCTCTCGGTCGGAGGTGGACGAACTCCGAGCGATGATGGCGCCGGTGGAGTCGTAGAGGGCAAGCTCAAGGTCGCCCACGGCGTGGGAGAACTCCAGCACGCTGGAGAGCTGGCAGCCTGCGGGGACTGTGAGTTCGTAGTAGTCGCGTGAGGCGTCACAGATGGTGCCGTTAAGCAAGGCGGTGGGGCCTTCCAGAGGGTAGGGATTCGCCAGAGAGTCATTGGGTTCAAACATGTCGTCATTCGGGCAGCCTGGCGCCGACAGGCAGGCGAGGTCGGCCACGGTGGCTTCCAGGTCATAGGAGCCTGTGGCGCTGCTCAGGGGGGAGACTTCCAGGTAGTAGGTGCTGGTGTTGGCGCCGGCCTGCACGGTGTCGGTCTGACCGGCGCCCGACGTGGCTCGGGCGAGCTCACCGGAGGCGGTATGCAGGGAGAGCTCGAAGTCGACGTCGGCCTGTGGGGTCATGCGGGCGAGGACCGAGCAGCCGACCGGGAGGGTGAGGGTGTAGATGTCGCGGGCATCGCCCTCGCAGATGGCGTCTTGAATCGGCAGGTTGTCCGGGGAGAGGGGGGCGGCCTCGGCAAAGGTGTCGTTGGGCTCGGAGCCCTGAAGATCTTCACAGCTCAGGGCGACGGTGCAGGCAGAGGTGTCGAAGGTGCAGGCGCTGGAGCAGGTCAGCGTGCCGCCGTCGTAGCCCAGGGTGAGGCAGGATTGCCCGTTGAGGTCGGCGCCGTCGCAGGCTTCGTCGCTCTGGTTGATGGTGTCATCGCCGCAGGCCGAATCCTGGTGCCCGTGCGTGTGTCCGCGCCCGATCTCGTGTCCGAGTGCCTGGCCCTTTCCGTATCCGTGGGCATGCCCCTGTCCCTGTCCGTGTGGGGCGTCGGCCTCGGAGAGGTCGGGAGGGAGCGCCAGGGGGCCGGGCCCCACAGGGGCCAGGAGTAGGATGAGGAGCAGGGCGAGAAAGCAGGCCATTGATGAGCGTCGCGATGCGCGTGGGCGCGAGGTGTGCATGAAGGCTCCTTGAAAGGATCACGTGTGCGTCTCGATGGACACAGGAGTGCTGACATCAGGGCGTGTGACGCCGTGCATGACTGCTCCACTTCGTTGAGAAGGTCCCCTGGTTGTGGTCGTGATTACAGGCTAGCTGCTCGCCCGGGCGGTGGTGTTGCCGTGTTTAGGGGGCGGTTTAGGTTTACTTCGTTCGTGAATCCGGGATTCCAATACCTCCAAGGGGGCATCGTGTCAGAACCACCGGAGCGCAGGGTCGGATCGGTCGGTGAGGAGATGTATCAATGGGCGCGTGAGCTCTATCCGATGTGCCGTAGCCTGACCGGGGAGGGGACCCGCCAGACCCTGCGATTCTTGCAGGAGCGTCTGCCGGGGATGCGCTTGGTGGAGGTGCCCAGTGGAACGCGCGCTTTTGATTGGGAGGTGCCGCTGGAGTGGAACATTCGGGGAGCGCAGATCCGCGACATGTCCGGGCGAGTGCTGGTGGATTTTGCCGATCATAATTTGCATGTGATGGGGTATTCGGAGCCCATCTGTGCGCGGGTGAGTAGAGAAAAGCTTGAGCACCATCTCTACTCGATCAAGGAGCAGCCCGACGCCATCCCTTATGTGACGTCGTTTTATGAGCGACGCTGGGGGTTTTGCGTGCCGCATCGGCTGCGCGAGGCGCTGGGACCGGGGCCCTTTGATGTGTGGATCGATAGCACCCTGGCGCCGGGCAGCCTGACCTATGGAGAGCTGCTGCTGGAGGGGGAGAGCTCGCGGGAAGTGCTCCTGTCGACCTATGTGTGTCATCCCTCCATGGCCAATAACGAGCTCTCCGGGCCGGTGGTCACCACGGCGCTGGCGCGTTGGTTGATGGCGCAGCCCCGGCGCCGGCTAAGCTACCGAATCGTCTTTGTCCCCGAGACCATCGGTTCGATCGTGTACTTAAGCCGTCACCTGGAGGAGATGCGTCGGCGGACGCTGGCCGGGTTTGTGCTCAGCTGTGTGGGTGACGAGCGTACCTACTCGTACCTGCCCACGCGCCGGGGGGACACGCTTACCGATCGGGTGGCGCGCCATGTGCTCAAGCATCATGCCGGCAGCTTTGATGCCTACAGCTTTCTGGATCGAGGCAGCGATGAGCGGCAGTACGGGGCGGTGGGTGTGGATCTGCCGGTGGCCCTGATGATGCGCTCGAAATTTCATACCTACCCGGAGTACCACACCTCATTGGACGACCTTTCGCTGATTACGCCGCGAGGGCTGGAGGGAGCGTACGAGGCGCATCGTCTGGCGCTTTACGTGCTGGAGCACAACGCGCGCTGGCGTACCACCACGATCTGTGAGCCCCAGCTGGGCCGGCGAGGGCTTCACCCGACGCTGAGCACGCGCGAGGGGGCGCGCCGCGACGTGGGAGTCAAAGGGATGCGCAACCTGCTGGCCTATGCCGACGGACGCCTCGACCTGGTGGAGCTGGCCGAGGCGGTGGGGCTGGCGGCCTGGGAGTGCGTACCCCTGTTGAAGATCCTGGAGCGCGAGGGGCTGGTGGTGCGCGTGGAGGAAGGAGGCGCGCGCGACGAGCTGCGGGAGGCCCTGGGGGAGTAGCTGCGCCCGGGAGCTTCGGCCGGGTTCGCCACGCTCCGCGAGCGTCAGCGTGGCGAGGTGCGGAGGAGGTGCAGCAGGGCTCCCAGGGTGGTGAGCTCGGCCGGGTCGGTCTGGAGGAGATCCAGGGTGATGCCGGCGCGCTCCTGCAGAGCACTTAAAAGCTCCAGAAAGGCGATGGAGTCGAGCACACCCGCCTCGATGAGGTCGAGCTCGTCGCGGGGGGCCTCGCCGGCGCGGGTGAGCGGGCCATCAAGCAATTCCAGAAGGAGAGTTCGGGCGTGGGGAGGTTGCATCAGAGGCTGCTCCGGGGCAGAGATCCGTCGGTTCCCCGGTGGGTGACCAGCGCCCAGGGGTTGGCTTCGAGCAGGCCGATGGCCTGATTGACAAAGTCGCGACTGGAGACGCTGATGAGGGTCGAGGCGCCCACCCGACGCTCGCCAAGCTGGCGGTCGCGGTGCAGGGCGTGGGTGAGCGGGGCGATGTTTGATTGAAGCCCCAGCGAGAGATCGCGGGCGTACATGCGGTAGGTGCGCAGGCGCGCGACCCCCGCGCTCCGATAGGGCGCCTGAAAGGACTTCCACGCTCGGTAGGGCACACCCACCCGCTCTTCGGCCCAGTGCACCAGGCTCACGCGCTCCAGCCCGCAGCCCAGGGTGAGCACCCGGGCGTCGTACTCGATGAGCGTGTCGAAGCTGGAGCCGCGCTCAAAGGCCCCGGCGGTGTCCGGGGCGGTCAGCGCCGCGGCCAGCGGACCCACCGCGGCGATCGATTGCATCGGATGCGCCGAGCGCCGGGCATGCGGGAGCGTGCGCACAAACTCCGCCAGGGCCCCCATCTGCCGCGAGGGAGTGGAGGCCCGATCAAAGAACTCCCCGCGGCAGAACCCGAAGTTAAAGGTGGGCACGCAGATGGTGGCCCGATGGCCCAGGTGCTCGCGCAGGGTCTCAAAGATCAGCTCGGGGATGGCCGTGGGAGTAGCCCCCTGGAGCAGCCCCAGACGAAAGAGCGAGCTGTGCACAAAGACCAGGCGCGGCGGCTCGGGATGAAGTTCTTTGAGGGCTCGTAAGAGGTCGCTTAAGGCGTAGGTGGTCATGGTCACTCCCGGAGCGTGTTGAGGTAGAGCGCGAGGGCGCGGCGATCGAGCTTGCCGTTGGAGTTCTGAGGCAGGGTGGGCAGCGCTAAGAGACGTTCGGGCACCATGTAGGCCGGGAGCTCCGCGAGCAGGCGCTGGCGCAACGCCTGCTCGGCGCTGGGGCTGAGCTCGGTGGGGTGGGCGATGAGCGCGACCAGATGGTCGGCGGCCCGGGGCTCGGAGGGAAAGGGCAGGCAGGCCACCTGAGCGTGACCCAGCGCGCGGGCCAGGGCGGCTTCGACCTCGGCCGGCTCAATCCGATGCCCCCGCACCTTGAGTTGAGTGTCGAGGCGTCCCACAAAGCGCAACTCGCCGCGTTCGTCGCGGACCACCCGATCGCCGGTGCGGTAGAAGGCGCCCGGAGCCAGGGCCTCGGCGCTGCGCGCGTCATCCTTCCAGTAGCCCGCGAAGACCTGGGGCCCGCGTAGCCAGAGCTCGCCGGGCTCTCCAGTCGGTTGCGGCTGGCCCTCCTGGTCGACCACCACCGCCTCATGCCCGGCAAAGGGTTCCCCCAGCGGGGCGCTGCCCTCGCCCTGATTCAGGAGCTCGGGGGTGAGCTGGCGAGCGCAGATGGCGATGGTCGCCTCGGTGGGACCGTAGAGGTTGAAGAGCTCGGCCCGGGGGGCGGCCCGGGCAAAGGCCCGGGCCACCCCCATGGGCAGCGCTTCGCCGCAGAAGAGCACGCTCTTTAGCGTGCCCAGCCCGCCGGGAGGGAGCTGCCCGTGACGCGCCATCGCCGCGGCCAGCGTCGGGACGCAGAAAAAACGCGTGAGCTGATGCTCCAAAATAAAGCGCCCCGGGGAGAGGCGATCGCGGCGCGTAAGGGGCACCAGGGTCGCGCCCGAAGACCAGGCGGTCAGCAGATCGTGCACCGAGAGGTCGAAGGTGAGCTCAAAGGTGCGCGAGACCCGCTCCCCGGGCTGCAGGGGCCAGGCCTGACGCGCATGCTCCAGGTAGGCGCCCACGTTGGCGTGGGTGATGGGCACGCCCTTGGGGGTGCCGGTGCTCCCGGAGGTGAAGAGCAGGTAAGCCAGCGCCTGCGGGTCGACGTAGCGCCAGGCATGAGGCAGGGGCGCCGGCGGGAGATCCGGGGCAAAGAGCAGGCGATGCTTGGGATGGGCCGCGCGCAGCGCGGTCTGGTGCTCAAGCTCCGGGAGCAAGAGGGTGAGCGGTCGGGGCGCCTGGCTTAAGAAGGCGTCGAGGTCGTTGAGCGCCTCCGGCCCCACAATCAGCGTGTCGACCCCGGCGCGCTCCACCAGCTCCAGGCGCCGGCTCAGCGGGTGGTGCGGGTTCAGCGGGGTGTAGGCCGCGCCGGCGGCCCAGATGCTCAGGATCCCGGCATGTGCGCTCAGGCTGGTTTCCGCGGCGATGCCCACCACCTGATGTCCTCCCGGGGGGGCCACGCTTAAGAGCGCACAGCCCAGACGCCCGGCCTGCCCGACCAGCTCGGCGTAGGTGGTGGTCTGCCCCTCGCTGAGCAGCGCCGCGGTGTCCGGGGTGCGCTCCGCCTGGTCAAACACGTACTCGACGATGGAAACCATGACTCTCCCCCTGTGCCCGGGTCGCTAAAATGGGGCCGGTCGCGTTGGCGATGTGTGGTGTCTGGTCAAAGGTCGGCATCAGGGGGAGGGTGTCGAGGGGAAAGGAGGAGGGAGGAGCCCGGGAGCCCGGGGCGTGTGGGCCGGGTCAGGCAGGGGGCTTTGGAGAGGGGCCTCCTTTGGGGGGCCTCCCCGTGGCCGGCCTCCTGGCGAGAGGGGGCTCAGGCCCTATGTCCGGAAGAGCACATCAAGACGCTCTCCAGCCCGCTAAAAGACGGGCGGAAGGCATCCGGGATGTCCTTAAATCGGGTATTGGCGGAGGTAAATTGACGGACTGTGCCAAAATGTCACGGTGAGGTGGGGTGTAAGGCAATGGACTGTTGCAAATTACCACGGTGGTGTGGGGGGTAAGGCGATGTACTGTGCCAAAATGTCGCACTTTTAGAGAATCGGGGTGATGCGGGGTCGGTCGAGCTGGGGGGGCAGGAGCCGGGCTGTGAGCGGGCTCATTTTTTGGCGTGGGAGGGGGCCGGCGTTTCATCGCGGTGGGTGATGATGTCCCAGCGCAGGCGAGCCATGGGGTGGGCGAGTCGGCGGAAGGTGAGCAGGCAGAGGGTGATGGTGCCCAGGGCGGTGGCGGCGGCGATCATGAACATGATCAGGATCTGGTAGGCGACGGCATCGGCGGGGTCGGCGCCGGCCAGGATCTGGCCGGTCATCATGCCGGGGAGGCTGACCAGGCCGACGACCATCATGGCGTTGATGATGGGGATCATGCCGTTTCGCACGCCTTCTTTGAGGTGCTGGCGGGAGGCCTCCCAGAGGGAGCTTCCCATGGCGAGTCGGGCTTCGATGGCGGGGCGTTGGAGGACGATGTCGCTGAGCATGCGGTCGAGGCCCAGGCTGATGCCGGTGAGGCCGTTTCCGAGCAACATGCCCAGCAGGGGGATGACGTACTGGGGGGTGAACCAGGGGTCGGCGCCGATGACGAGTTCGGTGATGGCGAAGGTGGTCAGGGAGGTGGCCAGGGTCAGGGAGGCAAAGGCGGTGATGTGGGAGCCGGGCACCTGGCGAGCGGAGCGGGAGATGGCGGCGCGGGCGGCGGCGATGAGCATGACCAGGAGCATGGGGAGGACGTAGTACCAGCGGTTGGCCTCAAAGACCCATTCGAGGATCAGGCCCAGGAGGGAGAGCTGGACGACGGTGCGCAGGGCGGCGATGGCCAGGCTTTTTTGGAGGCCGAGCTTGAGGGCCAGGCTGATGAGGGCCGGGATCAGCAGCAGGAGCGCGGCGATGGCCAGGTCGAGGGGGGAGAGCTGGACGTAGGTCATGGCGAGGTCGAGGCCGGGGGGCGCCAGCGGTGGATGGAGAGGGTGCGGGTGGCCAGGCGTTGGCGTTGTTGGCGGGAGTGGCTGATCCAGATCAGGGCGCGCGTCGGATCGTCGTTGAGGTAGCGCAGCAGGAGGGCTTCGACGAGGTCGCGGCGCTCGGGGTCGAGCGAGGCGGTGGGTTCGTCGAGGAGGAGGGCCCGGGGCTTCAGGGTGAGCGCGCGGACCAGGGCCAGGCGTTGTTGCTGGCCGGGGGAGAGGCGATCGAAGGGGTGGTGGTCGCGCAGGTCTCCCAGGCCCAGAAGGTCGAGGAGTTGGCGTTGCGCGTCTTCGTCGAGCCCTGGCGGAGTGTCGTCGGGGCGAAAATCGGCGTAGTGGCGAGCCAGCGCGAGCTCCTGGCCCAGCGTGGTGGCCAGGGGGGCGGGGCGCTGGTGGAGGTAGACGAGCTGGCGTCGGACGGAGCGGATGGTGTCGGGGCTCAGGGGCTGGCCGCGCCAGTAGACCTGACCGGTGGAGCCGGGGAGCAGCCCGATGATCGCCCGCAACAAGGTCGACTTGCCCGAGCCGCTTTCCCCCTCCAGGGCCAATCGTTGGCCGGAGCCCAGCTCGAAGGTGACGCCGGACCACAGGGGGGCGTCGTGGTCGGGCGGGGTCCAGCTGAGGTTGTGGACCCGGAGGAGGGGGGCGCTCATTGGAAGAGGGGGAGGCGCAGGTGGCGGAGTTCGGCGGTGTCGGTTCGGTAGAAGATGTGGGCGTGGTTGTCAGGGGTGATGCGGAGGATGGCCTGATTGTGCGCGGGGATCTCGGGGAGGTCGATGGGTTCGTAGCCGCCGTTGGAGGTCTGACGGTGGAGGGTGAGCTGGCCGGTGGGCTGGCCGGTGGCGTCGGTGGCGTGTCCCAGGATGTAGAGGAGGCCGGAGGGGGTGTAGGCCAGATCGGTGATGTGGACCTCAACGGGGATAAACACGCTTTCCATGGCGCGTTCGTTGCGGCGCACGAGGCGTTGTTCGGCGTTGCTGAACTGGTGGTAGAGGATCAGCGGAGTGCCGTTGGGGGAGTAGCGCAGGAGAAAGGAAGGGGAGGAGTTGTCGGCGATTGGAGTGAGTTGGAAGGGCTCGTTGTCGTTGGTCAACTCGGCGAGCCAGAGAGCGTTGGCAATGGTGGGGTTGTCTGCGGGGGGGCGGAGTGCGAGCAGGCCCAGGCTGGAGGGGCTTGAGGCCAGCGGGCCTGGGAACATGAGGGGGGGATCGGCGTTTTCGAAGTTTAAGAAGATGTGCCAGTTCTCGTCTATCCGTGCGCGTACTTCGTTGGGGAAGCCCATCACCGGGAAGCCATTGGGTGCGAGGTCCATGGTCAGGTAGCCGGGGATGAGGCGTGGGGGGACTGGCAGTGGCGAGTAGGACCAGTTTTCGCTGCCGGCGCCCCGGGCGTAGGTGACCTGCGGCGTGCCCTCGTGTTCGTCGTGGTAGACCAGGTGGAAGATATCGTCGCGGATGCGCAGGGTGACGTTCGGGGGAGCGCTGTTTGAGAAGGAGTTGTCCGGGGCGTTGAGAACCCGGGACTCCCAGGTGTCACCGGTCCAGCTGACGAGTTGGATGGTCTGGTTGTTTCGCGAGACGAAGGCCAGGTGGGGGTGATGGGCGGTGTCGAAGGCGATGGCTTCGGCGCGTAAGAAAGGGGTCTGTTCCAGGGTGGTGTAGCGGGCGATCAGGGAGGGATCGGAGGGCTGCGGGCCGGTGTCGGCATCGGCGTCGTGCCCGGCGTCGGTGGGCGGGTTGGTGTCGGCGTCGTGTCCGGTGTCGGCTGGCGGGCCTGCGTCCTCGGTGTCGGCGTCGTGTCCGGCATCGTCGGGGGTGGTCGGGTGGCAGCGGCTCTGGATGCAGGTCTCGTCGCTGAAGCAGTCCTGCGAGGAGGCGCAGCTGCGGGCGTCGTGGGAGGGGGAGCAGGCTGCGGCCAGGGTGAGGAGCGCCATGGCGAGGAGGGGAGTGGGGTACGACAAGGACATGGCGAAGCGCTCCGGGTTGCGAGCTGCGGGCTCGGGTGTCAGCTGGTGTAAGGAGAGGTTACGCTAGCATGGGGAGAGGGCCGGGAGAAGGAAGGGGTTCGGGCGGGTGTCTGGCCGGGGGATCAGGCGGTTGTGGGGTGAGTCTGGGCGGCGGCGACGAAGTCGTTGATGCGCTGCCAGTGTTCCAGGATGAAGGGGGCGATGAGTTCGGGGTCTCGGGGGACCTGAGCGGCGGGGATGCGCCAGATGTTGACTTCGAGGTGGGCGTGGGTGAGGGCGCCGGTGAAGAGTTCGGCCATGGAGCCGACGCGATCGATGCCGCGGTGGGCGATGAAGACCAGGTCTTTGTCGGCGGCGTGTTCGACGAGTTTGAGGGCGCCGTCGCGCAGGGGGGGGAGGGTGTGGGTGAGGGCGCGGGCGGTGGCCAGGAGGTCGGCTTTATCGGGGGAGGCGGCGAATTTATCGAGGAGGCGCTGGCGCTTGGCCGGGGAGAAGCGGGTGCCTTCGGGGTAGAGGACCAGCGAGAAGGTGTCGCGGTGGTCCCGGGCCAGCGCGAGGATTTTTTGGACTTCGGCCTCGGGGTTGTTGGTGCCGCGGTTGACAAAGACGTTGGGGATGCGCTGGGCGACGTAGTCGAGGGCGGGGTCGGCCAGGAGCTCGGACTTGATGACGTAGGCGAAGATGCGGGGAGAGGAGGCGATGCCCAGGGGGAGCATGGTGTCGAGGGTGGAGGCGTGTCGGCAGAGGATGACGGCGGGGTGGGGGTTGTCCAGGTGGTCGAGTCCTTTGACGGAGATTCTGGCGCCGAAGAGTTTTAGGGCGGTCCAGAAGAGGCCGCGGGACCACCAGCGCTGCACGCGGCGGTTGGCACGCTCGTAGGCCTGGGGGGAGAGGCCCAGGAGGTGAAAGCGCAGCCAGTGGACCAGGGCGAAGAGCAGGCCGGTGCACTCCAGGACAAAGAAGTAGCTCAGGAAGATCAGGGCGCGGGCGGCCGAGAAGTGGTCGCGGGCGACCAGGCCCCAGAGCAGGGCCAGGGGGAGGGTCAGCGGGAGGGAGGCGGGCATGAGGATGGCGAGCGCGAACCAGGCGGAGGTGGTGATCAGGCGGCGCTTCCAGGAGATGTCGGTGGGGATGGGGTTCATGGTGATGTCGGTGGGGAGAGAAAAAATGAAGGGGAGCACGCAAAGATCGCCCAAAGATCACGACAACAGAGGCAGGCGATGTGCTGACATGTAGGTGTAAGGGGCACACCCGGGGTCCGGGGAGGGCTATCCGGTGGCCAGGGTTGGCTTATAGACAGGGGAGGGAGTCATGGGCAAGGGCATGGAGAGGGTGGGGGGAGGGGCGCAGGTGAGGGCGTTGATGCAGGCCGGCGATGTGCGGGGGCTGGCCCGGGCGATGGGGTATGAGGTGGTGGGGGTGGAAGTGATGGGCGCGGCGTTGCGGGCCTGGGGGCTGTGGGACGGGGATCTGGCCGGCCTGGAGGGGCTGGAGGTGGTGGGTCGGGGGGAGGGGTATCGTCTGATGTGTGTGCGCGGGGGGAGCTGGGAGCGGGCGCGGGCGTTGATGATGAAGGTGGCCGCGCGCAGTGAGGGGATGACGGTGGTGTGGTGGTGGTTGAGCGGGGAGGCGTGGACGGCGGCGATGGTGGATGACGATGAGGAGGGGCGGCGGATCGTGCGGCGGCTGCGGGTGGATGGGAGGGAGCCCGATCCGGTGGGGCTGGGGCAGTGGTGGGCGCTGCGGGTGAGCGATGTGGTTAAGGGGGGGGCGGCCGGGGAGGGAGAGGCGGTACGTCGGCAGGTGCGGGATGTGCTGGATCAGGAGGGGGTGACGCGGGCGTTTTTTGAGGGGTTTTCGGGGGCGTTGCGGCGTTTGACGGCGACGATGGAGGGGGGGCCCGCGGAGGCTCAGGCTCGGCATGAGGTGGCGCTGGGGACTCTGTTGAGGGTGGTGTTTCTGTATTTTTTGCAGGCGCGGGGGGCGTTGGACGGGGATCGGCGCTACGTGATGCGGCGGCTGCGCCGGGAAGGGCGTCGGGGGAGTTTTTATCGGGAGGTGATGCGGCCGCTGTTCTTCGGGGCGTTGAATTGTCCGGTGGGGGCTCGTGGGGAGGAGGCCCGGGGGTTGGGGCGGTTGCCATTTTTGAACGGGGGGCTGTTTGAGGCCACGGCGCGGGAGCTGGCGAGTCCGGAGTTGGATTGGCCCGATGAGGTCTGGCGCGAGGTGTTGGAGGGGGTGTTTGAGCGGCACCGTTTTGTGGCGGAGTGGGCGGAGGCCGGAGACCTGAGTCCGGCGGTGGATCCGGAGATGCTGGGCAAGGTGTTTGAGGGGTTGATGTACGGGGAGTGGCGGGGGAGGTCGGGGAGTTTTTATACGCCGCGCGAGGTGGTTCGACAGATGGTGGGGCAGGGGCTGGGAGGGTACCTGGAGTCGGAGGCCGGGTTGAGCCGTGCGCAGGCGCAGGGGGCGTTGGAGGGGGATGTTCGGGGCCTGGATGCGGAGGGGCGGGCGCGCTTGCGGGAGGCGCTCTGGCGAGTGCGGGTGCTGGATCCGGCGGTGGGGACGGGGGCGTTTTTGCTGGAGGTGCTGGGGGTGTTGCGGCGAGTGGATCGGGCGTTGGATGAGGCCGCCGGGGTGGTGCGTACGGCGGGGGAGCGCTACGAGCGGATGCGGAGGTTGATCCACGAACATCTCTACGGGGTGGATGTGCAGGCCACGGCGGTGCGGCTGTGTGAGCTGCGTTTGTGGCTGGCGATGCTGAGTGCGCTGGAGGGGTTGCCGGCCGAGGCGATGCCGGCGTTGCCGAATCTGACGCATCGGTTGTGCGCGGGGAATTCGTTGTTGGAGCCCCTGGATGTGGCGCGCTACCGGGTGAAGGGAGAGGTGGGCGCCTGGGGGGAGGTGGGAGAGGTGAGTCGGGAGGGTTTGGAGCGGCTGGCGCAGCTGGAGGAGGCGTATACGGCGGCACACGGGGAGGAGAAGGTGGTGTTGAAGCGGGCCATGGAGCGCGCGCAGCGGGCGGTGCAGGCTGAGGTGTTGGAGGGGCGGCTGAGCCGGTTGAAGAGGGAGCTGGAGCAGCTGGCGGCGCGGGCCGAGAGCCGGGACCTCTTCGGGGAGGAGGCGGGAGAGGGGCCTCGGGAGCGGGAGGCGCGGGAGAAGCTGGAGGTGGAGGTGAGGGCGCTGGAGGAGGTGCTGGCCGATGTGGAGGCCGGGCGCCGGGAGGGGCTGGCGTTTGGGTACGGGGAGCGCTTCGGGGGGGTGATGGCGCGGGGCGGGTTTGATCTGGTGGTGACGAATCCGCCCTGGGTGAGGGCGACGCGGGTGGAACGGGGGCTGCGGGGGTTGTATCGGGCGCGTTATCGGGTGAGCGAGCCGGGGTTATGGGAGGGGGCCGCGCATGCCGGGGTGCGGGCGACCTTCGGGGCTCAGGCGGATCTGGCGGCGTTGTTTGTGGAGCGTTCGCTGGAGTTGTTGAAGCCCGGGGGGCGGCTGGTGGCGCTGGTGCCGGGGAAGGTGTTGCGCTCGTTGAACGGGGCGAGTCTGCGGCGAGTGCTGGGGGAGCATGAGCTGGAGGGGGTGGAGGATCGTTCGGAGGCGTCGGCGGCGATGTTTGAGGCGACGACGTATCCGGCGGTGCTGCGTGTACGAAAAGGTGGGGGCGCCGGGGAGGTGTGGCGAGGGGTGGAGGTGGCGATCTGGCGGGGTAAGGAGGTGCGGCGGTTTACGCGCCGGGTGGAGGCGCTGGGGGTCTGGGGGGCGGCGGCTGGCGAGCCCTGGGTGCTGGTAGACGAGGAGGTGCTGGGGCTTTTTCGGCGGATGCAGGCAAGGTCGGTGGCGCTGGGGGCCGCGGGGCTGTGGGAGGTGCGTCGGGGTGTGATGACGGGATGCAATCAGGCGTTTTTGGTGGAGTCAGGGGCGGAGCCTTCGGGGTGCTTTGCCGGCGCGTCGTCGTATCTGCGCCCGGCGGTGGGGGGACGCGATATCGGGGGGGAGGGCCAGGCGGGGCGGCGGTGGCTGGTGTGGCCGGTGGACGCTCAAGGGGAGGTGATGCGCGAGTTGCCCCGGGGGTTGAGGGCGCATTTTGAGGGGTATGCCGGGGCGTTGAAGCGACGCAGCGATTATCGGGAGGGACAGCCACTGTGGCAGCTCTACCGGGTGCATGCCGATGTGCTGGGGCCGAAGGTGATGTGGGCGGATCTGGGGCAGCGGTTGGAGGCGGTGGCGTCGTCGGGAGAGGAGGTGCCGCTGAACACGGTGTATTACGCCGGGGTGCGCAGTGAGGGGGAGGCGCGGGCGCTGGCGGCGTATCTGAACAGCGAGCCGGTGAGGGCGCTGGCCTGGGCGTTGGGGGAGCGGGCGCGGGGAGAGTGGCGTCGCCATTTTGCCTGGGTGGTGCGCCTGCTGCCGGTGCCCCGGGCGTTTGTGGAGGCGGTGGTGCGGGGGGAGGGGTTTGAGGCGTGGTGGGAGGGCGGTGCGTTTGAGGAGGCCTGGGGGTTGAGTGGTCGGGAGGTGGAGGTGCTCCGCAGGTATCGGGAGGGAAGCGGGGCGTTGACGACGCGGGAGGTGGCGTGATGGCGGAGGTGCGGGGGTGGTTGAGCGGGGCGTTGGGCTACGGGGCGCCGGTGGGGGAGGTGCGGGGGGAGGCCTTCTCGGAGCAGCAGCATGAGGCGGTGGTGCGGGGGGCGCAGGTGGTGGCGGCGCTGGGCGGGGTGGTGTTGGCCGATGGGGTGGGGGTGGGCAAGACGCGTGAGGCGTTGGGGTTGGCGGCGGTGGTGCGGCGTCGTGCCGGGGGAGGGCGCGTGCTGCTGGTGGTGCCCTCTCGGGTGCAGGGGGCCTGGAGGGCGGAGGCTGGCACCCGGGGCTGGGTGGAGGGGCGCCAGTATGAGGTGGTGACGCATCACCGGATGAGCCGAGGGGGGATCGGGGGGCGTTGGGCTGTGGTGGTGGTGGATGAGGCGCATCGTTTTCGGCATGGGGGGACCCGGCGGGCGCAGGCGTTGATGGGCCTTGCGTCGGAGTCTCCGGTGGTGCTGGTGACGGCGACGCCGGTGTGTCGGGGGGCGGAGGACTTGCGGCAGTTGCTCGCGTATTTTTTAAGCGATCGGGCGGTGCGAGGGTTGGTGGGGATGGGGCTGGCGGATGCGTTTGAGGAGGCCGGGCGTGGGGCGTTTGACCTGACGGAGTTGTTGGAGTCGGTGGTGATTCGGCGCTGGCGGGCGGATTTTGGGGAGGTACGGCGTCCGAAGGTGCGTTTTGAAGTGGAGAGGTACGAGGCCGGGGAGGCGGAGGCCTGGTTGTGGCAACATCTGGAGCAGGCGTTGCGGGGGATGGGGCTGGCAGCGTTTGAGGGGACGTGGCCCCGGGGGTTGTTTGTGACGACGGGGCTGCGGCAGTGGGAGAGCGGTGCGGGGGCTCTGGAAGAGGCGTTGGGGGGGCTGGCGCACTATTTTGAGCGTTGGTTGGACGCGGCCGCGCGGGGGCGGTGGCTGGCTGTGGGGCGGTTTCGGGAGGTGTTTGAGGGGGTGAGTGCGCGGCAGGGGGTGATGGGGTTTGTGTACGGGGAGCGCGCGGCGGATGAGGGGAGGTTGGCCGTGGCGCGAGAGGGGGTGGCGGAGGACCTCGAGGTGGTGCGGGAGGTGTTGGCCAGGGTGAGGCAGGTGCGTGAGGAGGGTGGGGGCGTGGAGGGGGCGGTGGCGCGGCTGGTGGGGAGGGAGCGGGGTGAGAAGTGGCTGGTGTTTACCGGCTATCAGGGGGCCGCGCGAGCGTTGTATCGGCGCCTGTGTCAGGAGGTGGGGGCGCAGGTGGGGGTGGGGCTTGTGACCGGCGGTGGCGCCGAGGTGACGGGGGCCGGGAGGGAGCGCTTTGAGGAGGTGATGTCGCGCTTTGTGGGGGATGTGGGGCGACGAGACGGGGTGGGGGTGTTGGTGGCGACGGATTGTCTGTCGGAGGGCGTGAATCTGCAGCGTTGTTCTCGGCTGGTGCTGGCGGATCTACCCTATTCGCCGCTGAAGCTGGAGCAACGGGTGGGGAGGGTTGTACGTCCGGGGGGCAGCGGTGGGGAGGTGCGGGTGTATCTGCCGCGTCCGCAGCAGTGGGCGGATACGTTGGGGATGCGTCGTCGGCTGGCGGCGAAGATCGGGGAGGCGTCGCGGGTGGGGGTGGCGCCGAGGCTGGCCGGGAGCGTGGGGTTGGGGAGCGAGGCTGGCGAGGAGGAGGTGGGAGTGTTGGAGGCGATGACGCTGGAGGATCGTTTAAGGGAGAGGCTTCGGGGGGAGGAGGCCGTGGGAGGGTGGATGAGGGTGGGAGAGGGAGAGGTGGAGCGTGTACTGGCGAGAGTCAGGGTGTGTGCGGGGGTGGAGCGGACGGTGTGGGTGAGCGCGGGGGCGTCGGGGGTGCGGGTGGGGCGTCTGGTGGAGAGGCTCGGCGGGTTGGTCGCGCTGGGGGAGGCGCGGGCGGAGGTGAGGCCCTGGGAGCCTCGGGACGAGGCGTGTTGGGAGGCGGTGCAGGGGTGGGTGAGGCGTCGACGTGCGGAGTTGGAAGGGGCTCGTCTGGCGCCGGCGGTGTTGGGACGGGGTGCGGTGCAGGTGCGGGTGTGGCGCGTGGTGTCGGAGGGGGCGCGTGGTGGGGAGCTGGGTGTGGGGCTGGAAGGGGTGGGGCGCTATCGGCAGCGGGTGCTCCGGGAGCAGCCCCCCGGGGTGTTGCGGCGTTGGGAGGGGCTGCTGGCGCTGGGAGGCGGTGCGCGGGCGCTCTGGGAGGAGGTTCAGCGCCTGGAGGTGCAGGAGGAGGCGCCGGTGAGGGTGGAGGTGGTGGCGGCGCTGGGGTGGGGACGGGGGGCCGAGAGTCGGGCTTTAGCGCGCGCGGGTTTGTTCGAGGAGCTGCCAGTTGGTGTAGGCGAAGAAGCCCAGGATGAGCAGGATGAAGATGCCGCCGTTAAGAAAGTAGAGCGCCAGGGCGGCAGCGAGCATCAGTGTGCCGAGCGAGATTTTTGCGACGTTGGCCAGGGCCTGGCGTTGGGGGTTTCGCTTGCGCAAAACGTGGAAGAGGGCCTGGCCTCCGTCCATGGGAAAGATGGGGAGGAGGTTGAAGAGGAGCCAGAAGGCGTTGACCATCGCCGAGAGTTGGAGGAGGTGGCGAAGCAGGGGCCAGGCGTTGGCCGGAGCCAGCGCGTTGAGGGCCAGGAGGCCGCCGAAGGAGAGCAGGGCCAGGGCCAGGGTGACGGCGGGCCCGGCCAGGGCGATGAAGATGCCCTGGTTGGGGTTGGGGTTGGCGCGGTGGTTGATGGCGACGCCGCCCATGCCCTGGAGCACGATGGTGGAGGTGCCGAAGCCGCTTTTTTTGAAGGCGGCGGCGTGTCCGAGTTCGTGAAGGAGTATGCCGAAGAAGAGGATGGGGGCCCACATCAGCTGGTAGGGGAGCTGTTGGGCGGATTGGAGGCCGGAGAAGACGAAGAAGGCTACCAGGGCAAGAAACCAGGCTTCGACGTAGATGGTGTGGCCGGAGAAGGTGGCGAGTTTCCAGCGGGGACCGGTCGATTGACGAATACGCATGGGGACTATCGGGGAGCAGGACATCCAGAGGAGCACGGGGCAATCGGGGGTTAAAACTAGAAACAGGGCGGCGATAATCCAGACATCGAGCGATTGCGCTGTGCGGGGGGGAGGGCGTCGTTATCGATGGGAGCCAGGGCGTGGCGAGGAGGGGATGATGGGTGAGTTGGTGAGTTATGAAGGGCAACGACGCGGGGAGGATGTCGGTGTGGGGGTATTGGCCGGGCTGGGGGAGCTGGTGAGGCGGGTGGAAGCCAGGGGGCTTTTGCGTCAGGAGGGGATCTGGCGGCTGCATCCGGAGGAGGCGCGCGGGTTAAGCGAGGTCAGCGGCGGGGTGCCGGCCGGAGGGTGGGCGGCGCTGGCCGGGGTGGCGGCCGGGGCCGGGGTACTGCGGGCGCAGCCCGGAGGGTTGGGAGCGGGGAGCTATGTAGCGGAGGTTCGAGGTTGGACGGAGGAGGAAGCGCGGCAGCGATTGCTGGAGGGGTTTTTGCGCTGGTTGACTCCTCCGGGGGCGGCGGCGAGCTGGCTGCTGGCGCTGGGAGTGCACCCGATGTGGGGCGTGCGGCTTGTGGGTGAGGTGCAGCGGGAGGCGCCCTGGGGGGGAGCGCGGGGCGTGGGCTGGCGAGATGAGGGGGTGATGGAGGTGGAGCGCCTGGAGGCGTTGCGTCGGCAGGTGTTTGTGAGCCTGGCGGTGGTGGTCGGGATGATGGGGGAGCGCGGGGCGGGGGTGGAGAGCGAAGAGGCGTTGGTGACGCTTTGTGAAGAGGCGATGCGTTTTGCGCGGCGAGCCGCCCGGGAGGTGGATGTGTCGACGCGAGGAGGGCTGAAGGTGTGGGTGGCCGGGGTGGAGCGCCGGGCGGTGCGTGGGGCGGTGCGGGGGCTGCTTGGCGAGGTGCTGGTGCCGGCCGGGTGGGTGCGTTGGGAGGTGGGAGGCCGGTTTGAGGTGGCGGTGCCGGGCTGGCCAGGGTGGCAGGTGGGGGCGTTTGGTGAGGAGGAGCAGCAGGCGTGGTTAAGGTTGTTTCTGAGGGAGAGGGGGACGAGGGAAGGAAGAGCGCCGGTGAGCGAAAGGTTCGTTTGTCAGGAGCCCAACGAAAGCAGTTCGATGCCCGGGAGGTAGGACGATGGCGACGATGGGGAAGGTAGCGGTGGTCGATGACGAGCCGATGATCGGCGACATTGTCGCGCGAGCGTTGAAACGAAACTGGGAGGTGCGCGTCTTTGAGAAGGCGGGCGAAGCGCTGGAGGCGTTGGAGGAGGGGGAGCGCTTCGATGTGTTTTTATGCGACGTGATGATGCCCGGGTACAGCGGGCTGGATCTCTTTGAGGATGTGCGTCGCAAGTGGCCGAAGCAGGCGGCCCGCGTGGTGTTTATGAGCGGGATCAGCGGGGACGGCATGCTCGGGGATCAGATCCGCGATGAGGGGGTGAAGCTGTTGCGCAAGCCCTTTGAGCTGGATCGGCTTCGGGAGGTGGTGCAGGAGGTTTTCGCGTCGGAGGAGGCGCGCCCCGGGGAGTCTCCCGGGGGCGAAGGGCGCGTTTAGAGGGGGCGGACCATGCGGTCGGTTTTTTTCTCGAGGGCTTTTTCGTGAAGCAGGCGCAGGGCGGTGCGCGCCAGGATGGATGCGCCGATGGTGAGGGCGCGCTCATCGATATTGAAGTGGGGTGAGTGGAGGAAGTTTCGTGGGGCCCGGGCGCCGGTGCCCAGGCGGAACATCGCGCCGGGGACGCGTTCGCAGTAGACGGAGAAGTCTTCGCCGCCCATGGAGGGGAGGGGGATGCGGTAGATGCCCTGGTCGCCGAGGATATCGGTGGCGATCTCGGTGATGGCGTCGGTGAGGTAGGGATCGTTGTGGATGGCGGGGGCGCCGCGGATAAGCTTGAGCTCGTAGGAGGCGCCGTGTGCCAGGCAGATGCCCCCGATGATGCGGCGTAGCAGGTCGTCGAGCTGGTCGCGGTGCTCGGGGCTGATGGTGCGGATGGAGCCGGAGAGGGAGGCGGACTCGGGGATGACGTTGGCGACGGCGCCGGCCTGGAAGGAGCCCAGGGTAATGACGGCGGGGATGCGAGCGTCGAAGTTGTGGGCGGGGAGCTGGTAGAGGGCGTTGGCGACCTGGGTGCCTACAAAGATCGGGTCGGTGCACTGGTGGGGGCGCGCTCCGTGGCCGCCTTTGCCTTCGATGGTGAGTTCAAAGAGGTCGAAGGAGGCGGTGAAGGGGCCGGGGCGCACGCCGACGCGCCCGATGGGGAGTTCGGGGTCGCAGTGCAGGCCCAGGACGGCGTCGACGCCGTCGATGGCGCCGAAGTCGACCATTTCGGTGGCGCCTCCGGGGACGGTTTCTTCGGCGTGCTGGTAGATCAGGCGCAGGCGTCCGGGGAGGTGGTCTTTGAGATCGAGCAGTCCCAGGGCGGAGCCGAAGACGGTGGCCATGTGGACGTCGTGCCCGCAGGCGTGCATGACGCCGGGGTTCTGGGATTTGTAGGGGACGTCGTTGAGCTCGTTGATGGGGAGGGCATCGATGTCGGAGCGGATGGCGATGGTGGGGTGGATCTCGGGATCGAAGCCGACCGGGGTGAGGTCGGCGTAGAAGCCGGTGCCCTCGGGGCGGACGAAGGTTGTAAATCCGAGTTCCTGGAGGCGCGCGACCATGGTGCGGGTGGTTTCGAACTCGTGTTGGCTGAGTTCGGGGTGGGCGTGGAGCTGGCGTCGCAGTTCGATGAGGTGGTCGGTTTGAGCCTGGAGGGTGTTGGAGAGGCGTTCGATGAGCTCGGAGGAAGGGGCGTTCATGCGAGGGTCCGGTGCTGCGGGAGGGGGCGTCGCCAGGGCCCGGAGGGGGCCCGGCGGTCAGGGCTCTGAGGCTGGCGAGGGTAAGCGATCGAGCGTGAAAACATCAACCCGCGCGGGGGTTCAGTCGCCCGGGAGTAGGGAGGCGTTCTTTGGAGGGAGGATGTCGGCCAGGGTCCGCTCGGGCTGGAAGGCGATTTCGGAGAGGGTGATGGTGGTGAGGAGGTCGCCGGGCTGATGATCGTCGTAGGTGTAGGTCTTGTGGGAGGTGGCCAGGGTGATGCCGTGGAAGGTTGCGGGGTCGTCGTAGCTCATCAAGCGTTCGGGGGAGTTGCCGCCTTCGGGGACCAGGCCCGGGTAGGAGAGGCTGTAGCGGATGGCGTGGAGGCGGTAGGTCTCGGGATGGAGGTAGAGGACATAGACGTCGTCGGGGGTGTCGCCGACGCCGGGTTCGAAGGTGGCGCGGATGACTTCGTAGGTCTGTCCTAAAAAGGAGGCTTTGCCCTCGTAGTCCAGGAGAACGCCGGGGTCGGCCAGGACGAAGGGCAGCGCGACGAAGTAGTAAGGGGTCAGCGCCCAGTAGCGGGGGTTGAAGGGAAGTTTGGCGTTGGCCGGGGCGATCCAGGCGTTGTGGCCATCGTAGCCGAAGGCGACGTCGGGGGCGTCGGTCAGGGTATGGGATGCGCGGGAGGACCAGGTGTCGATGAGCTGGCGGGTGTCGCGGGGGGCGCCTGCCAGCGGACGGTCGTCGAAGCGGAAGAAAAGGGGGCCGTTGTTGAAGAAGGTGCTCAGGCCGCCGTGGGCCTCAATGGATTTCAGGAGGATCTTCCCCGCGTCGGATTCGGAGAGGCGCTGGTGAGCGTCGTCCACGTGGGATTCGACCCAGTGGGGATCGGGTTTGAGGGGCGCGTTGCGTGGGGAGGATGGGTCTTTGGGAGGTGGTGAGGTGGTCGACGTGGCGAGGTTAGGGGCGTTGGGGGGCGCCTTGGCCGGGGGAGCGTCGTCGCAGCCCGAGGTGGTGATGAGGAGGGTCGTGATAACGCTCAGCGGGAGGAGGGCGCGCATGGAGTCTCCGTGGCGAGGTGGGCGAGGCGGTGAGGTTGAGTGCAGGGATAATGAGGTGCGCTCTGAGCTCGCGTTGATGTCGTGTCTGCGGGGTTCATCGTCATCGAGGTGTGTTTAGGGAGTAGTAAGCCCCGGTGGCAGAGGTCAACGGGGCGGCGGGGAGGGGCGCTTGAAAGATGTAGGGCCATCCCCTACACAGTGGCATGTGTTCAGTGAATCTAAGTATGGAGAAGAGGCATGATTGAGATCACGTACCTTTCGGAACATCTCGGGATGGAGGAGCCCTCGGTCGAGGAGTTGAGCGCCGAGGAGCTGGCCGAGATGCGCAAGGTGGCCCGGTGGCACCAGGAGGAGTGGGCGCATTTGAGTCCGAAGAAGTCGGTGGCCTCGCGTGTCCGGGAGCTGCGCGAGAGCGCGGTGACCGAGGGGCTTCCACTGACGCTGGTCGCGGTGGAGGAGGAGGCGATCGTGGGGACCATCAGCCTGGCCGAAGAGGATTTGGAGACCTATCCGGAGTGTGGGCCGTGGTTGTCGACGGTGTACGTGGATGAGTCGGTGCGTCGTCGGGGGATCGGGAGTCGGCTGGTACGTCGGGTGGAGAAGGTCGCCGCCGATCAGGGGGTGGAGGAGCTGTATCTGTATACGCCGGATCAGGCCCCGCTTTATGAGCGGCTGGGCTGGGAGGTGGTGGCCGTGGAGACCTATCGTGGGGAGGAGGTCACGGTGATGCGCCGCGATCTGGCAGAGATCGTGGAAGATAGCGAGCGTGTGGGGGGCGCTGACAAGCTGGAGCCACTCGCCGCGCAGTGAGTGTGCGAGTGGGGGGGCGGCCGGGCTTGTCGGGGTGTTCGGTCATCCACTACGCTGGGGCGCACTGTTCGTTCGCCCCCGGAGTTGCGGAAGGCCTTCAGCTTGCTGTGGCTTCGGAGGGGGCGAGGGCGATGTGAAGTGGATGTGTCGGTGGTTGTTGTTGGCAGGAGTCAGGATGATGAACACGATGTGCCAGGCTGCGGTCTGGCGTTGGGTTGGCGTGGTCGCGCTGTGCGCGGGGCTCAGCGGGTGTGTGACCCCGGGGATGCGTCAGGTGGAGGCGGTGGATTCGTCGGCGACGAAGGTCACCTTTTTGTACAGCCAGCATTCCGGGGAAGAGAGCGATCGGGGAGTGATCGAGTGTGATCTTGAGGGGGATCAGCTCTCGAACTGCCAGATTTTAGACGTGGAGTACCAATGATGAGGTCGATGATCGGGTGGGCACTGGTGCTGCTGGCGGTCGGCGCGATGGGATGCAGCGAGATGCGCTACACCATCCGGCAGGTGGATTCCCAACATGAGGGTCAGTTCTACACGCTGCAGACCGCCGGGGAGCGGGTGACCCGGCTGGGGCCTCTCTATGAGCAGGTGGAGGCCGTGGGGATCAACTACTGGCGCTGCGGCAAGGGGGAGGGGAAGATGACCTGCACCAAGGTCTGTGAAGACCAGGGGGCGCGGGTCTGTGCGCCGGGGCTTGCCGGGATGTACGGACGGGTGAGTCTACCGCCCTCGGGGATGGTGTCGGGGCCGAAGCAGGAGGCGCCGGTCGAGGTTGATGAGGCGTCGGCGGAAGAGGTTGAAGAGACTCCGGTGGAGGCTGACGAGGTGCCGGCGGAGGAGTCGACGCCGGATCAGGAGGTGCAGTGATGGGAGCCCGCAGGATGTGGATGGTGCTGGTAAGCGCGCTTTTGCTGAGCCTGAGTGCTGGCTGTGCGATGCCGGAGTACGTGTATATGACCGACTATCAGGTCGTGGGAGAGCGTAGTGTGAAGTACATCTACAACCCGCTTTATCCATCGACGGCCGGGAGCAGCCGGAATGATGCGGCGTTGGTGCTGGAGGTCTGTTCGATCGATGAGGAGGAGGCCGGCCAGGAGTCTGCGTGCCGTGAGACGGTGCTCTTGCGCACCGAGGAGTACCGATGATGCGTGCAAGAATGTGGTGGAAGGTGGCGTTGCTGGCGCTGGTGAGCGGGATGGCCGTGGGGTGTGCGGGGAGCGCGACGTATCGGGACGCGACGTTTACGCACTGGCATGACGAAGAGACGGTGATCGTGGTGTACGAGCGCCAGCAGTCGTCGGGAGTGTTTGACGTGGATGCGTCGCGTACGACCCATGTGAGGGTGTGCAAGGTGCAGGAGGGCAATGCGTTGCTCTGTCGCGATCAGCTGCGTCTGGCCAATATGCTCAACCCGCATATGCGGGGGGAGGAGGATTTGAGCGATCCCTGGTCTCCGTAAGCAGGTGGAGTGGAGACATGTTGATAGAAAAGGCGCGCCCTGAAGAGGGCGCGCCTTTTTTGTGGGGGTGATGGAGGCGCTCAGTTGGCCGTGGGAGCCTGGCGTGGGCGGCGTTTGCCACGGCGTTGCTGGCGTTGCTCGGTGGTGTGTTCGATGAGTTGGGCGCGTTGTTCGGGGGTGAGGATCTGGCGCAGGGAGAGGCCGAGTTCCAGGCGCTGTCGTTTGAGTTCGTTTTCGAGTTCCAGGACCTGGTTGAAGGCCTGGCGGATGGCGTTGGCGTTGGCCTGGGATTGGACCTGTTCGCGCAGGGAGGCGCGGGCCTGTTGGAGGGCCTGCCGCCGGGCCTGGTGGGTGCTGCGCGACTCCTGGAGCAGGGTGCGGATTTGGGTCTGCTGGTCGGGGGAGAGGCCGAGTTCATCGCGGAGTTCGATGATTCGTCGGGGGTTGGGGAAAAGGCGCTCGACGCCGCCCTCGGGCTGGTGGTGGCGTTGCTGAGCGGCGGCCGGCATCGGGAGGAGGAGGGTGAGGGTGAGCAGGGCGGTCAGGGCAAGGGGCAGGGGTTTCATGGAGGGCTCCTGTGAGCGTGGGGCAGGTCGGGCCGAGGGGTTAGCCGGGGTTGTCGGCGGTGGTGAGGTCATCGAGGAGGGGGAGATCGTCGATGAGGGTGTCGGTGGGGGCCTGCCAGGTCCAGAGGTCATCGGCGGCCTGGGCCAGGGCGCCCCAGTCGTCGTCGGAGAAGGGCGAGGGAGAGGCAGGGGTTGGCGTGGGGGAGGCGGTGGCGAGTTCGGTGGGGTTGTCGGCCGTGGAGGGGGCGGCGGTGGAGGGGCCGAAGGCCCCGAAGGCCAGGGTGAGCAGGAGCGCGGCCAGGAGCGCGCCGCCGCCCAGGAGGAGGGCCGGGAGGCGTTGCTCGGCGCGCGGCCCCGGCGTGGGGGAGGCCGCGGCGGCCCAGGTGCGGTCGAAGCCGGGCGCAGGGCTGGCGAGTTCGGGGGCGGTGGCCTGGCGGTAGAGCGTGGCCAGGGCGGGGTCGGGGAGCGCGGAGGCGTCGCCGGTGGTGCGCTCGCTCAGCGCGGGGTCGTCGTGGCGGTGCATGCGTCCTCCGTGGGGGTCAGGTGGTTGCGGAGCGCGGATTTGGCGCGTTCGTAGTGGGTGCGGGCGGTGCCCGGGTGAATGTTGAGGGCGCGGGCGGCCTGATCGAGGGTGAGTTCGTGGTAGAAGACCAGCTCCAGGATATCGCGCTGGCGCGGGGAGAGTTTTGTGAGGGCGGCGCGGAGTTGGGCGGCGCGGGGATCCCGGCTGGCCAGGTCGTCGGGAGGGGCCGGGAGGTTGCGCAGGGCGGCTAAGTCGAGGGAGGCCAGGCGCCAGAAGGTCTGGCGGCGGCGCAGCGAGCGGACTTTGTTGCGAATGACGCCGAAGAGGAAGCTCTTGAAGGCGCGGGGATCGGTGCAGGAGGCCGATCCGTTGAGGAGGGCCTCGTAGGCGGCCTGGAGGGCGTCTTCGGCCAGGGCGCGTTCGCCGGCCTGGTGCAGCGCCCAGCGGAAGGCGTCGGCGTGGAGGCTTTGGAGTTGCTGGCGGAGGTCGTTCATAGAACCGGGCTCGGTGGCGCGGGGCGAATGGGCGGGCCGGGGGCACCCGAGGCGTCTGAGTATACGTGTCGCGGGGGGGATGTCTGTATGACAGGCGCGGGGATTTTTTTGGAGGGTCGGTGTTTTTGGTCGAAAGGGCTGATACAGGGCGGGCGCTCCCCGGCAGGGGAGCGCCCGGGTTTATGGGGCATGAAAGAGGGGCTTAGTTGGCCGCGGGGGCGGTGCGCTGGCGGCGTAGTTCACGGCGTTTCTGGACCTTCTGACGGCGTTCTGCGGCCTTTTCGGCGAGTTGTGTGCGTTGCTCGGGGGTGAGTACCTGGCGCAGGGAGAGGCCGAGTTCCAGGCGTTGGCGTTTGAGTTCGTTTTCGAGTTCCAGGACCTGGTCGAAGGCTCCGCGGATGGTCGCGGCGTTGGCTCCGGACTGGACCTGCTCGCGCAGGGAGGCGCGGGCCTGTTGAAGGGTTTGACGCTGGGCCTGGTGGGCGCTGCGTTGTTCCTCGACCAGGGCGCGGATGCGGGTCTGTTGGTCCTGGGAGAGGTTGAGCTCGTCGCGGAGCGCCATGACGTGACGGGGGGAGGGGAAGAGGCGCTCGACGCCGCCCTGGTGACGTTGGTGGCGCTGGTGGGCGGTGGCCTGCATGGGGAGGAGGAATGTCAGGGTGAGCAGGGCGGTCAGGGCGAAGGTCAGGCGTTTCATGGGAGCTCCTGTGGGGGAGGTGGCCGAGGCGGCGCCGGGTGAGTGGGTGGACCGGGTGTGCCCGATGGTTCTGAATAGGAGTGCCGCGGGGAGGGGAGCTGTATGACAGGGGCGCTCATTTTTTTGGGGAGGGGCGCGCTTTTTTTGTCGGGCGGTGTGGGGGAGGTTGCGCGCGAGGGGGGAAGGGGGGGAGGCTGAAGTCCTGTGAGGCGATGGTGATTGGCGAGGAGGATGCGAGATGATCGGGGCGTTGGTGCTGGTGATCGTGGCGTTGGGGATGCCGGTGTTGGCGCGCTGGCTGGAGGCGCGCTGGCGAGCGTTTGAGGTCTTTCATCCGGTGCTGCTCTGCTACGGGAGCGGGATCGTGCTGGCCCATGTGCCGGGGCTTGAGGTGGCGGAGGCGGTGGCGCAGGGGATCAGCGAGGCGGCGATCCCGCTGGCAATTCCGCTGCTGCTCTTTTCGAGTGATGTGCGGGGGTGGCTTAAGCAGGGGCGCGCGGCACTGGTGTCGTTTGGGAGCGCGGTGGTGTCGGTGCTGGTGGTGGTGGGGGGGCTTTCCGGGTGGCTGGCCGGCTGGTCGCAGGAGTCGGCGGGGGTGGCCGGGATGATGGTCGGGGTCTACACCGGGGGGACGCCGAATATGCTGAGCGTGGGCAAAGCGCTGGGGGTGAGTCAGGAGGTGTTTGTGGCGATGAACGCCGCCGATGTGGTGGTGGGCGGGATGTATTTGCTCTTTGTGGTCAGTGTGGGCGGGGCGTTGGTGCGGCGGGTGTTTCCGGCGTATGTGCGGGGGCGTCGGCGGGAGGGGGAGGCCGTGGGCGGGGAAGGAGTAAGGGAGGTGGTGGCCGGGGAGGTCGCGCGCGGGGTGGGGCTGGCGGTGGGGGTGGTGGCGCTGAGCGTGGGGGGAGCGCTTATGGTGAGCGGGGAACTCTCGGTGGCGCTGGTGATGCTGGGGATCACCAGCGGAGGGATCGCCGGGTCGTTATCGTCGCGGGTGCGGGCGTGGCGGGGGACGTACGAGGCCGGGGAGTACCTGATCCTGGTGTTCTGTGTGGGGATCGGGGCGATGACGCGGCCCGGGGAGTTGATGGGGGTGGGGCTGGAGGTGGTGGGGGCGATGGCGGCGGTGATGCTGGGCTCGGTGGCGCTTCATGCGCTGCTGGCCCGTGTGCTCCGGGTGGATGGGGATACCTTTTTGATCACGTCGACGGCGGCGATTTACGGACCGCCCTTTGTGCCGATGGTGGCTGAGCGTCTGGGGAATCGGGAGCTGATTTTGCCCGGGGTGGCGATGGGGCTGCTGGGATTTGCGCTGGGCAACTATCTGGGGGTGGGGATGGCGTGGTGGCTTATGTTGCGTGGGGGATGAGGGGATTTAAGGGCCAAAGAAGAGGAGGTCGGGGAGTCGAGTGGTGGATCTGGGTATCCAGATCGCGAGGTAAGCGTGCTGAGTGGGGGCTCCGGGGTACCCAGATCGCGAGGTAAGCGTGTCGAGTAGGGGCTCCGGGGTACCCAGATCGCGAGGTAAGCGTGCTGAGTAGGGGCTCCGGGGTACCCAGATCGCGAGGTAAGCGTGCTGAGTGGGGGCTCTGGGGTACCCAGATCGCGAGGTAAGCGTGCTGAGTAGGGGCTCCGGGGTACCCAGATCGCGAGGTAAGCGTGCTGAGTAGGAGCTCCGGGGTACCCAGATCGCGAGGTAAGCGTGCTGAGTAGGAGCTCCGGGGTACCCAGATCGCGAGGTAAGCGTGCTGAGTAGGAGCTCCGGGGTACCCAGATCGCGAGGTAAGCGTGCTGAGTGGTGGCTCCGGGGTACCCAGATCGCGAGGTAAGCGTGCTGAGTAGGGGCTCTGGGTACCCAGATCGCGAGGTAAGCGTGCTGAGTGGGGGATCTGGGGCCCCAGAACGTCAGGTCGGGCGCTTGTGGGTCAGGAGGCCGGGGCGTAGCCGCTGCGGGTGTCGATGGCGCGGTAGACCTCTTCAAAGTTTGTGACGGGGCCGATGGTGATCTCGGGGGTGGCGCTGCCGACGGTGGAGATCTGGACAGCGCCGGTTTTGAGGGCGGTGTCGATGGGGCCGCGGGAGGTTTTGACCTGGTCGATGCGGTTGAGCAGGACGGAGGCGCGGGTGCGGAAGAAGACGCCGCGGTCGACGCGGATGCGGTCGGGCTCCAGGGTGAAGGTGGTGCGGGAGGCGCTGTAGCGCGCCCAGACAAAGGCGAAGGGGGCCAGGGGGAGGGAGACCACGGGCAGAGCGGTGAGGGCGGCGGCCTGGAGGGCGGCGGCCTGGATCTCGGGGCCAAAGGCGCGGGCGGGTTCGGTGCGGCGTTGGTCGGGCTGGCGAGTCTGGCGCGGCGGGTGGTCGAAGAGGCGGTCGTCGAGTCGTTCGTGGAGAATCTGGACGTCGGGGAGGTGGCCCAGCGAGATGGCGCTGGCCTCGCCGCCGCCGGAGATGCGCAGGGTGCCGGAGGTGAGTCCGGGGTAGCAGGTGGTGCGCAGGTCTTTGGCGTGGTGCAGGGCCATCATCTGGTGGGTGTGCAGGAGGACGCCGCCGCGGGTGCGCAGGTGGTGGTCAAAGAGGTCGAGCTTGCAGGTGGGGGCGTGGAAGACCTCGTAGCCGACCAGGATCAGGCCCAGGATCAGGAAGGCAACGCTGGCCAGGAGGGCCTCGGGCAAAAAGATGGCGGCGATGAGGGAGGCCACCACGCCCAGTGAGCAGAAGACGAGGGTCGCCAGCTGGCTGTAGGCCAGGGAGGCCGAGGTGGGTTGGGCGGCCAGGGCGTGGGTGGGGGCGGTGTTGTCGAAGCCCAGGCGGCGCTCGATCTCGGGAGTGAGCGTGGTGGCGTCGGGGATGTGGGCCAGGCGAAGGGTGGAGGCGCTGCCGATGGAGCTGAAGGCGTAGGAGGCGGTGTTAAAGAGGCGGTCGATGGGGGAGCGGGTGATGGCGAGGCGAGTGACTTTATCGAGGGCGAACTCGGTGGTCTCTTTGTTGAAGAGGCCGTGGGTCAGGGCAACTTTCTGGTCGTTGAGCTCGGCGTCGGTGAGGACGTAGGTCTGGATGGCTTTGCCCACCGCGCCCAGGATGGAGGCGACGAAGATGAAGAGGGTGATGAGGCCGCCGACCGTGGCGACGTCGGTCGACTGGGCGGTCTGGTTTTCGATGAAGGTGATGAGGCCGAAGACCAGCAGCAGGGAGGCGGCCAGGATGGGCGCGAGGAGGGTGTTGGTGGCGGTGCAGGCGCCGATGTGGGGTTTGAGGGTGAGGGGAGGTCGGCCGCTCAGGCGCAGGCCGGTGGGGGGCGCGGCGCCGGCGGCGTTGGGGGCGGTCGGTCGGAGCGCGGCCGGGGCGGTGCCCGGGGCGGTCAGGTCGTCGTCGAGGGCGGGGCCGGGCGTCGGGGGGGCCTGGGAGGGGGCCTGGGCCGGGCTCTCGGTGGATTTGATGAGTTGGCTGAGGTTGTCGCGAAAGGGTTTGGCGTTGGGCATCGAGGGGAAGTGGATGTCGGCGCTGCTTCCCTGGCAGCTGATGATCACGTCGGCCATGCCCAGAAGGTTTTTCAAGAAGGGCTGGTGAATGTTGGTGTCGGCCAGGTTCTCGATGGGGATGAGGCGTTTGCGGCGGGTGAGGAAGCCGTCGTCGTAGTCGACGACGTCGTCGTAGAGGGTGTAGACGCGCTTGTTGAGGTCGATGACGCGCACGACCTGGTAGGCCAGGGCGGCGGCGGCCAGGGCGATGATGGTGGCGAGTCCGGCGCCCATCATCAGGGCGGACTCCAACAGGTCGGGGTGGTCGGCGATGGCGGGAAGGACCGCGATAAAGACCATCAGGGCGATGCCGACGACCGGGTTGTTTTTGGAGGCGCCAGCGTCCATCAGGGTGCCCAGGAAGTGGGGGGCTTCTTGCTGGACGAGGCGGGTGCGGTTGATGACGAAGCCGTTGTGTCGCAGGCGCTCTTCGAGGCGGGCGTAGAGGGCTTCGGGTTCCAGGACCGAGATCAGGGGGGCGCCGGTGTCGGAGCTGGCGGCGTGCACGCGCAGGTGCCCGGTTTTGTAGAAGCGGTGCTCCAGGTAGGGAAGCGTGAGCTCGATCTGGGTGATGTTGCGGAAGGGGAGATCGAGGGTGTCTTCGGAGAACCAGGTGCCGTAGCGGCAGATGATGCGGTCGGGGCGGATCTCAAAGGATGTTTTGTGGAAGGCGGCGCGGCGCTCGAGGTAGCGCAAAAAAGGGATGGCCAGGCCGACCAGGGCCCAGAGGGCCATCAGGGGGGAGGGGCCGGCGGTGGCGGCCTGGGAGCCGATGGCGAGGATGCTCAGGCTCAGTCCGAAGGCGACGGCCCAGAGGGTGGGACGCAGGACAAAGGGCCGGAAAAGCGGGCGAATCACGGAGTCAGGGGATGCCATCAGGGGTTCCTCGCCAGGGTTAGAATGAAGAAAAATTAGTCGGCGCGCTCGGAGATTTCGGAGCGGGCGTCGTCGGGGGTATCGGAGGAGGAGAGGACGTCGTCGGCGGAGTCTTCGGAGAGGGCGCCGGGGTCGATGTCGAGGCGTTCGAGGAGGGCCAGCATCAGGGCCTCCAGGTCGCCCAGGTAGACAAAGGGGGTGAAGATGGGGATGGCGATATGCTGGCCGCCGGCGCGCAGGTCGAGGCGGGCGCGGGTGGGGGAGAGGGTCATGCCCTCAAAGTCCAGGGTTTCGCGGGTGACGAGGGACCAGTCGACGCGCCAGGCGTTGTCGTTGCGGCCGACCAGGAGGCTGTGGTCGGTGGTGGCGACGAAGTGCTTGCGGGCGAAGTTGGACCAGTAGGAGACGACGCTGCAGAGAGTCAGTCCCAGGGCCATGGAGGCGATGAAGCCGGCGGTGTAGAAGCCGCCGAGGCCGGGTCCAAAGAAGAGGAGGGCGGCGACGAGCAGGAGGATGAGGCCCAGGCCCAGGGCAGCTCCCAGGGTCAGGGTGTTGAGGCGGTAGCGAAAGAGCTGAGCGCCGGGCTCGTCGTGGAGGGATTGCTGTACGGCGGGGCCGCTTAAGAGTTGGATGCGCGCCATGGGGAGCCCTGGAGCAGGGGCGGCGCTGGCGGGGGGAAACACGAAGCCAGGCCGCCCCGCAGGCGCTCACCGGGGGTGTTAGATGTCGAGGTTACGCACGTCGAGGGCGTGGGTTTCGATGAACTCGCGCCGGGGTTCGACCTGATCGCCCATCAGGACGGTGAAGAGGGCGTCGGCTTCGACGGCGTCTTCGATACGGACCTGAAGCATGGTGCGGGTCTCGGGGTCCATCGTCGTGTCCCAGAGCTGGTCGGGGTTCATCTCACCGAGCCCCTTGTAGCGCTGGATGGTCTGGCCCTTGCGGCCGCTGGCGAGCACGCGGTTGAGGACGGCGGCGATGGAGTCCAGGGGTTCGGGCTCTTTGCCGTCATCGACGATGATGTGGTCGCCGAGGGCTTCGAAGGCGCGTCGGATGCGCAGGAGTTCGCGGTAATCGACGCCGGAGAGGAAGGCGCGATTAAGGAGAGAGACGACCGAGGTACCCGAGACGCGGCTCTTCCAGCGGGCCAGGAAGAGGTCGTCGAGTTCGGGATCTTCGAGGATCTGGGGAGCACGCCAGGGGACGGTGGTGAAGGCCTGCCGCAGGCGTTCCAGGAGTTCCTGGGAGCGTGCTTCCAGGCGTTCGCGGTCCTGGAGGTCGTCGATGGTGAAGCCGACCTTGAGGGCCTCTTCGACGATGCGGTCGTCGTGGTTTCGGGCGACGCGCTCCAGGACCATGCGGTACTTGAGGAGGTCGTCGATGAAGTTTGCGAGCTCATCGCCGACGAGTTCCTGTCCGTTGGCGCCGCGCAGGGTCAGGGCGTTTTTGGCGTTTTCGATGAGGCGGTCGTTTAGCTCGCGCTCGTCTTTGAGGTACTCCATGGTGCGGCCGCGCTTGATGGAGAAGAGCGGGGGCTGGGCGATGTAGAGGTATCCGCGGGAGATGATTTCGGGCATCTGCCGGTAGAAGAAGGTCAGGAGGAGGGTGCGGATGTGGCTACCGTCGACGTCGGCGTCGGTCATGATGACGATGTTGTGGTAGCGGAGTTTATCGATGGAGAAGTACTCCTGGCCGATGCCGGTGCCCAGGGCGCTGATGATGGTGGAGATCTCGTTGTTGGAGAGCATGCGATCGAAGCGTGCTTTCTCGACGTTGAGGATCTTACCGCGCAGGGGGAGGATGGCCTGGAATTTACGGTTACGGCCCTGCTTGGCGGAGCCACCGGCGGAATCACCCTCGACGATGTAGAGCTCGCTTTCCTCGGGCTTGCGGGACTGGCAGTCGGCGAGTTTTCCGGGGAGGGCGGAGATCTGGAGGGCGCTCTTGCGGGAGATTTCGCGGGCCTTGCGGGCGGCTTCGCGGGCGCGGGAGGCGGCGATGGCTTTCTCGATGATGGCCTTGGCGACCGAGGGGTTCTCTTCGAGGAAGATGGCCAGGCGTTCGTTGACGACGGATTCGACGGCGCCCTTGATCTCGTTGGAGACGAGCTTGTCTTTGGTCTGGCTGGAGAATTTGGGGTCGGGCATCTTCACCGAGAGGACCGCGGCGATGCCCTCGCGGATGTCGTCACCGGAGATGGACTCTTTGAGCATCCCGTTGGAGACGCCGTAGAGGTTGACGGTGCGGGTGAGGGCGGCGCGGAAGCCGGAGAGGTGGCTGCCGCCGTCGCGGTTACGGATGGTGTTGGTGTAGCAGAAGATGTTTTCGTTGTAGGAGTCGTTCCACTGCATGGAGACTTCTACGGTGATGCCCTGCTCGGGGAGCTCTTTTTCGATGGAGATGGGCTCGGGGTGGAGCGGGGATTTGTTTTTGTTGAGGTCGGTGACAAAGGAGTTGAGGCCGCCCTCGTAGTTGAAGTCGTGGCGCTTGTTGTCGCGTTCATCGACGATGACGATGCGCACGCCGCTGTTGAGGTAGGAGAGCTCGCGCAGGCGTTGGGAGAGGACGTCGAAGGAGAAGCGGGTGATCTGGAAGATCTCGGGATCGGGCAAGAAGGTGATCTTGGTGCCGGTGGTCTTGGCCTTGCCGATGGCGCGCAGGGGCTCGCGGGGGACGCCGCGGTCGTAGGTCTGGGTCCAGATCTGTCCGTTGCGGCGGATCTCCAGGGTGAGCCAGGTGGAGAGGGCGTTGACGACGGAGACGCCGACGCCGTGGAGTCCGCCGGAGACCTTGTAGGAGTTCTGGTCGAATTTACCGCCGGCGTGGAGCACGGTCATGATGACTTCGGCGGCGGAGCGGCCCTGTTTTTTGTGGATGTCGACCGGGATTCCGCGGCCGTTGTCCTCGACGGAGAGGGATTCGTCGGGGTGGATGGTGATGGTGACCTGGTCGCAGTAACCGGCCAGCGCCTCGTCGATGGAGTTGTCGACGGCTTCGTAGACCATGTGGTGGAGTCCGGAGCCATCGTCGGTGTCGCCGATGTACATGCCGGGGCGCTTGCGCACGGCTTCCAGGCCTTCGAGGACCTGGATGGCGTCGGCGGTGTACTCGTTGCCCTGAGGGGCGGCGTCTTGGGGCAGCTGGTTATCTTGGGCCATGGTACGTCTTACCCTGGGTCGGTGGGTCAGGATCGGTCGGTGAGCTCCTGCGAGGGGGCCGCCGCAAACGAGGAGGCCGGGCCCGGGGAGCGCCGGAATCATCCGAAACAATCAAGGAGCCAAAAGGATGCCCGCACGCGGATGATTGCGCGCGCGCGGGCGCGCAGGCTCGCGAGTCGCGGAAGCGTAGCACAGGGGCGGGTGGGCGTCTATGTGATCGGCCGGGGCCGGGGAGGAGCGCGGCGTCGGCAGGGGAGGGAACGCCCCGGGGTGGCGAGGCGTGGGTGGACGGGGGATGCTGGGGGGTGTCAGGGGCGTCGTCGCACCGGGTTGTGCAGGGTTCCGATGCCGTCGATGGCCACCTCGACGCGCTGTCCCTCGGTGATGGGGCCGACGCCGGCGGGGGTGCCGGTGAGGATGACGTCGCCGGGGAGCAGGGTCATGATGCTGGAGATGAAGGCGACGACCCGGGGCAGTTCGAAGATGAAGTCGTTGAGCCGGGTTTGCTGGCGCAGTTCGCCGTCGACCCAGCAGCGCAGGGTGTGCTCGGCGGGGTTGAAGGTGGCGGTCAGCGCCAGGGCCGGGCCCAGGGGGGCGAAGGTGTCAAAGCCTTTGGCGCGGGTGTAGCGCGATTCGCGGCGTTGAATGTCGCGGGCGGTGACGTCGCAGGCGCAGGTGTAGCCGAAGATGGCGTCCATGGCCTGGTCTTCACGCACATCTTTGATGCGTTCACCGACGATCATCGCCAGCTCGCCCTCGTGATGGACCTCGTGAGCGTCGGGGGGGAGCTCAATGGCCTCGTCGGGGCCGATGACGGCGGTGGAGGGCTTGAGAAAGATCAGGGGTTCGGGAGGAAGGGGTTTTCCCATTTCCTCGGCGTGGGCGCGGTAGTTGAGGCCGACGCAGATGACTTTGGAGGGGCAGGCCGGCGCCAGGAGTTGGGCGCGATCTTTGCGGATGCGGGCGCCGTCTTCGGGGAGGGGGCGTCCCTGGCGAATGGCCTGATGGAGATCGGCGACGTCGCCTGCGAGGGTGATGAAGAGGTCACCCTCGCAGCGCGCGTAGACCGGACGACGCCCGGCCGGGTGCGCGATGCGCACCAGCCGGGTAAAGCGATCGTTGCGTGACATGTTGGGTTAGCCCTGCTCACCTTCGGCGGGAGCGGCTTCAGCTTCGGCGCCGGCGCCGGCCTGGGCAGCTTTTTGCTGGGCCTGGATGCGTTCGAATTCGGCTTCGCGCTCGGCGATGTAGGTGTTGATGGCGTTGAAGTCTTTTTCGAGGGTCCAGGTGTAGTCGCAGTGGAGCTGGATGCTGGCGTCTTCGGGCAGGCGCTTGGTCTCGGCCTCATCCTTCCAGTTGCAGGTCCAGCTGCGGCGGTTGATGGAGGTGAGGAAGTTGGGCAGCTCGTCGTTGTCGGGGAAGGTCAGCTCCAGGCGATCGCCGCGGTCGGGCGGGGTGTCCACGCGGACCTGATACTCTTTGAGTTCACCGCTTTCTTCATCCCGGATGTAGTAGGTGTCGAAGGTGACGGGCGTGCGCAGCTCGTTTCCGTCTTTATCCAGGGCGATGTTGCGGTTGATCAGGAGGCGCGCGCCGGAGGGGATGGTGTTGATGGTCGCGGTGCCGTAGAAGTCGTTCTCGGCGTCCATTTCCATGCGCTGGGCGAATTCCTGGCCGTATTTGGCGTCGGCGGGGCTGAGGGTGGCGGTGTAGTGGTAGCGGTAGTCGCCGTTGCCACTGTCCTGCCACATGCCTTCGGTGAGCTTGATGCTGGTGGGCTGGTGGCCGGGAGCGCTGACCTCGATGTGATGGTCGTCGCGGACCGAGAGGTTTTGAATGGCGGTGGTGGGCCCCAGTTCCAGGGCGCGCCAGGGGCCTTCTTCGCCGCCGACCTGACCGTACTGGATCTGTCCGTTGAGCTTGATGGTGGCCCCGACGGGTCCGCCGGCGAAGGTGAGGGTGCCGAATTTGGGCATCGCGGCGAGCTGGGCGGCCAGGTGCTCTTCTTCGGCCTGGCGAGCGCGCCGGAGCATCTCTTCCTGGTAGTTGCCCTGGAGGAGCAGGACGAAGTTGTCGCCAAAGCCGGTGAAGTGGTGGACCAGGCCGACGATGCCGACCAGGAGGACGATGACCACGCCGACGAGAACCTTGATCATGGGGTTCTTGGGCGGGGCGATGTCGCCCAGATCCTCGTCGTCGAGGTATGGCGAGGAGAGGTCGATGTCGTCATCGTCGGAGGCCGACGTGGAGAAGACGCCTTCGACGGCGGCTGCGGCTTTCTTTTTCTTCTTTTTAGCCGGCTGGGCCGCTTCGGGCTTGGGCTGCTCGTCGACGTTGCTGTCGTCGCGGGCGGGCTTTTCCTCAACGGAGGTGTCTTTTGCGGCGGCGTCTTCTTCGACGGCAGCGTCTTCCTCGGTCGATTCAGCGGCGGGGGGAGGGGTGTCGGCAGCTTTCTTTTTCTTCTTCTTTTTCTTTGAGCCACCGGGGACATCGAAGATGCCGCCAATACCGGACATCATGTCGTCGGATTTTTTGGCCGGAGAGTCTTTGGTGTTTGTGTCGTCAGACATGTGTGTTGTGCTCCTTCGTACGGGCCCGGATGACCCAGTCAGGTAGGCCTAAAGGCGGCCCGCTGCGGTTCAAGAGGGGGAGGTTAGACGTGGGGCTCTGGACGTGTCAAGGCGGCCGGGGCCCGGAGAGAGGTCTTGGAGGCGTTGGATGCGGAGGGTAGGCTTGGGGGTGTTGAGGGGCGTGCAGGCCGCCCTTGTGGAGAGCCGGGTTGATGTTTGGATGGATGTGCAGAGGAGGCAACACGATGAGTGAGAGCGGGGCAGTGATTCAGGCGCTGGTGTCGGCGGCGAAAGAGGTTGAAGACGCGGGGCAGGAAGGGATCAGCGAGGCGTTACGTGGGCAGGCCGAGGAGGCGTTTGGCAGCGTGGAGTCGGCGTTGTGGGCAGCGCTTGTCGAGGCCACCGGCGGGCGTCGGCGCGGTGGGCGCAGTGAGCCGACTCGGGTGGAGCGGGTGGTTGGTGAGGCGTATGAGCATCCGCTCTATGTGGAGACGGGGGAAGGGATGCTCTACGCGATGCACGGTCCGGATCTGGAGGTAGGGGAGGAGCCGGAGTTGATCGAGAGCCCCGAGGGGATCGGGGAGGTGGTGAATGTGAGCTGGGTAGGGGAGGGGGACTCGCTGTATTTGTTTAGCAATGAGGGGCGTTTTTACGGGGTCGATCCGCGGATGGTGCCCCTGTGGGACCGTCGTGGGGAGGGGCGCACGATCCGTGACGTGTTGCAGCTCTCGGGGGAGGAGCGGGTGCGCTTTTTGGTGCCGCGGCGTCAGCTGGTGAACGGGCGGGTGGTGCATGTGACGGCGCAGGGCAAGGGGAAGGCCAGCGATGGCGGGGAGTTTGATAAGGGCGATGGGCTCGATCGCAGTGGTCGCGAGGGGTTTTTGCTCAATGAGGGGGACGAGGCGGTGGCGGTGATGGCGGTGGGGCGTCAGGCCACGATCTTTTGTGCTTCGGCCCAGGGTCAGGGGATTCATTTTGAGGCGGGAGAGCTGCGCTCGATGGGACGTAAGGCGGTGGGGGTGAACCTGATGAAGCTGGGCGGGGCGGATGATGCGATCGTCAACGCGTTTGAGGGCACCCGGGTTAAGCAGCTGGCGGTGATCACGGCTCAGGGGCTGGGGAAGCGGGTGGAGTTCGGGGAGTTTCGTACACAGGGGAGGGGCGGTGCCGGGATGCAGGTGCTGCGTTTGAATGCCGGTGATCAGGTGGTGGGGGTGGTGCCCTGCAACCCGGCCGAAGATCTGGGGGTGATTCTGAGCAGCGGTCGGGTGTGGCGGATGCCCGCCGCGGAGCTGGCGTTGATGGGACGCTCGGCCAAGGGGGGACGCGTGTTGGAGCTGGAGGCCGGGGAGGAAGTGAGGGGCCTGGTGGCGCTACCCTGCGGGGGTTGAGTTGAGCAGGGGGGCCTGGCGGCGGCGCAGGGCCTGGGCCTGCGGCGGGTGGATGTGTTCCACGGTGTCTGCCGCCAGGCCCAGGGCGCGGGCGGCGCGGGCGTTGTGGCCGCGCTCCAGGAGTTGATCGGCGGCCTGTTCGATGAAGGAGGCAAAATCGCGTGCCAGGGGGGTACGGGGGTCGATGAGGTCTTCGAGTTCTGTGAGGAGCCGGTCGACGAGGTCCGGGCGGTTGTCGTGGGCGGCCACGACCAGGCCGCCGATGGGGCCGACGGGGCGATAGAGGGGAAACATCAGGTTTTGAGGGGAGCTGGAGAAGCGCTGAAAGCGGCGTCTGGCGTCGTCGAATTTTCCTTCGGTCAGGTCGCAGAAGGCGATCAGGGAGTCGACCAGGCCGGCCAGGACATGGCCGATGGAGGTGGCGAGGTGGCGAGCCTGCCGGTAGTAGTCGCGGGCGCGGGGCAGATCGTTTCGGTAGCGGGCGAAGTCTCCCAGGGTGCGCAGGCTCAGGGCCAGTCCGCTGCGGCTTTGCGCGGCATCGAAGAGCTGGTGGGCGCGTTGGGCGTGGGGGAGTCCGGCCGGATCCCAGGTGCGCAGGTGGGTCTCGGCGATGCCGTGAACGCACCAGGCGGCCTCGAGGAGTTGACCGGAGCGCTCGGCGACGCGATGGCCTTGTGCGAAGGCCTGGCGAGCGGCGGTGATGTCGCCTTCTCCGGCGAGGATCCAGCCGAGGCCGTGGAGGCAGCGGGCGGCACCGCGGTCGTCGGCGGCGCGTTCAAAGTGCAGGAGGGCGCTGCGGTAGTTTTGGAGGGCCAGGGCGGAGTGCCCGGAGAAGTTTTCGAGGTTGGCCAACACGCGGAACGCGTTGCCCTGGTCGGCCGGGCGGAGGCGGTCGCCCAGGGCCAGCGCGCGCTCTAAGAGCTGGCGAGTGTGGTCGAAATGCCCGAGGTAGCGCTGGGCTTCGGCGCGGGCGATCCAGACGCGGGGGCGCTCCGGAGCGTCGTCGGGGAGGTTGAGCGCGGCGTGGCAGCGGTCGATGCGCTCCAGGATGGCCAGCGCGGGGAGGTAGGCGCTGCGCAACATGTGGTGTTCGTTGGCCTGCCAGAGCAGGGGCAGGGCCCTGGCGTGGGCGTGGGCCGCGAGCAGGTGGCGGGCCCGGCGTTCGGCCAGGGAGGCGTCCTGCGTGGCTCCGGCCAGGACGCTGGCCGCGGCGCGGTGGATGCGAGGCCAGCGCGGGGTGTGGGCGCTGAGCGACTCGATGACATCGCGGTAGAGGGGGAGGCGGAAGTGCCAGCCACCGGGGCGGTGTCCGGCGATGCCGTGAATCATCAAGGCGTCGAGGAGGCCGGGATCTGGGGGGAGGTCGAGGGCATCGCAGATCCGGTGCCATTCGTGCTCATCGACGTCGATGCCCAGGGCGGCGGCGACCTCCAGGGCCCAGCGTGCGGCGTCGGGGTCGGGGCGTTGCTGGAGTAGCGCGTTGATCCGTCGGGTCAGCAGGGCCTGGAGGTCGTGTTCAAAGGGGGCGCCCTCGGCCAGGACGTAGCCGGAGGGAGAGGAGTGCAGCTGATCGGTATGGACCCAGTCTTCGATGAGCTGCACGGCAAAGAGGGGGTTTCCGCGGGTGCGTCGGCAGAGCTCTGTGACGAGGCCGTTTTCCAGGCCGAGGAGGTCGCGGACCAGCTCGCGTTGGTGGTCTTTTTGGAGGTGGTCCAGGTGGAGTGTCGTGCAGTGCTCGTGGGCGCTGAGGAGCTCCAGGAGCTGGCGTTCGGCCAGGCGTTCTTCGATGCCTTCGGGGCGGAGGGTGGCGACGATGAGGAGGGGGAGGTTGCGTTCGCGGCGGGTGTTCAGGGCGTGGAGCGCGAAGCCCAGCGCGTCCAGGCCCCACTGGACGTCGTCGAGGCAGAGGATGATGGGGCGTTCACTGGAGATAAGTTGGAGGGTTTGCTCCAGCAGCGTGTAGCGCTCCAGGGGGGAGCTCAGCGTGGGGGGCGCCTCGTGGTCCGGGGCGAGCCAGTCGGCCAGGCTGTCCAGCAGGTGGGAGTGAGGCCGGGTTTCCCAGTGGGTCTGGGCGGCGTGTTGGATGCGCTCAGCGGTTTTTTCACGGCTGAGGCCGGTGGCTCGAAAGAAGGTCTGGAGCATGCGGGGCAGACCGTCGGAGCGGCTCATGATGGGGCTGTGATTGGCGCGCAGGGCGGTGGCTACGCCGAGTTCTTCGGCGCGGGTGGCCAGCCAGTCCATCAGGCGAGTTTTACCGAGACCGGCTTCGGCGCGAATGATAAGCGCGCGGGCGCAGCCCTCCCGGTGCACCTCCTGGAGGTGATGCCAGAGCAGGTCTCGGCTGTCCTGGCGGCCGATGAAGCGGGCGTCGCGGATGCCGAAGAGGCCTTTGCCCAGGCCCAGGGTCAGGCTGGCCAGGGGGGGGAGTTGGGGGGAGCGCCAGTCTGGAGGCGGGGCCACGGCGCCGGGGACCCGCACCGGCTGCAGGGGCTGGCTGGTGTGTTGAGCGTCGCCGCGATCGCGGCGGGCGATGGCTTCCAGGGCCTGAGTGTCGAGCAGCGCGGTTTGCAGTGCGGGGAGCTCCAGGGCTTCGAGGGTCGGGGCATGTGCGGCGAAGACCTCGGTGGTGGCCTCGGAGAGGGGCGCCCGGGAGAGGGAAAAGGGCGTGGCGTCATCGTCGCCGGGGTCTCCCAAAAGGAGGAGTCCGCGCGCGGCGTCGGCGGCGCTGCGGTAGCGCCGGGAGACATCGCGGGCGAGGAGGCGGCGCACCCAGTTTTCGAACCCCTGAGGTAGGGGCAGTCGGGGGGGCAGCGGGGGGATCTCGGAGGTGAGGTGCTGCATGGCGATGGCCATCAGCGAGTCGCCTTCAAAGGGCGGTCGACCGCTGGCGAGCAGGTAGGCCATGCAGCCCAGGGCGTAGAGGTCGGTCCAGGGGCCGTAGTCGCGCCAGTGTCCGTGGAGTTGCTCGGGCGCCATAAAGGTGGGGGTGCCGGCGGCCAGGGAGTGAATGTCGGCGGTCTGGTTGGAAAACGAGGGGTCCTGGATGTGCGCGATGCCGTAGTCGGAGAGCATCCAGCGTACGTGGTTGTCGTCGCCGATGGTCCAGAGGACGTTGGCGGGCTTGAGGTCGCGGTGGATGATGCCCCGGGCGTGGGAGTGTGCCAGCGCGTCGAGGACTTCCAGGAGGAGGCGGCGCAGGTGGGGCCAGCCGGGGGGAGCGCTGACGTCTTCGAGGGCGCCCTGAGCCAGCTCCATGGCCAGCCAGAGCGAGCCGGCCGAGAGGCCGGGGAGCTCCTCGGAGCAGCGTTCGGTGGTGGTGCCGTAGTCGAGGACTCTGACGATGCCCGGGTGGTTGAGGGCCCCGATGGCGCGGACCTCGCGGTTGAAGCTCTCGCGGTAGCGGGTTTCGTGGGCAAAGCGCTCGCGCAGCACCTTGAGCGCCACGTCCACGCCGGTGGCGCGGATTCGGGCGCGGTAGACTTCGCCCATGCCGCCTTCGCCGAGTTTTTCGAGGATCTGAAAGGTCTTAATCATGGGATTACTATGACCGGGGAGCTCATCGCCGGTCAACGCTCCGGGGCTGGCGAGTCCAGGGTGATGTAAGGTTGGAGTTTGGCGTAGGTGGCAGGACCGATGCCTTTGACGCGTTTGAGGTGGCTGAGGCGAGTGAAGGGGCGTTGGCGGCGGTAGTCGAGGATGCGGGAGGCCAGCGCAGGGCCGATGCCGGGGATGGCGGTGAGTTGGGCTTCGGTGGCGGTGTTGAGGTTGATTTGAGCAGGTGGTGTGGGCTCGCTGGTGGTGGCTGGAGCCGGGGCTTCGTCGGGGAGGTGGTGTTCCGGGGTGTCGGGCGTCGGGGCCCTCTCGGCGGATGCGAGGCGTTCTTCGGCCAGGAGTTGCGCTCTGGGGGCGGCGGGAAGTGCGGCGTGTGTGGTCGGGGGCCGAGGGTCGAGGTGGAGCGAGGGGGCGGTGTCGGAGTCGCTCGGGAGGGGGTGGGGCGTGTCGTGAGCGAGGGCGCGTTCGAGGTCGAGGGCGAAGAGGGCGTCGCCCGGGCTGGCGGTGTCGAAGGCTTCGAGGTCGGAGAGACGTTCGGGGGCGTCGATCTCCTCGCTCTCCTCGCTCTCGTCGAACGCGTCGAGCTCGTCGCCAGGGAATGCGTCGAGCTCGTCGAGCGCATCCGGCCCGTCGTTGGGGGGCTCGTCGGTAAGGCTTGCCGCCCGCAGATCGCGGGACGAGGGAGCCGAAGGCACAGGCAAGCAGTCCCGGGGGGACGGGAAGTAGGTGATGGCCAGCTCGGAGGCGTTGGCGTCGGTGCAGGCCGCCAGGGTGAGTGTCAGGAGAAGGAGCATGGAGCCCCTCCAGAGGTGGCAGATCGCGAGGTCAAGGATCGGTGGTGTGTGCATGGTCAGGCCCCCGGGCATGTAGGTGGATGTGTGACTTCCCTGCACCTGTTGTCGGCTCAGACGCGTGACCTTTGCGTACGAGAGTAAAAAAAGTGGCGCTTCGGGCAAAAAAAAGACGCCGCGCGGGCGCGGCGTCACTCGAAGGGGGGGAGGCGTCAGGAGAGCTCTTTGAGCTCGCGGGCCGCCCGGCGCTCGCGGCGAGTGGTGATGAACCAGGCCACCAGGATCGAGAGGCCGTAGAGCAGGATCAGGGGGGCCGCGAGCATCATCTGGGTGACGACATCGGGGGGGGTGAGGATGGCGGCCAGGATGAAGGCTGCGATCACGGCGATGCGCCAGTGCTTGAGCAGGTGGCGGTGGGTGAGCAGGCCGACTGCCGAGAGAAAGGAGGTGACGACCGGCAGCTCAAAGACCATGCCGAAGCCCAGCAGGAGCTTGGTGGTGAGCGCGAAGTAGTCTTTGATCATCAGCGTGGGGTTGGACACTTCGAGGGAAAAGCCCAGCAGAAACGCGTAACCAAAGGGGATCACGACGAAGTAGCAGAAGCTCGCGCCGAGAAAGAAGAAGAGGGTTCCGAAGAAGACAAAGGGCAGCGCGGCGCGCTTCTCATTGGGGTAGAGGCCCGGGGCGACGAAGCGCCAGATGTTGAAGAGGATGGCCGGGCTGGCCAGAAAGACCGCGGCCAGTATGGCGGTCTTGAGCAGGGTGAAGAAGGGCTCGGCCAGGTCGGCGTTGTGCATGTTGGCCAGCTCCCCTTCGGGGGCGGCGTTGATGAGAGGCTGGAGCAGGAAGTTGAAGATGTCGGTGGCAAAGTTCCAGCACACCAGAAACGCAATGACCAGGGCCACGAAGCTAAAGAGGAAGCGCCGGCGCAGCTCGGCCAGGTGCCCCATAAAGCTCATGCGCATGTCATGGAGGCTCTCGACGGAGGCCTGAGAGCGCGGATCAGGGGAGGCGTCATCGCTCATCGCATCGGCTCCGGAGCCTGGGAGGCGGAGAGGGTGACGGGGTGGAGGGCGTCGCTGCTGGCCGCGGGTTGAAGGACGACCGGATGGGTCTGGTCGGTCTTCGCGGGGCTGGCCAGGGCGATGGCTTGAAGCTGGTTGTGGTGCATCAGGTACTGCTGCTCCAGGAGGCGATCAAAATCGCGTTCGTCGAGCTGGTCCAGGCCCATAGGCTCGGCGCTGGGGTAGCGATCGCGGGGGGCGGAGGCGGTGTTGACCCGGGGCGTCGGCGCGTCGGTGGCGTCGGCGGGGGAGGTATCGGCGTCAGCGTTGGCCTGCGCGGCGGGTTTGGGCGCGGCGGGTTTGGGCGCGATCTGCGGGAGGGGCTTGTTGAGATCGAGCTCGTCGATCATCAGGGCGTCGCGCAGAGTGTTGGAGGCTTTGCGCAGCTCGCGCATGCCTTTGCCCGCCCAACGCGCGAACTCGGGCAGCTTCTCGGGGCCGGCGACCACGAGTACGAGCGCGGCGATGACCATGAGTTCTGGAAAGGAGATGCCGAACATCGTCAAAGGCCTGGTTCAAGGGGAGCCGGGGACGCCGGCGGCGATCGGGCTCAAATTTTCCACTTGATGCTACAACCCATCGAGGGGTGTTGTTCCTCGACGGGGCGTTCGCCGTCAAGCAAAGCAAGAATAGCATCGTGAAGATCTCGTCGGGTGCGGGCGGCGGGATCTTTCCAGTTGTCGTCGAGACGACCGCAGTAGGCCAGGGTGCGCTGCTGATCGTAGACGAAGAAATCCGGGGTGCAGACCGCGCCGTAGGCCCGGGCTACTTCCTGGGTCTGGTCGTAGAGGTAGGGGAAGGGGAAGTCGTACTGGCTGGCGAGTTCGGCCATGGCGTCGGGGCCGTCCTGGGGGTAGCGCTCGGCGTCGTTGGCGCTGATGGCCACGAAGGCGACCTGGTCGGCGGGCCAGGTGCGGCCCAGGGCGACCAGGCGATCGAGGACGGCCTGGACGTAGGGGCAGTGATTGCAGATGAACATCACCACCAGGACCGGGGCCTGGGCGAAGTCGTCGCGGCGCACCAGGGTGCCCTGCGTGTCGGGCAGCGCAAAATCGGGAGCGGGGGTGCCCGGGGCGGGGGCCCGGGTTTCGAGAAGCGCCATGAAAGACCTCGCAGTCAGGAGATAAAGAGACGCGAAAAGCGCCCGGGGCTTCAGCCCCGGGCGCCTGGGAACCACGTGTAGGCTGTGGCGCTCGTTAGCAGAGGTGGCGGGTGTAGGTCCAGCCGGCGATCTCACTGGCCTGGAGATCGTGGTGGTCAATATGCCACAGGGGCACCACATCGATGGCGTGTTCGGCGTCGAAGTGGTTGAGAAAAAAGGTCGCTTCGGCGCGTCGTTTAAACGAAGGGGTGGGCGCGGAGCGGGGGTTAATGGTGGCCAGCGCCGGGAGCACGCTCTGGAGCTCGGCGTGGGGGCTTTGGTCGGTGGGAGTGGTGTCGGTATGGAGAGCGGCGCTGGAGAGGGCCGCGTGGAGTTCGGGGGCTTCGAAGAGAGGCAGGGGTTGCCGGGAGCGAGTCATCGTGTCCTCCAGACGTGGAGCGCCGCGGATCTGGCAGTGATTCGCGGCGGAGAGGTCGGGCGAAGGGTGCGTTTCATCGCCCGGTCAAGTTCCGTCAGAGGCGAACTTGTTCACAATGACTGTAAAGTCCAGCCGATGTCTCCCGGCCCGGCTCAGCCCCGGTCGGCCAGGGCCTGAGAGGCCAGGGCGTCGTAGAGCTCAATGCCAGCCTGGAGGTCGCTTAACTCGATGTGTTCGTGATCGGCGTGGGCCAGGCGAATGTCGCCGGGGCCTACCAGCCACACCGGCGCGAGCTGACTTAAGTAGGTGGCGTCGGTGTTGAAGGGGACGGTGTCGGTGTCGTAGCCCGCGGGCGGGTCAAAGAAGACCGGATCGTTGAAGACCGCGCCCTCGATCCGGGCCTCGTGCTCCCTGGCGAGCGCTTCGACGCGCTCCAGCAGGGGGACAATCGGGCTGACGGCGCGCATGAGGATCTGGGCGCTGGCCGCCGGGGCAAAGACGTTGGCGGCGACCCCGCCGGTGATCGTGCCGACGTTGAGGGTGGTCGGCCCCAGGAGCGGGTCGACCGGCCAGTCATCGGTGCGCAGGGCCTGGAGCGCGTTGAGCAGGCGCTCGATCGCCGAGACGCCGCGGTCGGGGAAGGCCGAGTGGCCGGCGACGCCCTCGGTGTGCAGCGTGAACTTGAGCATGCCCTTCTGGGCCGCGACCACTTTATTGCGGGTGGGTTCGCAGAGGAGGATGCGCTCCAGCCCGTCGAGGTTGAGGTTCACGCTGGTTTTGGCGCCGCAGTGGTCGACTTCTTCGCCGACGACCAGCAAAAATCCCACCTCGCGCTGGCCGCGGGCAAGCAGGCGTTTGGCGGCCTCCAGCATGGCCAGGAGTCCGCCCTTGGTGTCGCAGGCGCCGCGACCGTAGATGCGGTCGTCCTGGCGGCGCACCGGCAAAAAGGGCGGCACGGTGTCGACGTGGGTCGAAAAGAGCACGCGGGCGGGCTGGTCGGTGGTGGCCAGGAGGTTCCAGCGGCCCTCGGCGACCGGCTGGCGGGTGATCTGTGTAAAGCCGGCCTGGACCAGTTCGGTCTCCAGCGTTTCCAGAAAGGCGCGCTCCTGGCCGCTGGTCGAGTCGATGCGAAGCCAGGATTGCAGGTGATTGGCGAGCGAATCGGGGGAAGGATGGGCAGCCATGCGAACTCCTCAAGCGAAAGCGTCAGCGGTCTCTACGCCAGATGTAGCAAAGGCCGGGGGCCGGGGGCAAAGGCGATGCGCGGGCTGAGCGGGGGTAAAGGTGATGAATGATGCCCGCGCCCCCAGGTGGGGTGGGGGTAAAGGTGATGGCTGATGCCCCGGGGGCTCGTTTTTGGAGATTTTGGGGGATTCGGGGGATGAGCGCGCCCGGGCCGCCCGCCAGATCGGGCAGGCGCGCGCCGACCAGATGCGCGGATCGACAGCCGGAGCCATCGGTGGCAGGATGCCGCCCGATGGCGCGCCCGCCCGGGGCGCGACCTGCTCACGATGAGACCAGCTACGAGGAAACCATGGCTATGATCGACAACGATGTGCTCAAGGCTCGCCGCGCGCGCTTGATGGAGAAGATCGGCCCCGAGGGCGTGATGATCGTGGTGGGCCCGGGGATGCGCCGGCGCTCCAACGACACCGAGTACGCCTATCGCCCCTCCAGCGATGTGCTCTACTTGAGCGGGTTTGGTGAGCCCGAGGCGGTGGTGGTGCTGGCCCCGGGCCGAGAAGAAGGGGAGTTCGGGCTCTTTGTGCCCGATAAAGACCCGGCCAAAGAGCAGTGGGAAGGGCGCCGCGCCGGTCCCGAAGGCGCGGTGAAAACCTACGGCGCCGACGTGGCGTTCGGGTTGAGCCAGCTCGATGAGGAGCTGCCCGCGTTTCTCAAGGGCCGTCAGACCCTGTACTACACGCTGGGGGTGGAGCCGGAGTTCGATCAGCGCGTGATCTCCTGGGTGCAGACCCTGCGCCATCGTCGCAATCAGCACCTGGCGATGCCGGCGGCGATCAGCGATGCGCGCGATCTGCTCTTTGAGGCGCGCCTGATCAAAGAAGAAGCCGAACTCCAGGTGCTGCGCCGCGCGTGTGAGATTTCGGCGGAGGCCCATATCCTGGCCATGAAGCACTGCCGCCCGGGGATGATGGAGTACGAACTTCAGGCGCTCATCGAGTATCACTTCCGCCGCTCGGGAGGCACTTATCCGGCCTACGCGTCGATTGTGGGCGCGGGCGATAACGCCACGATTCTGCACTATACCGAGAACGAAGATCGCATCGGGGAAGACGATGTGGTGCTCGTCGATGCCGGGTGTGAGTACGGCCATTATTCGGGTGATATCACCCGGAGTTTTCCGGCGAGCGGCCGTTTCAGCGAGGCCCAGCGCGCGCTCTATGAGAAGGTGCTCGTGGTGCTCAATGAGACGATCGAGATGATCAAACCCGGCCTCCCCTACGACGCGCTTCAGGAGGAGGCGTCGAAGAAGCTCGCCGCGGCGATGATCGAGCTGGGGCTTCTGGATGAGACGCTGGAAGAGGCGCTGGAGTCGAAGTCCTACCGCAAGTATTACCCCCACGGCATCGGGCACTGGCTGGGCATCGACGTGCACGACGTGGGGCTCTACAAGCTCTCCGAAGACGACTCGCGGGAGTTGGAGCCGGGGATGGTGCTCACCATTGAGCCGGGCATCTATGTGCCGGCCGACGATGAGAGCGCCCCGGAGGCGCTGCGCGGGGTGGGCGTGCGCATTGAGGACGATATTCTGGTGACCGCGTCCGGGTACGAGAACTTAACGCGGATGTGCCCCAAATCGGTCGAGGAGGTCGAGGCCCTTGTGGGCTCGGCGCCCGCCGACGCGCTGGAGATCTGAAAAAGTATGTGCGGGCTGTGCGTGGCCCCTTGTAAAAGAGAGGGCACAGGTCGCACATTAGGGTCTGTTTTAAGTGAACGACTCGGCAGGTGATGTTCCCAAAAACCGGGCCCGCAGGGCCAGCCGTTGAGCAGCAGTGAAGAGGAGCAGGCGATGAATGATCAGGGGCAGGACAACTCGAATAACGACTGGGCCGCGCCGCAGCATGAGCCGCCGCCCGCGCAGAGTTTTAAGGATTATCGGCCGCCGGAACAGCATCTGGCTCAGCGCCAGCAGGGGGGGCCGGGAGGGCTGAGCAATGATCAGATCATTGCGCTGGTGCTCAGTTTCTTCATCCCCGGCGTGGGGCAGATCATGCAGGGGCAGACGGCCAAGGGGCTGGTGATTCTGGCCGCGGCGATCGTCACCGGGTGCGCCGGTGGGTTGATCTCGATCGCTTCGGTGATCGATGCGTATCTGCTGATCAAGGCCAAAGAGAAGCGCGTGGTGGGGGACTGGGAGTTTTTCCCGGACTTCAATGAGACCTTTGGCTCGAAGTAAAGCCGCCCGACAGGCGCGTGTGATGCGTGTTTGAGCCGGCGCGCCCCGAGAGGGGCGCGCCGGTTTTTTTATGCGCCGAACCCGGGGGACAGGCGGCGTTTCTATGTTCAGCGTTGATGCAAGGCGGTCGGCGAGTTAAGCTCATCTTATCACGACCATCCGAGATGTATGGGGAGCCGAACGTCGAGACGTCGGGACGCAAGCCGAGTGATGGTGTTGCGTGTTAAGGTGTTGAATTCATTGGGGGAGTTGTCGCGCCGAGCCGTACCAGGTGCATTCTTTTTTCCGGGCAGGGATGCCCACAGGAGATGCCATGGAAGTGCTCTTTTGCTTTGTTGACGCGCCGGCACCGGGGGACCGTTGGGCCACCGATGTGAGCCTGGACGGTTTTATCGAAGCGCACGGTGAGTTTTGCGATATCCGGGGGTGGGTGGCCGCCAAATCCAGCCAGGAGGAGGCGCAGAACTGGACCCGGGAGGCGGTGGCCGCCGGGCTGCAGCACTACGCGCGGGAGACCTTCGCGCGGCGCTACCTCGATCTTTTGGAGCGGGTGGACGCGCTGGTGTGCGAGGCGCTTCAGGATAGTGTGCTGGTGATGCAGGTGTTGCTGGATCGGCCCGGAGCGTCCGGTGAGTTGCGGGCGCGGGAGCGGGAGATCTGGGCCGAGGTGCTCGACTCCGAGGAGGGGGTGGCGCGCTATGTAAGTGGGACGATGATGGAGATGCGGGGCTTAAGCCGCCTGGAGCGTATGCGCCGGCTGTACGCGTTGCGTGGGGAGCGCCTGGGGAGGAGCCTGCCCTTTGGTGTGAACGCGGTCGAGATCCTGTCGGAGGCCTTTGGTAGCGAGGCCTTTGTGGTCGACTTTCTGGCGATTAAGGAGCGGGCGGTGCGGCCGACGGACGCGGTGAGTCGGGTCTGTCGCGATCTCGCGCAGCGCGATCTGAGGGCGCTCTACCGGAATATCTTTCGGGATTCGATGCGGGGGCTCTGCGAGAGGTTCAGCGTGAGCCGGCGTTTTCAGCGTTACGTGGTCCAGGGCTGGGTGTTGCCGGAGGTCGATCGTCGCTTCCAGTTGCGGGAGCTCGGCCAGGAGCCTCCCCGGGAGACGCAGGTAAGGTACCGGGGGTTCCCCCGGGTGCAGGGGCTCAGCGGCACGCAGCCCTTTTGAGCTCGGGCCTCAGGGCGTCGGGCGTTGAGAGGTGGCCGAGGCTTGCCAGGTTGGGCCCGGTCCTTAATGCTGCGGGCGCGCGGCCGTCCTTTGGCCCCCTGAGTTCGCTGATTTACCAACGTCGTATCGGAAGGTTGTCCATGCTTGTTCTGCTTTCGCCGTCGAAGTCGCTTGATTTTGAGACCCCCGTGGGGGTCCGTGACCACAGCCAGCCTCCCTTTCTTGAAGATTCGCAGCAGCTTATTGAGCTGCTGCGTACGCTCTCCCGCGAAGATATCAAAAGCTTGATGGGGATCAGCGATAAGCTGGCCGATCTCAACTACGAGCGCTATCGCGACTTCGCGTTGCCCTTTAGCCCGGAGAACGCGCGCCAGGCCCTGTGGGCGTTTACCGGCGATGTGTACACGGACTTTCAGCTGCCGAGCTACGGCGAGGAGGATGTGCGCTTTGCCCAGGAGCACCTCCGGATGCTCTCGGGGCTCTACGGGGTGTTGCGTCCCCTGGATCTGATCCAGCCCTATCGCCTGGAGATGGGAACCCGACTGAAGAACGCGCGGGGCAAAAATCTCTATGAGTTCTGGGGCACGAAGATCACCGAGGCGCTCAATAAAAGCCTGGCCGAACAGGACTCCAAAGCCGTGATCAATCTGGCGTCGAACGAGTATTTCAAGTCGGTCGATAAGAAGGCGCTCCAGGGGAATCTGGTCACCCCGGTGTTCCGGGACCGCAAGGGCGACACGTATAAGATCGTGGCCTTCTGGGCGAAGCGGGCCCGGGGGACGATGGCGGACTATATCGTGCGCGAACGCATCACCGATCCGGAGCGTCTGAAGGGGTTCACCGGCGGGGGGTACATCTTCAGTGACGAGCGCTCCACGGAGCGCGAGTACGTGTTTTTGCGCGAGGAGCAGCCGCGCTAAGTCACTCGGGCCGGCATCGGCGCTGATGTCGGACACAACAAAAACCCCGCTCGCCAGGGACTGGCGAGCGGGGTTTTTTTCGTGAGGAGAGCCCCCCGGTTTTTGGGGGGCGCGGCCTGACTTACTTCTTGTTGCGGGCCTTGAGCAGGTCGCCCAGCGTTCCCATGCTGCCGCCCGAGGAGAGGCTGTCGTCCTGGTAGCTGGTGGGCGCGGCCTTGGAGGGGTCGGTCTGCTCGGCGATGGTCGCGGCGTCTTTGAGGCTCAGGGCCATGCGTCGGCGCTCGGGCTCGATGTTGAGCACGCGGGCGGTGATGTCCTGGCCGGCGGTGAACTGGCGATGGGGCGTGCCCCCCTCGGAGAGGTTCATCTCGCTGCGGGGCAAGAGCGCGGTGATGCCACCGCCGAGTTCGATGAAGGCGCCGAAGTCTTCAACGCGGGCCACGTTGCCCTGGACTTCCATGCCGATGGTGAAGCGCTCGTCAATGGCGCTCCAGGGGTCGCCTTCGGCGGCCTTCATGCTCAGGCCGATGCGTCGACGCAGCAGGTCGATGTCCTGGACTTCCACCGAGACTTCTTCGCCGACGGTGACCACGTCGGCCGGGTTGGCGACGTGGCGTTCCCAGCTCATCTGCGAGACGTGGACCAGGCCTTCGACGCCGGGGGCGATCTCGACGAAGGCACCAAAGGGGGCGATACGCACCACGCGCCCGAGTACGCGGCTGCCCACGGAGAATTTCTCGTTGACGTCGAGCCAGGGGTCCTGCTCGGTGGCCTTCATGCTCAGCCCGATGCGGATGGGCTTGTTGCGCACGGGCTCCTCGATGCTCAAGACCTCGACCTTGACCTCCTGGCCGACTTTGACCAGGTCGGTGGGGTGGTCGAAGAAGGTGTGGCTGAGTTCCGAGACGTGGACCAGGCCTTCGAGCCCGCCGATGTCGACAAAGGCACCGAAGTCGGCCACGCGGGTGATGATGCCGTCGAGGACCTGGCCAACTTCCAGGGTTTTGAGGGTCTCTTCGCGGGCCTCCTTTTGTTGTTCTTCCAGGAGCGCGCGGCGGCTGACGACGACGGTGCGCCCGCCGTCGCGGACTTCCTGAACTTTAAAGGAGTAGGTCTGTCCCACGTGGGCGTCGGGCTCTTCGGTGAAGCCGAGCTCGATCTGGCTGATGGGGCAGAAGGCCTCGACGCCGGCCAGGTCGACCTCAAAGCCGCCTTTGTTGGTGCCGGTGACGCGCCCGCTGATGGGGAGGCCGGTGTCGTGGGCGGTTTCCACGGCGACCAGGCCCTGGCGTCCGGCGCCAAGCTCTTTGCCGAGCTGGATGCCGCCTTTAAAGCCCAGGACGTAGAAGGAGTAGGTCTGGCCGGGGACCAGGGTCACGTTGCCTTCATCGTCTTCGTAGGCGGCGCGCTCGGCGACGCCCTCCTGGTTGGCGCCGATCTGCACAAAGATGCTGGAGGAGCCCACGGTGATGACGGTGCCCTCGATCTGGTCGCCCACATCGAAGCGCTTGCGCGAGGGGGTGGCGGCCTGGTGGCCTTCAAACATCGCGGCGAAGTCGTCCATGGTGGCCGAGGTGTCGGCGAAGGTCATGCCGCTGGCCTCGGGCTCTTCTTTCTTAGTGGCGCCGGGGGCCTCCTGTTTGGGAGCCTCTTTCTGAGGCGCGTTGGGAGCTTTGGGGGCCTGAGGCGCGCGGATCACCTCGATCTTGCGGTCCGGGCTGTCACCGCGGGCGCTGGCATCGGGTTGCTTCTTGCGGGCGCGAGGCGGCACGGCCTGGTCGGCGGGTTTGTTGGACTTGTTGTTTTTGGAGTCGTTGGAGGCCATGGTCGCTGCCTGTTTGATGTGTTTATCAGGGGATGAAGAGGCCAGAACTTCAGATCGGAGGCTACCGGCCCAGGCCGGAGGCCTGGCGTACACGGGCGATCACGTCTTCGACGGTGGGGCGAACCTTGCGGGCGCCGGCGTCGAGGACGTCGTCGAGGTAGTTATGGTCGTCGATGATGGCGTTGAAGCGCTCGCGGTAGGGCGCGAAGTGCTCGTCCATCTTCTCAAAGAGCGCCTGCTTGGCGTGGCCGTAGCCATAGCCACCGCGACGGTAATTTTCTTCCATCTCGGCGAGCTCCTCGGCGGAGGCGAAGAGCTTGTAGAGGGTGACGATGTTGCAGGTCGAGGGATCTTTGGGATCGTCGAGACCTTTGGAGTCGGTCTCGATTTTCATGATCTGTTTGCGCAGCTTTTTGGGGGGCAAGAGGGGCTCGATGATGTTCCCGTAGCTCTTGCTCATCTTGCGGCCGTCGAGGCCGGGGACGGTGGCCACGTCTTCGCGGACCCGGGCCTCGGGCAGTTTGAGGAAGTCCCCGCCGAAGGCCGAGTTGAACTTCTGGGCCATGTCGCGGGTCATCTCAAGGTGCTGCACCTGGTCGGCGCCTACCGGGACGACGTCGGAGTCGTAGATCAGGATGTCGCTGGCCATGAGCACCGGGTAGGTGAACACGCCGTGGTTGATATCCTTCTCGATGCCCTGGTCCCTGGCGGCCTTGTAGGCGTGGGCGCGCTCCAGCAGGCCCATGTGGGTGACGCAGCTCAAGAGCCAGGTGAGCTCGGTGACCTCGGGGATGTCCGACTGGCGGAAGAAGGCGGCTTTTTCGGGGTCCAGACCAAAGGCCAAAAAGTAGGCGGTGATCTGGTAGACCGATTGGCGCAGGGCCTGCGGGTCGCGCACCGTGGTCAGGGCGTGGTAGTCGGCCACAAAATAAAACGCTTCGAAATCATCCTGCAGATCGATGGCCGGGCGGATCATGCCCAGGTAGTTGCCCAGGTGCGGGAAGCCGGTGGGTTTGATGCCCGAGAGGCTGCGCTTTTTGGCGGGCGTGGCTTGGGAAGACATGTCAGTGCTCATCAGCGGTCAGGGAAAAGTAGGTCACCCTCAGTGGCGAGGTCCGGGCAGGTTAGCTGCGGGTGATGCGCCAGCTGCGGTGGGGTTTGGAGTGTTGGAAGTCGTGGGGAATCGTTTTGTGGGTGAGCTCCTCGACGCGGGCGCCGTGGAGGGGGCCGGGCTGGAGCTTAAAGTTTCGAAAGTTTGTCGAGAAGTAAAGCGCACCGCCGGGTTTGAGCAAGTTCAACGCGGCGTTGATCAGCCAGGGATGGTCGCGCTGGATCTCGAGGGTGTCGTCCATCTTCTTGGAGTTGGAGAAGGTGGGCGGGTCGAGCACGATCAGGTCGTAGCGTTCGCGGGCGCGGTCCGGGCTGGCCAGGTACTGCAGGATGTCGGCGCGCTCAAAGCGGTGTCCGCGCAGGCTCATATCATTGAGCGCGAGGTTCTCGCGGGCCCAGCGCAGGTAGGTGTTGCTCATGTCGACCGTGGTGGTCTTGCGAGCGCCGCCGGCGATGGCGTGCACGGTGAAGGCGCCGGTGTAGGCAAAGAGGTTGAGCACGCTCTTGCCCTGGCTCTCTTCGCGGACCATCTGGCGGGTGATGCGGTGATCGAGGAAGAGGCCGGTGTCGAGGTAATCGGAGAGGTTGACCTTGAATTTGAGGCCGTCTTCTTCGACGACGATTTCGCGGCGCTCGTGGGCAAATTTGGAGTACTGCCAGGAGCCCTTCTGGCGTCGGCGCGTTTTGACAAAGACTTTTTCGGCCGGGATCTGAAGCTCGCTCATCAGGACTTCGAGCATGGCGTCGAGCCAGGCTTCGTTGTCCATATCGCGGAACTTGCGCCGGGCCATCAGGGCGACGTGGAGGTAGCCCTGATAGAAGTCGATGAGGAGGGGGATCTCGGGGATGTCGGCGTCGTAGAGGCGGTAGCAGCGCTGGTCGAGGCGCTGGGCGGCGTTCTGGATGCGGCTGATGTTCTTCTGGAGACGATTTTCGAACATCGCCGCCTGTTCGGTGGTGCTCATAGGGCGGCCGGGGGGATGGGGGGAGGAGGGGGCTGGCAAGCCAGAAGAGGAGCGGCCCGCGCGCGGGGCGCGGGCCGGCAGGTCGCTCAGTTGGAGCGGGTCTTCTCCTCAACCATGCCGGTTGAGTCGTAGAGGCGAGACTTGATGGCGGCCTTAGAGAGGATGTGCGCGCTGACCGGGGCGGTCATGAAGAGGAAGAGGGTGATCAGGACCTCGTGCAGGGTCAGCGACTGGCGTGTGTAGGTAAAGAAGAGCATCGAGGCGGTGAGCATCGCCCCCAGGCCCAGCGTGGTGGCCTTGGTGGGGCCATGCAGGCGCATGAAGAAGTCGGGGAGTTTGGCCAGGCCCAGCGAGCCCACAAAGGCGAAGAAGGCGCCGATGATGATCAGGGCGGCGGCCGGGATCTGAATGAAGAGCGGCAGCTCGGTCATGGTGTGCTCTCGAATGCGAAGAAGGAGTGGCGACGCGGATCACTCGATGATGTTGCCGCGCAGCAAAAACTTGGCCATGCCGACGGTGCTGACAAAGCCCATCATGGCGATGAGCAGCGCGGCCTCGAAGTAGAGGTCGAGGTTCCACCAGATCCCGCCCAGGATCAGCAGGGCGATGGAGTTGATGTACATCGTGTCCAGCGCCACCACCCGGTCGAGGATGCTGGGCCCCTCAAAGAGGCGGAAGGCGCAGAGGAAGATCGCCGCGGCGACGATGCCAAAGGCGAGCATGATGGCGTAGGTCAAAATCATTGGAAGGCCTCCAGCAGCGGGGCCTCGTAACGGGCCTTCATCAGCTGAATCTCGGTGTCGGGATCGCTGGTGCTGAGTGCGTGGACCAGCAGGGTCTTTTTATCGCCGCTCAAGTTGGCCGAAACGGTCCCGGGGGTCAGCGAGATGGTCGCCGCAAAGATCGTGATGGCGTAGGGGTTGGTCAGCTGCACCGGCACCTCCAAGAAGGTCGGGGTGAGCTTGCGGGTCGGTCCCAGGATCAGGCGGGCCACGGCGATGTTGGCCACCAGGATATCCCACATCACGATGAAGACGTAAAAGATCAGGGGCCGCAGGCGCCGCACCCGGGGGAAGGTGTCGGTGAAGCGCCGGGTGAGGGCCGGGATCGCCAGGGCAAGGATCACCCCCTTGATCAGGGTGGAGGCTCCCAGCTCACCGTGGGCGAGCAGCCAGATGGCCAGCAGCACCAGGCTGAAGAGGGGCTGAGGCAATAAGCGTTGTGGAATGCTGATCACTTCAGTGGTCCTTTGTGAGGAATTCATCACTCATGCCTGTGTCGGGGAAGATCACCGGGTCGACCATGACCGCTTCGATGTACTGCTCGGGGTTGAGCAGCTGAGCGGCCAGGGCGTCGGTGAACTCGGTGATGGGGCCGGCCAACGCGCTGTAGGTAGCGAGTACGGCGAGGATGGCAACCAGGGGGGCGGCCTGGAGCGCGGAGGTGCGCTCGATCTGGTCTTGTTTGGCGGGGGGAACTTCGCCGCCCTTCCAGATGACCTCGGTGCCCACGCGGCTCAGTGCCACCAGGCCCAGAAGGCTGGTCAAGAGCAGGACGACCCAGAGCCAGAACCCACCGGGCTCGGTGATGGCGGCCTGAAGCATCAGGAGCTTGCCCAAAAAGCCGCTCAAGGGCGGGAGGCCGGCGGCGGCCACGGCCGCCCCGAAGAAGAGCAGACCCAAAAGGCCGGGCTGGGAGAGTTTCCAGCCCACGCGGATCTCGTCGGTGAAGGGTCCACGTTGCAGGCTGATACGTTCCACGAGCAAAAAGAAGAGGCCCATGATCAGCGTGGAGTGCACCATGTAGTACACCGCCCCGGAGATGCTCTCCTGGCTGAAGAGGCCGATGCTGGCGAGCATGCTGCCGAGCGAGGAGATGATCAGGTAGCCGATCATCGGGCGCATCCGGCGGCTGCCCATGGCGCCGACCATCCCGAAGAAGAGGGTCATCAGGGCCAGGGGGAAGAGGTAGGGCTCGATGAGGTCGGCGCCGACGCCGGCCTCCGGGCCGAAGATCAGCGTGGAGGTGCGCAGGATGGCGTACACCCCGACCTTGGTCAGGATGGCAAAGAGGGCGGCGACCGGAGCGGTGGCCGCGCCGTAGACCGAGGGCAGCCAGAGGTAGAGAGGCAGCAGCGCGGCCTTGAGGGCGAAGACGACCATCAGGATGAGCCCGCCGGCCTGGAGGATGGCCTGGTCTTCGGGACCCAGGGCGGCGACCGAGAGGGCCATATCGGCCATGTTCAGGCTGCCGGTGACGCCGTAGAGGGTGCTCACTCCGATCAAGAAGAGGGCCGAGCCCACCAGGTTGAGTGCCACGTAGTGGATGCCTGCTTTGATGCGCTTTTTGCCGCCGGAATAGACCAGCAGGTTGTAGGACGAGAGCAGCAGGATCTCGAAGAAGACAAAGAGGTTGAAGAGGTCACCGGTCATAAAGGCGCCGGTGATCCCCAAAACCTGGAACTGGTAGAGGAAGTGGAAGTAGGGCCCGCGCTTATCGGTGCCCTGAACTGCGTAGGTGAGCACCAAAAAGGCGACCACGCTGGTCAGGGTGACCATCAGGGCGGCCAGGCGGTCGACGACCACCGTGATCCCGAAGGGCGCCGACCAGTTGCCCATGGCGTAGCTGAAGATCTCGCCGGAGAAGGTCTGCGAGAGCATCCAGAAGCTAAAGGCCACGTAGAAGGCCGAGGAGGCCAGCGCCAGGGTGCGTTGGAGGGCGATCTTCGAGTTGGGGATCAACGCGCAGATAAGCCCGGTGACCAGGGGCAGCACGATGGGAATGACGATCCAGTTATTCACTGCGCCTGCTCCTTGCCGTCGAGGTGATCGGTGCCCAGCTCCACATAGCCGCTGATGGCCAACACCAGAATAAAGGCGGTCATGGCAAATCCGATGACGATAGCGGTGAGGATCAGCGCCTGGGGCAGCGGATCGGCGTAGGCCTCCAGGGGCACGCCGTCGCGCAAGATCGGGGGCTCCCCGGAGGTGAGTCGACCGGTGCTAAAGATGTAGAGGTTGGCGGCGTATGAGAAGAGGGCCAGCCCGACGATGACCGGGAAGGTGCGCGCGCGCAGCACCAGATAGAACCCACATGCCACCAGTACGGCGATGGCGGCGGCGACTAGGGCTTCCATGGATTGGTCTCCTTGCGGTAGGCGTCAGAATCGTAGGTGGTGTCGGAGCGATTGAGCGCACCGAGGTTCGAGAGGATGACCATCATGCCGCCGACCACGCCCAGGAAGACGCCCAGGTCGAAGAAGACGGCCATGCCGATGCCGGGCTCTCCGAAGAGGGGCACGAGCATGGTCATAAAGGGTTTGCCCACGAGCAGGCCGGAGGCCCCGGAGGCCACCGCGATCAGGACGCCGATGACGGCCATGGTGCGGAAGTTGATCGGCATGCGTTCATTGGACCAGTCCTGACCGCTGGCCATGTACTGGATGATCAGGGCAACGGTGGCGACCAGGCCGGCGATGAAACCACCGCCGGGCAGGTAGTGGCCGCGGAAGAAGATGTAGACGGCGACGATCAGGATCATGCTCATCAGGGGGCGAGTGGCCGAGGTGAGCATCACCGGGAAGCGGTCCTGGACCTTGCTCTTGACGCCCTCAATGAAGGCGGGGTTGACGTTGGCCAGGAGCGCATAGATGCCCAGGCCGGCCATGGCCAGCACGCTGACCTCGCCCATGGTGTCAAAGCCCCGGATGTCGACCAGGGTGACGTTGACGACGTTTTTGCCGCCGCCGACCGGGTAGTAGGCCTTCTCCAGGTGGGTCATGCTGATGGAGTCCTGAGGCCGGGTCATGACCATGTAGCTCATCCAGCCGGTGCCCAGGCCGGCGATGGTGGAGAGCACGCCGTCGCGAACTTTGCGCAGCGAGAAGCCGCCCTCGGAGGGGGTCTCTTTGGGCAGGACGTAGAGGGCCAGGAGCAGGAGCATGATCGTGACGACCTCGACCGAGAGCTGGGTCAGCGCGAGGTCGGGGGCGGAGAACTTCACGAAGAAGAGGCTTACCGAGAGGCCCACCACCGAGAGGATGGAGAGGGCGACCAGGCGCTGCTTGTGGTAGACGACGACCCCGATGCAGGCCGCGGCGAAGATGCCGAAGATGACCAGGGTGACCGGTTCCAGCGCGGTGCGCGGGAGGTTGCCCGGCGCGAAGTCGAAGAGGAAGAAGGGGATGGCGCCGGCGACCACGGTAACGGCGATGAGCAGCATGATGTAGCGCTGCAACGAGCCGTTATCCAGGGCAACGGTGGTGGCGCGGGTGGCATCGACGACGCGGTTGACCAGGCCTTCGAAGACGCGCTTGCCGTAGAGGTCGGGCCAGTAGCGCTCGGCCAGGGCAAAGAGCTTAAAGCGCAGGGTAAAGAAGGCGGCGCCGCCGAAGATGGCGATCAGGCTCATGACGACCGCGGCGTTGAAGCCGTGCCACAGCGCGATGTGGTCGTAGCCCTGGGGCAGCGCGCCGCCGATGGTGGCCATGGCGGCGGCGTTGAGCAGGGGCTCGCCGGCGGCCGGGTAGACGCCGATGACGACGCAGATGGTCACCAGGACGGCCACCGGCATCCACATGCCAAAGGGCGGGTCATGGGGTTTGGCCGGGGTCTGACCGACTTCGCCAAAGAAGGTGTCGATGACCAGGCGCACCGAGTAGGCCATGGAGAGCAGGCCGGCGACGGTGACGATGACCGGCACGATCCAGTCCTGCTCCAAGAAGGGGAGCTTCCAGGATTCGTAGAAGAACATCTCTTTGGAGAGGAAGCCGTTGAAGCCCGGGATGCCGGCCATGGCCGCGGCGCCCAAGGTGGCCAGGGTCATGGTGATGGGCATCGCGTGGCGAAGGCCGCCGAGGATGCGCATATCGCGGGTGCCGGCCTCGTGGTCCACGATGCCCACGCTCATGAAGAGGGAGGCCTTAAAGGCGGCGTGGTTCATGATGTGGAAGACGCCCACCAGCGCGGCCATCGGGGTGCCGAAGCCAAAGAGGGTGGTGATCAGGCCCAGGTGGCTGATGGTGGAGTAGGCCAGCAGGCCCTTGAGGTCGTGTTTGAAGAGGGCGACGTAGGCCGCAAAGGTCAGGGTGACCAGGCCGGCGCCGGTGACCAGGAAGAACCACTCCGGGGTGCCGGAGAGGGCCGGGTGCATGCGAGCCAGCAAAAAGACGCCGGCTTTGACCATGGTGGCCGAGTGCAGGTAGGCGCTCACCGGGGTGGGCGCGGTCATGGCGTTGGGCAGCCAGAAGTGGAAGGGGAACTGAGCGCTCTTGGTAAAGGCTCCCATCAGCACCAGGAGGAGCGCCGGCAGGTAGAGCGCGTGGCTCTGGATACGGCTGGCTGAGGCGAGGATGGCCGAGAGCTCGTAGCTGCCCACGATATGGCCGATGAGCAACATGCCGGCAAAGAGCAGGAGCCCGCCCATCCCGGTGATGGCCAGGGCCATGCGGGCGCCCTGGCGAGCCAGGGGGACGTGGGTCCAGTAGGCGATGAGCAAGAAGCTGCTCAGGCTGGTGATCTCCCAGAAGAAGGCCAGCAGCAGCACGTTCTCGGAGAGGACGACCCCGAGCATGGCGCCCATAAAGGCCAAGAGCGCTCCGAAGAAGCGCCCGCGGGGGTCATCGTCGCTCAGATAGTAGTGTGCGTAGAGCACGACCAGGGTGCCAATGCCCAGGATCAGAATGGCAAAGAGCATCCCCAGGCCGTCGACCCGAAACGAGAGGTTCAACCCCAGGGTTTCGATCCATGGCCAGAAGGCCACGAAGGTCTCCCCGGCGAAGACGTCTCCGGCCATGCTCAATAAGAGCCCCAGGGAGAGCGTGGTGGGGAGGAGGGCGCCGACAGTGGCCGCGGTATGACTCTGGCGGGCCAACAAAATCGGGAGGAGCAGGCCGACGAAGGGCAACAAGACGATGAGCAAGGGCGTCATGACATCTCGGATCGTTACGGGAGACGGACGCCACCGGGTGAAAGCACCCGACGGCAATTCGCCAGATAAGGGCGCGAAATATGCCAGATGGCCGGAAGCTCGACAAGGCGATTCCGGCGGTAGAAAAAGGCGATAGGGCCCGCAGCGGGCCGCGCACACGCGCACACGTGAGCGGGGCGGTCGCGCCCTAAGGGGTCAGTTACAGATGGGCGTGGAGAAGGCGCCGGAGACTTCGCTGGAGGGGCCGGAGGCGTTGATGGAGCCTTTGATGATGTGATCGACGTCGGTGTCGATGCGATCGATGACGATGGTGCCGGCCGAGGCGCTCTCGGTGAAGGTGGTGCCGCCTTCGATGAGGTTGAAGCTGACGTTGCCCGCGGCGCTGAGCGTGCCGGTGGACTGGACCTGTCCGACGACCACGGTGAGGTAATTGCCCGGCGGGGTGGAGGTGCAGCTAAACGAGGCGCTGTCGGAGAAGGTCAGAAAGAAGGTGCCGTCGCTGCTGATTTCGGCGGTGGAACTCAGAGCGGAGAAACGCTCGCCATAGACGGTACCCGAGAGGGAGGTGCCCGGCAGGGCGTCTAAGAGCTCTCCGCAGCCGGAGAGCGTAAGGCTGGCGGTGAGTGCCAGCAGGGCAGCGCGGGGGAGAAAGTCTGGGAGCGTCAAAGTTCTCATAGAGCTCATGGGTGCAGATGTCTGTGAAATCGGCGCGGGCTGCGGCCGGGCGCATCTTAGGGCAGGGGGTGCGGGGGCGCAAATCTTCGCTCAGGCCTCGGGCTCCAGGAAGATGAAGCCGCTCTCCAGGCGAGCCCGGCGGTCGGTGGGAAGCCAGCCCTGGTCGTTGATCGTGCGGGGGCCGGTTCCGCTCCAGTAGTCTTCAAAGAGGGTGTCGCCGCGCAGCCAGAGTTCGTCGATTTCGCCGCCGCGCGCATTGGCGTGGCGGGTGGCGATGCCCTCGATGGGGCGGCCGGCGGAGCCCGGCCTCGTGGCGTCGGGGTGTTCCAGGTGCGAGATGCCGGTCTCGGGCAGCGCGAAGTAGCCCAGGATCTTTACGCCGGCGCGTTGCAGGATCTCGCGCCAGGTGAGGTTGGCCTGGCCCTCGGGCACGTAGATGGTGCGCAGGCGTCCGCCCAGCTCCGAGCGCACCGGCTGGTAGAGCAGGCGTTCGGCGGCCTTTTCGCCGATGCCGCCCAGGGCGCGGGAGAGGGGGGAGGGATCGCGGGCGTGGTCGGCCAGCTGTTTGAGCAGCTCCGGGGCGCGCTCCACGCGTTCTTGCCAGCGCGAAGCCAGGGATTCCAGAAATGCCGGTCCGCAGATCAGGTGCGTGGGTTTGAGGGCGGCAATCTGTTCGTGGAGGGCCCGGGGGGAGGGGGCTACGGCGACCTGCTGGCCGGCGTAGAGCGTGGCCATGGTGAGCAGGAAGGCGCCGGGCCAGCCGTAGGAGAGGAGCGCGCCCAGGCGCACCGGGGCCTCGCTGGTGAGGGCCATCTGGTGGGCGAGGCGCTCCAGCAAGAGGAGGACGCGCTCGCCATCGAAGAGCGCGCCGCGGGAGTCGGGTGAGGGTGTGGGGTCGAAGAGGATCAGCGCCGGGGCGTGGGCGGGGCGCTCAAACATGCGCTCGGCCAGCAGGTTGAGGCCGCCGCGCCGCAGGCGCGAGCGCCCCTGCTCCGAGAGTGCTTCCAGGCTGAGGGTGGAGGGGGAGTCGGCCGAGCCTTCCAGAAGTAAAAAGCGCAGCTCCGAGGGGAGTTGGCCGCCGGGGCCCTGGAGGCGCTGGCGTTCGCTCTCATCGGCGACCACAATCAGCGTGCAGCCCGAGCGGGCGAGCTGGCGGAGGCTGTCGGAGCGCTCCTGGCCGGGCAGGAGGGGGACCAGGCAGGCGCCGGCGAGCCAGCCGGCCACCATGATGTCGAGGAGGGCGGCGGAGTTGGGGGCGACGCAGCCGATGCGCGCGCCGGGTTCCAGGCCCCAGTCGACCAGTCCCATGGCCAGGCGTTGCACCTGGCGAGTCCACTCCCAGTAGGTCGTTTCCTGGAGACGGCCGGCCTCGTCGAGGAGAGCCCGGGCGGGGGCCTCTTTGATGGCGTCGTTTTGAAAGCGTTTCCAGAGTTCGGTGGGGAGGTTTCGTTTGGCCACTGCGTCTATCCCTGGCGAGGGTTGAAGGCGGAAGGGGGACGATCGGAAGCGGGGTAAGCCCCGGCCGAGAGTGTAGTGTGCTCGCCGCAGTTGACAAAGGGCATCCGCATCGCGATCTGGATCGAGTGGGAGCGATGCCGTCCCCCCCAAAAAACAGCGAGGATGAAGAGATGGCCAGGGCGCCGCAGCATCAAGTGCGTACGATCATCGGGTGGCGTGAGTGGGTGAGGATCCCGGAGCTGGGGAGCTGGCCGGTGAAGGCGAAGGTCGATACCGGCGCGCGCAGCTCCGCGTTGCACGCGGAGAAGATCGAGTTTTTTGAGCGTGAGGGGCAGGCCTGGGTACGCTTTGAGGTGCAGCCGCATCAGCGTAGTGTTCGGGATGCGGCCGCGGCGGAGTTTCCTCTCCACGATCGCCGGATGGTGCGGAGTTCTTCGGGGCATGAGGAGTTGCGCGCGGTGATCCGCCCGCAGATTCAGGTGTTGGGGAAGCGTTTTGCCATCGAACTCACGTTGACCAATCGCGATGAGATGGGGTTTCGGATGTTGCTGGGGCGTGAGGCGCTCAAAGGGCGATTTCTTGTCGATCCCAACGCATCCTTTCTGGGCGGAAGGCCCACATCGGAGTAGGTTCGCGCCGCGTTTCGGCCCGGCGTATAAGGCGTCGGGTTCGTTTTGTTTAAGCCTCAGGAGCAGCACCCCATGAAGATCGCGATCCTCTCTCGTAAGAGTTCCCTTTACTCCACGCGCCGACTGCGCGAAGCGGCCGCGGAGCGTGGTCACGATGTGCAGATCGTCGACTACCTGCGCTGCTTTATGGACATCACCTCGCGGCGACCGCGGGTGATGCTGGCCGGAGAAGAGCTTGAGGGCATTGAGGCGGTCGTCCCGCGCATCGGGGCGACGTATACCTTTTACGGGCTCTCGGTGGTGCGCCAGTTCGAGATGATGGGGGTGTTTTCTGCCAACACCTCCCAGGGGATCTCGCGCTCGCGCGACAAACTGCGGGCGATGCAGCTGCTGGCCCGCGCGGGGGTGGATATGCCGGTGACCGGCTTTTTGCATTCGACCAAGGATGTCGACGGGGTCATCGACACGGTGGGCGGCGCGCCCCTGGTGATCAAGCTGCTGGAGGGCACCCAGGGCATCGGGGTGGTGCTGGCGGAGACGCGTAAGGCGGCGCAGTCGGTGATCGAGGCGTTTCGAGGGCTCGATGCCAACATCCTGCTTCAGGAATACATCGCCGAGGCTGCCGGTGCCGATATTCGGGCCTTTGTGGTGGGCGATGAGGTGGTCGCGGCGATGAAGCGGCAGGCGCAGCCCGGGGAGTTTCGCTCCAATCTGCATCGTGGCGGACATGCCACGGTGGCCGAGCTCAGCGACGAGGAGCGGGAGACGGCGTTGCTGGCGGCTCAGACCATGGGGTTGAGTGTGGCCGGTGTCGATCTCTTGCGCTCCGCCCGGGGGCCGATGGTCATCGAGGTGAATTCGTCGCCGGGGCTCGAAGGCATTGAGCAGACCACCGGGGTCGATGTGGCTTCTAAGGTGATTGAATTCATTGAGGAAAACGTCTCGCGAGGTGCGGCCCGTGACACGATCCACTTCTGAGGAGGCACGCTCGCTGACCGAGATCAAAGGGCGCCGACCCCTGGTGGTGAAGGGGGTGTATGTCGAGCCGGGGGAACGTCAACGGGTGGAGGTGCCGGTGGGAGGGCTGCCCACACAGACGCCGCTTACGTTGTCGGTGGAGGTGGTTCGTGGGGCGACGCCGGGGCCGCGGGTGTGGGTGAGCGCGGCGCTGCACGGGGATGAGGTCAACGGGGTGGAGATCGTGCGGGAGTTGCTCGACGAGCTCGACCCCAAGAAAATGTGCGGGGCGGTGATTGCGGTGCCGATCGTCAACGTGTTCGGGTTTCTCAATCAATCTCGCTACTTGCCGGATCGTCGCGATCTCAATCGCAGCTTTCCGGGGCATAAGAAGGGCAGCCTGGCCGGGCGCCTGGCCCGGCTCTTTCTGGATGAGATCGTCTCGCAGTGCACCCACGGCATCGATCTGCACACCGCGGCGGTGGGGCGCTACAACTTTCCGCATGTGCGCGGAGCGCTCAGCGATCCGGAGAGCCGGCGCATTCTGCGGGCGTTCGGGGCCGAAGTGATCATGGACTCCACCCCGCCCCGGGGGTCGTTGCGCCAGACGGCGGCCAAAAAGAAGATCCCGATGGTGCTCTTTGAGGGGGGAGAAGCGATGCGCTTTGATCGATCGGTGGTCGAGGTGGGGCTGGCCGGCGTCCGTCGGGTGCTCGGGGAGCTCGGCGTCATGGAGGAGAGCGGCCTGGCGGTTCCTGGGGCGAACCACGAGACCTCGACGACCAGCTGGGTGCGGGCGCGGCGAGCGGGGATTTTAAGGGTGGAAGTGGAGAGTGGTGCCTATGTGAAGAAGGGGCAGCGCCTGGGCACGGTGGGAGACGCCTTTGATACCAGTGCCGCTGCGCTGAAGGCCCCTTTTAGTGGGATTGTGCTCTCGCATGTGACGCATCCGCTGGTGCATCAGGGCGACGCGATGTTTCACGTGGCGAAGCTCTGAGAGCGTCCCGGGAGGGCGCGCGCGCGGGGGGGGGCCGGGGAGCCTTTGGGGTAGGCGTTGCTTAGGGTGCAGCGGGGCGTTGTGCGGGGGGCTCCAGGGGGAGGGCGCGCTCGGTCCAGGTTTGCATGCTGCCCTCAAAGACGATGGCCCGGGTCAGGCCGTGGGCGTGCAGCAGGCTGGTGGCCGCGGCCGCGCGGGCGCCGCTGCCGCAGTACACGATGAGATCTTGGTCGTCGGGGATCGTATCGCAGAGGGTCGTCAGCCGGGTGAAGGGCCGGTGCAGCGCGTCGGGGATGTGGCCCTGCCGCCATTCCAGGGAGGAGCGCACATCGACAAAGAGCGCATCTTTCTGGCGCCAGCGCTCCAGGGCTTCGTCCACCTCGATGTAGGGTTGGTCGGTGAAATGCGCGTCGGGGAGTTCGTCGAACCGTGCCCATCCCACGATGGCGTCATGGCCCACGCGGAGCAGACGCGTGGCGGCTTGTGCGGGATCTTCGCCGGGAGAGGCGATCAGCACCAGGGGCTGGCGCCAGGGGAGCGCCCATCCGGCCCAGCTCTCCAGATGAGCTCCCAGGGGCAGGTGAAGGCTTTGGGGGAGATGCGCGCGCTGGAAGTCGTCGCGGGAGCGAAGATCGACAAAGGTGACGCCCTGGTCGATGGCCTGGCGGATGCGGTGAGGATGGAGCCGGGCGGGTTCGGCGCTGCGATCGCGAAGCCCGAAGCCGTCGCGGTTCTCGACCTTCATGCGTTTGAAGTAGGTGGGCGAATCGGGTTGGCCGGCCAAAATATGCTCGATAAACCCTTCTTTATCGTCGCGCTTCAGGTAGGTGGCCCAGGGGGCGGTGTTCCATTCGATGGCGAGGGTGGTGGAGGGGAGGGCGCCGATGGCCTTGCCGCAGGCCGAGCCCGCACCGTGGCCGGGCCACAGGGGGACGTCGTGCGGGAAGCGCTCCCGAGCGATGTGCACGCTTCGGTAGAGGGCTTCGGCGGCCTGACGGCTGGAGTTTTCGCCCAGTCCGGTGGCGTCGATGAGATCGGGGCGCCCCAGAGTGCTGACAAAGAGGAAGTCGCCGGTGAGCACGCCGAGGACGTGATCGTGCTCGATGAGCAGGTAGCTCAGGTGCTCCGGCGTGTGGCCGGGGGTGTGCACGGCTTCCAGCGCGCAGCACCCGAGTCGGATGTGTTGGCCATCTTGCAGGGGGCGGGCGCGAAGTTCGCTCAGCCCCTGGTAGCGCCAGGTTTCGCCGCCCTGGGCGCTATGCCAGAAGGTCGCCCCGGTGGCGAGGGCGAGCTCGCGGGCGCCGCTTAAAAAGTCGGCGTGGATGTGGGTTTCGGCCACGTCGGTGATGGTCAGGCCCTGGGCGCGGGCGAGGGCGAGGTAAGGTTCGAGATCCCGACGCGGATCGACCACCAGCGCGCGTTGGGTGTCGGGGCAGCCGATCAGAAAGGAGGCCTGGGCAAGATCGCTGTCGTAGAGGCGTTCGAGGATCATGGGAGGTTCCTGCAAGACCGGAGGAGCGCATGTGGACGGTGAGCTTTAACCTGTGCACCCCGGGGCTGATCGCAAGTACAGCAGACGAAAAGAAGAGGCAGAGTTGACGCGGGGTTGAGGAGGGTTATCGTCAAGATTCTTTTGGGCAGGGAGGTCGGTTCAGCATGGAGGAGAGGGTGATCAGCGAAGGTACAAGGGGTGATGAAGGGGAGGCGATCGGCAAGGTGCCCAACGCCATGGTCGACCGGCGGGGGCAGGCTCGTATTGGCACGTACCGCGGGGAGCTGGTGGCGGTGCAGCTGGAGCGCCTGCGTGGCGAGGAGGCGCTGGGAGGGTTGCAGGCTCGGCTGCGCCGCAAACGCTGGCAGTACAGCGCGCTGTGCACCGATGAGGTCTTTGTGGCGCAGGCGGTGGTGCACGCCGGCTTTGCCGGAAACGCGTTTATGTATGCGATCGATCTGCGCGAAGAGCGCCTGGTGCTGCGCGCCAGCACGCTGGGGCTTCCAGGGGTGCAGGTCGCGGTGAACAATCAGCCCGGTGCCGGTCTGGAGGCTTCCTTTCGCGGCCCGGGGCAAAAGATCTGGACCCGGCGCCCCCCCCAGGGGGCGCCGTATGAGGTGGGCGCGAACCTCTCTCGGTGGGGAGCGTTGCCCTACGGGGCGGTCGATCTGCGTGCCCACCTGAGCGTGGTCCAGGCCGCGCCCGCGCTCACCGTGATCGCGCCGGTGGCCGCGCCGGGGCGCCTCAATGTGACGCAGAAATGGATGGGGCTGCCGGCCCGGGGGCGGCTGCAGATCGCGTCGCGCTCCTATGAGCTGGCAGGCGGGCTGGGGGCGCTCGATTACACCCAGGGGTTTCTGGGCCGCCGCACCGCCTGGCGCTGGGCGATGGCGCTGGGGCGCCTGGACGACGGGCGCCGGCTGGGGCTGAACCTCGTCGAGGGGTTCAACGACGACCATCCCACCGCCAATGAGAACGCGCTCTGGGTCGGCGATCGCCTCATCGGGCTGGGGCGCGCGCGTTTTACCTACCAGAAAGATCGCCCTGGCGAGCCCTGGCAGGTGCGCACCACCTGCGGGCGAGTCGAGCTGAGTTTCCGCTCGATCTACGTGCACCGCGAGGTGCGCAACATCGGGCCGGTGCGAAGCTCATTTCTGCAGCCGGCCGGGCGTTTTGAGGGCACCATTAAGGTCGACAATATCGCCTATCCGGTGCGTCTGGTAGGCGTGACCGAGGACCAGGATATCTGGTGGTGATATCGCTTCTTCGGGGCGGTTGTAAGGCCCCGGCGACTGTGGGAGATTGCGCGCGAAAGAGGGGCCCGAAGGGCCCCGTGGGAGGTTCGGGCCCTCGTCGAGGGGCCGAACCTGGCGCTGACTTAGCACCTGAGGAAGTACGTGATTTTTCGAGTTTCTACGAGTACGCAAAAGCTGGTCGGGCGAGTCGATGAGGGCGAAGAGCTGGTGACCGAGCTTACCCGCATCTGTCGCAGCAACGGAGTGCACGCCGCCGAGCTCCGCGCCGTCGGGCAGTTCTCCGAGATCGAACTCGCCGTCTTCGATGCGCAGCGCGGTGAGTACGTAAAGGTGGTCGACGGGAAAGGCTACTTTGAGCTGGTGAGCCTCAACGGCAACGTCTCCACCCTGGGCGATGAGGTGGTGTTGCGCCTTGACGCGGTGTTCAATGCCCTGGGACCGGCCGGACCCCAGCTGGTGGCCGGCCAGCTGCGCCGGGCCAAAGCGCTGAGCGCGGAGTTTGTGGTGGAGGTCTTTAGCGATCTTCGACTGCGCCGCCGGCTCGACGCGTCGAGCGGTCGGCTGGAGTTGGAAGCCGTTGAGCAGGTGGAGCGCAAGCAAGCGGCGGCGCCCGCCGAAGAAGTGCCGGCGGCCCCGGAAGAGGCGGCGCCGGTCGAGACCAGCGCCCCGGTTCCTCAGGCCCCCGGGCTCTCCTGGACCGATGCCATCGCTGAGGCCGACAGCGCCGAGAGTCGGCGCGAGGCCGCGCGCAAGGGGCGCCCGATGCCCAAAAAGCCTACCAAAACCGTCTCCTTTGATGACGATGAGGATGACGATCTGGAAGGCCCCTGGCTCAAACCCGGCGATATCCTCAATCACCCCAAGCTCGGGCGTTGCCGGGTGATGAAGGTTGAGGATGAGGACTACTGCCACATCCGGCTGCCGCGCGGGAAGATTCGCAAGATGATGCTGGAAGTGCTCGACATTCGCTTCGCCGGCGAAGAAGACGGCCGCAACGTGTTTGAGGCCCGGGTGCGTAAATGAGCTGGGCTCTCTCCCCGGAGCGCGTTCGTCAGAAGCTGCAGGCGCTGAGCTGGGAGCCGCAGGTGAACTTTGAGCGGGTGCCCGGGCTCGAAGGCCGTCAGCTCCGTCAGGCGGCGGTGCTGGCGCCGCTCACCCAGGTGGGCGGCGAGCTGCACCTGGTGTTCACCGAGCGCCCCAGCACGATGCGTGAGCACTCCGGGGAGGTGGCCTTCCCCGGAGGCCGCCGCGATCCGGAAGATCGCCGGTTGAGGGACACCGCGCTGCGGGAGGCTCATGAAGAGATCGGGTTGATGCCCGAGGATGTGCGCCTCTACGGCTCGTTGGTGCGCATGCCCACGATCAGCGGCTACGAGGTCACGACCTTTGTGGGAGAGTTTGCGCACCCCTATGAGTTGAACCCCAACCCTGGCGAGATCGAAGAGATGTTTCTGGTGCCACTGGCTCACCTGGCCGATCCGGCCTGCCAGCGTGTGGAGCAGCGCAGCTGGGATGGCGTGGCCTACGACCTGCATTTTTATGATGTGGCGGGGCACACCATCTGGGGCGCCACCGGGTATATGGTGAGTGTGCTCCTGGATTTTCTGGCCGGAAGACCGCTGGATCAGGGGCGCTGGACGAGGGAGTAAGACGACGATGGCGTTGAACGTAGTGCTTGGAGTAAGCGGTGGGATTGCGGCCTACAAGGCCTGCGAGCTGGCCCGCGCGCTGATCAAAAGGGGAGACGAGGTGCGGGTGGTGATGACCCGCAACGCCCGGGAGTTTGTCTCGCCATTGACCTTTCAGGCGCTGACGCAGGCGCCGGTGGGGTTGGCCACCTTTGATCCGGGATACGAGGCGCAGATCGGCCATATCGAGCTGGCGCGCTGGGCTGATGTGGTGCTCGTGGCCCCGGCAACGGCCAATCTGGTCGCGAAGATGGCCCATGGGCTGGCCGACGATCTTTTGACGACGGTGCTGCTGGCCACCCGGGCGCCGGTGGTGGTGGCCCCGGCGATGAACACGCAGATGTATTTGCATCCCCGGGTGCAGGCCAACTTAACGACCCTCTCCCAGACCCCCGGCTATCGGGTGATCGCCCCCGATCACGGGGAACTCGCCTGCAAAGAGGTCGGTCCGGGTAGACTGCCCGATCCGCCGGTGATTCTGGCGGAGCTCGATCGGGCGCTCTCCCCCCAGCTGCTGGCGGGCAAACGCGTGCTCTTGAGCGCCGGACCAACCCGCGAGCGGATCGATGCGGCCCGTTTTCTCTCGAACCCCTCCAGCGGCAAGATGGGCTACGCATTGGCGGCCGCGGCCCGGGAGATGGGCGCGGAGGTGACCCTGGTCAGCGGCCCGGTGGCGCTTGAGGCGCCTTACGGCGTGGATGTGATCGGGGTGGAGAGCGCGGTAGAGATGCATGGCGAGGTGATGGCCCGCGCGCCGGAGTCGGATGTGGTCATGATGGTGGCGGCCGTGGCCGACTGGCGGCCGGCCGTGGCCAGCCAGGCAAAGCTCGAGAAGTCGTCGATGGAGCCCGTGCTGGAGTTGACGCGAAACCCCGATATTCTGGCCGAACTCGGGGAGCGCTTTGGGCCGGGCAGCGGTGCCACTGAGGGGCCGATCCTGGTGGGATTTGCCGCGGAGAGTCACGACGTGGTTGCCCGCGGTCGGGCCAAGGCCGCACGTAAGGGGGTCCACGCGCTGGTCGCCAACGCCATTGGTGGCCCTGCGGGGGCCTTTGGGGCCGATGAGTCCACGGTTCATGTGCTCGTGGGCGCGCAGGAAGCTCGCACGCATCGCGGGCCGAAGTCGGCGCTCGCGCGGGCCATCTGGCAGGACCTTGCCGGGTTGGCGCGAGGATGAGGTGCCGGGACGAAGGTCGCGCAAAGGCGGCGTTGTCTTCTGGATGCGATCTGTGCTTATAAGGATGCCGTGATGTCGAAGCGAGCTTATGTCAAAGCGCTGGTGGGAGATCTTCGCCGCTACCTGGAGTGGCAGCAGGCTCAGGGTGTGCCCGGCGCAAGCCCCGCTCTGACCGCGGACCGGCAGGCCTTTGAGGTCTTCAAACAAGCTCGTCAGGAGCGCCAGCTGGCCAGCATGCGCGCCGAGTTGGGAGCGCCACCCTCGGGGGGCGCTCCGCAGCGCGTCGCGAGCCCGGCCTCTCCTCCCCCGCAGGCGCCGGCCGCCGCCGCTCCGCCGGCGTTTTCGCCCCCCTCGTTTTCGCCCACGCCTTCGGCCGCGACGCCTTCGTCGGGAAGCGGCGCGGGTAGCTCTTCGTCGGTGACCGCCTCCACGCCGCTGTGGTCGCAGCTGGGCGCGCGGGCCACCCACACCTTTCGAGGAGGGAGTGAGACGAGCCCCGGGGCGCCTTCGGCTGCCTCTTCGCCGGGACCCTCGTCTTCGCCGGGACCCTCGTCTTCGCGGGCGCCCGCACCCGCGGCACCCAGCTCCTCGGCGACACGCTCGTCAGGGCCTTCGTCGGCGCGCGCCTCCACGCCCGTCGAGCCCTCGCCCTACGACGATTATCCGGGGCCGATGTACGAAGAACCCTCCTACGAGGATTATGCCGAGTACGGTGCGCTCGCCAGTCAGCCGCCGGCCTCCGGGGCTCCGAGCACGTCGTCGGCCCCGGCGCGCCCGGCGTCTTCGCCGGGGCGTGCCTCCTCGGGGCGTTCGGCGTCGTCGTCGAGCCGTGGGGGCCAGGGATCGCCACGTGCCTCCTCGGGGCGTTCGGCGTCGTCGTCGAGCCGTGGGGGCCAGGGATCGCCACGTGCCTCCTCGGGGCGCCAGGGATCGCCGCGTGCTTCTTCGGGGCGTTCGTCATCGCCGCGTGCCTCCTCGGGGCGCCAGCCATCGCCGCGCCCGGCGGCGGGGGGCCGGGGCAAGGAGATGACTCCCGGCGAGAAGATGGCCTTTCTCAAAAACTACCTGGGCGACTGCCAGCGCTGCCGGCTGAGCCAGAGCCGCTCGCGGATCGTGTTCGGGGAGGGGGATCCCTCGGCGCGCCTGATGTTCATTGGCGAGGCCCCGGGCTTTCACGAGGACCGGGAAGGGCGGCCCTTTGTCGGGAAGTCCGGCGAGCTTTTGACCGGCATGATCCGGGGCATGAAGCTCTCTCGCGAACAGGTCTACATCGCCAACGTGGTCAAATGCCGTCCGCCGGAGAACCGCAATCCGTCGCCGACCGAGATTCAGGAATGCCGCCCCTTTTTGCAAAAGCAGATCGCGGTGGTTCAGCCCGAGATCATCGTGACTCTGGGGCTCTTTGCCACCCAGACGCTGCTGGGCACCGAGGGGCGTATTGGCGATCTTCGGGGGCGCTGGCACGACTATCAGGGCATCGCTGTGATGCCCACCTATCACCCGGCTTTCTTGATGCGCGACGAAGCCAAGAAGCGTCCGGCCTGGGAAGATCTCAAGATGGTGATGAGACGCCTGGGGCTGGGGTAAGAGAGCCATTTTTACCACTATGGATGGATGGCTGTGTGTGACGCCCGCGCGAGAGCTCGGGGGTTGAGCGCAGCCCACAACAGGTTTGAGAGGAGCGAGCGTGAGCGAGCGACGTGGACATGATCTGGGACTTCATCGCGTCATTGAGCCCCAGGGGGCCCTTCCCCAGGCTGCCGAGCGCCTGGATGCCGAGAGCCCGGCCTTTGAGAATGAGATCGTCATTGACGTGCAGACGCTCAACATCGACTCGGCCAGCTTCCATCAGATCATGGGAGAGCTGGGCCGCGATGAGGCGAAGGTCGGCGAACGCGTGCGTGAGATCGTGGCCGCGCGTGGCAAGATGCAGAACCCGGTCACCGGCAGCGGCGGTATGCTGCTGGGCACGGTCAAGGCGATCGGCAAGCATTACCAGGGGCCCGTGGAGCTGAAGGTGGGCCAGCGAGTCGCCACGCTGGTGAGCCTGACGCTGACCCCGCTGAAGATCGATGCGATTGAAAAGGTGCATCTCGACGCCGATCAGATCGATATCCGGGGCACGGCCTACCTCTGGCCGAGCTCGCCGGTGGTGGCGATGCCCGAGGATCTTCCGGAGCGGGTCGCGCTCTCGGCGCTCGATGTGTGTGGGGCGCCGGCGCAGACCGCGCGCCTGGTCGAAGGCAAGGAGCGGGTGCTGATTCTGGGCGCCGGAAAGTCCGGCATGCTCTGCGCGGCCACCGCCCGCGCCACCCTGGGAGAGGCCGGCAAGGTGTACGCCGTCGATCTCTACGATGAGAACCTCAAGGTCTTGCAGGACGCCGGCATCGTCGACGACTTCCGTACCGCCAACGCCAAAGTGCCCACCGAGGTGCTGGAGGCCGTGGAGGCGATGACGGGAGGGGAGCCGGTGGATGTGGTCATCAACACCTGCAATGTGAGCGGCACCGAGATGTCGGCGATTCTGCCGGTGAAGGACCGGGGCGTGGTCTACTTCTTTAACATGGCTACCGACTTCTCCCGCGCCGCGCTGGGCAGCGAAGGGGTGGGCAAGGATGTCGATCTGCTCATCGGGAACGGTTACGCCCACGGCCACGCCGAGCTGACCCTGAAGATGGTCCGCGAGTTCGCGGTGGTGCGCCGCCAACTCGAAGGGCTGGCCGGCGCCTGAGCTTGCACCCGGGGCGGCCAGCGGGCACACTGCGCCGCCCCGCATTTGCTGTGCGCTGTTGAAGCCGGGGTTGGGCGCTGGTGGCGGGGAGTAAATCGCCCGGGGCATTCGTTTTGCCCGCATGAACACGAGTTCATCATGCTCCAAAAGATGAGCTCCCCCGAAAGAATGACTCTGACGAGAGCGACATGAAGACGACTGATTCCGAAAGCAAGGTGCGCTGCTCCTTCTGTGGCAAAGAAGCCCGGGACGTGCAGAAGCTGATCGCCGGCCCCAAGGTGCACATCTGCGATGAGTGCGTCTCTCTGTGCCGCGAGATCATTGAGGAAGACCGTCAACGCGAGCCCGAGAAGCAAAAAGAGCTCAAGGAGATGCGTCCCTCCCAGATCAAGACCTTCCTCGACGAGCATATCGTGGGGCAGGATCGCGCCAAGCGCGCGCTCTCGGTCGCGGTGTACAACCACTACAAGCGCATTCGTACCGCGGAGCTGGAGGCCGGCGGCGCCGAGCCCCACGAAGAAGACGAGGGCGTGGAGCTGACCAAGGGCAACATCCTGCTTATCGGTCCCACCGGCAGCGGCAAGACCCTGATGGCGCAGTCGCTGGCCCGAAAGCTCGACGTGCCCTTCACCATCGCCGATGCCACCAGCCTGACCGAGGCCGGCTACGTGGGCGAAGACGTCGAGAATGTGGTCAAGAATCTGTGGCTCGCCGCCGATCGCGACGTGGAACGCGCCAGTCGCGGCATCGTGTGCATCGACGAGATCGACAAGATCAGCCGCCGCGGAGACAGCCCCTCCTCCACCCGTGACGTGGGCGGTGAGGGCGTGCAGCAGGCGCTCTTGAAGATGGTGGAGGCGTCGAAGGTGATGATCACCCCGGAGGGCTCGCGCAATCGCCCCCAGCAGGAGTTCATTCAGGTCGACACCGGCAACATCCTCTTCATCGCCAGCGGGTCTTTTCAGGGCCTGACCGACATCATCGCTCGTCGCATCGGCAAGAGTCAGATGGGCTTTGGCGCCGACTTCTCCAAACGCCTGGAAAGCAGCAATGATCTGCTGCGCCATGTGCGTCCGGAGGACGTGGTCAAGTTCGGGATGATCCCGGAGTTCGTGGGGCGCTTCCCGGTGATCGTGGCCTTTGACGAGCTGAGCGAAGACATGCTCGTGGAGATCCTCTGGAAGCCCAAAAACAGCCTGGTCAAGCAGTACCAGAAGTTGTTTGAACTGGAGAAGGTCAAGCTGCGCTTCAATCAGGAGGCGATGGTCGCCATCGTGCGGGAGGCCATCAAGCGCAAGACCGGGGCCCGCGGGCTGCGTGCGATCATCGAGGAGGTGATGCTCGACATTATGTATGAGCTTCCCAGCCTGGAGAACGTGCGCGAGTGCGTGATCACCGAAGAGAGCGTGTTGCATCGGGAGAAGCCGATGTTGGTCTACGAGAAGCAGAGCGCGTAAAGGATGGCGGTGATCGAGCCCTCGGAGAGCTGGCAGCGTCTGCATGTGCCCCCGGGCGGGGTGTACACGGGACTGCGGGAGTACGCCTGTGATGGGGCGGTGGTCCGCGCCCTGATCGGTGGCAGCACCGAGGAGCCGCGCCTGGAGGGCTGTGAGGTTCTGGAACTTCATGACCTGAACGTTGGCCAGCGCCGCACCCGCCACGATGTGGGTGCCTTTTTGAGGCGCTGCCTGCGGCGCCTGCGCCAGGATGGGATGATCCTGGTGGTCGACGGAGTGGTGCTCTCGATTCCCGGCGATCGGATCGAGGTCAAGCGCGTGCGTTTTCAGCAGTTCTGCTCCCGGGCCCAGGCGCTGGGCCCCTTTACCTCGCCAGAGCCGGTGTTGTAGCCACGGGGCCGGGGCGTGTGGACCGCCAGAGTCAGGATGGAAGGATGGTATCGGGAGCGGTCCGGCCAGGGATGAAGCAGAGGCGACTGAGCGATGGGTGAAGGCAATCAGTACCTGCTGGGGAGTTTGGAGCGCATCAACGAGCAGCTCCACCGAAGCAGCGTGTATGCGCCGGCGCTGCGGGTGGTGATCCGCGATCAGGTTCCGGAGAGCGCCCGGCCTTATGTGGAGAAAATCCTCGATGGGGAGGGCGTCTTCTGGGATCTGCCGCCCCTGGCGCAGGCTCCCTGGGAGGTGTACGCGGCGTTGACCGGTTTCTACAGCCAGTTTTTGCGCCTGCTCTGCCAGGACATCGGGCTGGATGTGTGGCCGGGCTGGCAACGCTCGCGCTGGGTGAGCCTGGACTGGTATCCGCTCTCTCGCGATCTGGGGTGGAAGGTGGCCTGTCGGCCCCTGCGCGGGGTGTTTTTTCGTCATCCTCAGCCCGAGATGCCCCAGGCGGTGCGTTATCTGGCGAGCTGGCCCCACGGCTGGCTGAGCCGAGATGAGTGCGAATCGTACGCGCCCTATCTGGCCGACCTGCTGGTGGATCTGGCCCCGAAGGTGGGGCTGGAGTGGACGCCCGGACAGGTGGTACGCCGCTTTAAGAAGGTGGGAGCGATGGGGCAGGAGGCGCGCTTCGAACTCTTTAACACCTGCGCCGGGCGCGACACCCCGGAGGTCTGGCAGATGCTGCGCGGGTGGGCGCTGTTGGAGGCGATGCGCCGGGCGGTGGAGGAGCGTCGCGACCTGATCTCGCTGGGCTATTGACTCACAGGCGGGTTCGCGTCGCGCCGGCGAAGGGCTTTGGGGGAGCCCGGTGGCTGGTGAGCCTGCAGCACGCCGCGATGTGGTGGAAGAAAGCTAAGACTAACGTAAGTAACGCCGGCCGCGTAGCGGAGCGGCGAAGGTGTATGAGATGGGTCGAGCCAAACGCGATATTCGGAATGTAGAGCCGTATTTTAAGGACTGGGCGGTGCCCGGTCCCCTGCCCGATGTGGCGCGCCTTCAGGAGTTTGAAGCCGGGGAGGGGGAGTCGATCGATGCGCTCAGCGGGTTCTTCCGGATCTTTCAGCTCAAGAAAGGGCATCGCTTCTCGACCGATGATGTGCTCACCGCCTGGTACGGAACCTCCTGGTGCCCGAGCGCCGGCCGGGTGCTGGATCTGGGCAGCGGCGTGGGGTCGGTGGGGATGAGTGCTGCCTGGCGACTGCGCGGAGCCCATTTTGTGACGGTGGAGGCCCAGGAGGAGAGCGTGGCGCTGGCCCGTCGCTCCGCGGCGTACAACGGGCTAAAGGAGCGCTACGAGATCCGTCAGGGCGATTTTCGCGATCCGCAGGTCCTTGGCGAGGAGGAGCGCTTTGATCTGGTGCTGGGAAGTCCGCCTTACTGGCCGCTGAGCGATGGGACCCAGGGGGATCATCCGCAGAAGGTGGCGTGCCGCTTTGAGGTGCGGGGCTCGGTGGTGGATTACGCCCGGGTGGCCGCGGAGCATCTGGCGCCCGGAGGCATCTTCACCTGCGTGTTCCCCGTGGATCGCCCCGGGCAGAAGGCTCGCCCCTGGGAGGCGGCCGAGAAGGCCGGGATGACGATCGTGCGCTGGCGCCCGGTGATCTTCCGGGAGGACAACCCGCCCCTGGTGGGGCTTTTTGTGATGATGCGTAACCAGGATTTGCCCGAAGACATGCGGGGACAGACCTGGGAGGAGCCACCGTTGATCATCCGCGATCGCGATGGCCAGGTGCACCCGGAGTACCGGGCGGTGAAGATGAGCTTCGGGTTCGCGCCCTGAGCAGGCCGGGGGGCCTTTCATAAAAACGCCGAAGCGTCAGAGGAGATGGGCACCTCTGAGGCTTCGGCATGGGGGGACGCGACGCCGGATCTGCAGCCCGCAATGTGCCGGCGTCGCGCTCAGGCCCTGATAAGGGCCATCTTTTGACAGGTCAGACGAGCTCTTCTTCGTCGCCTTCGCCGTCATCATCA